>NZ_JBEZLL010000007.1:0-300247 GCF_040652135.1 Streptomyces sp. NPDC048295
GATCTTCCCGAGCCGCTCGTCCAGCATCTTGCCGGTGAACTTCGGCCACCAGAAGTGGAATCCGGAGAACATCGCGAAGACCACGGTGCCGAAGATGACGTAGTGGAAGTGCGCGACGACGAAGTACGAGTCCGAGACGTGGAAGTCCATCGGGGGCGATGCCAGGATCACGCCGGTCAGACCACCGAAGGTGAAGGTGATCAGGAAGCCGACGGCCCAGAGCATCGGTGTCTCGAAGGACAACGATCCCTTCCACATCGTGCCGATCCAGTTGAAGAACTTCACACCGGTCGGTACCGCGATGAGGAAGGTCATGAACGAGAAGAACGGCAGGAGCACACCGCCCGTGACGTACATGTGGTGCGCCCACACGGTCACGGAGAGACCCGCGATGGCGATCGTCGCGCTGATCAGGCCGATGTAGCCGAACATCGGCTTCCGGCTGAACACCGGAATCACCTCGGAAATGATTCCGAAGAATGGCAGGGCGATGATGTACACCTCTGGATGGCCGAAGAACCAGAAGAGGTGTTGCCAGAGCAATGCCCCGCCATTGGCCGCGTCGAAGACATGCGCACCGAATTTACGGTCCGCCTCCAGTGCGAAGAGCGCGGCGGCGAGGACCGGGAAGGCCAGCAGGACCAGCACACCGGTCAGCAGGACGTTCCAGACGAAGATCGGCATGCGGAACATCGTCATGCCGGGAGCGCGCATGCAGATGATCGTGGTGATGAAGTTGACCGAACCGAGGATCGTGCCGAAGCCGGAGAAGGCCAGACCCATGATCCACATGTCGGCGCCGACACCCGGCGACCGGACCGCGTCCGAGAGCGGGGAGTAGGCGAACCAGCCGAAGTCCGCCGCACCCTGGGGGGTGAGGAAGCCGGCCACCGCGATGATCGAACCGAAGAGGTACAGCCAGTACGCGAACATGTTCAGCCGCGGGAACGCCACGTCGGGCGCGCCGATCTGCAGCGGCATGATCCAGTTGGCGAACCCGGCGAACAGCGGCGTCGCGAACATCAGCAGCATGATCGTGCCGTGCATCGTGAACGCCTGGTTGAACTGCTCGTTCGACATGATCTGCGTGCCGGGACGGGCCAGTTCGGCGCGCATGAAGAGCGCCATC
This sequence comes from Streptomyces sp. NPDC048295, assembly GCF_040652135.1. NCBI lineage: Bacteria > Bacillati > Actinomycetota > Actinomycetes > Kitasatosporales > Streptomycetaceae > Streptomyces > Streptomyces sp. NPDC048295. Next base: position 1,130 of record NZ_JBEZLL010000007.1, read on the forward strand.
AGACCGCCGATGCAGAAGAACGCGAACGATGTGACCAGGTACATCGTGCCGATCGTCTTGTGGTCAGTGGTGGTCAGCCACTTGATGACGACGTTTCCCGGCTGCTTGCGCCGGACCGGCAGCTCGTCCTCGTACGAGTCGTCTGCTGCCGCGGCACCCTGAGGTTCGTTGAGGATGCTCACAGTTTGTTCGTCTCCGCATTCCTGGCCGGGTCAGTCTGCTCGATGCCGGCCGGCACGTAGCCCGTCTGGCCCTTCTTCGCCAGCTCCTTGAGGTGCGCCTGGTAGCGCTCCGGGGAGACGACCTTGACGTTGAAGAGCATCCGGGAGTGGTCGACGCCGCAGAGCTCGGCGCACTTGCCCATGAAGGTGCCCTCCTGGTTCGGAGTCACCTCGAAGGCGTTGGTGTGGCCCGGAAGGACGTCCTGCTTCATGAGGAACGGCACCACCCAGAAGGAGTGGATGACGTCACGCGAAGTCAGAACGAAACGGACCTTCTCGCCCTTCGGCAGCCACAGGGTCGGACCCGGGTTGCCGTTCTGCGGGTTCCGCGTTCCCGGGATGCCGAAGTCGTAGACGCCTTCCGCACCCTTGGGGAAGTCCTTGCGGAACCGGTCGGGGATGGCGTCGAGCTCCTTGGGGATCTTGTTGCCCGTGGCGGTCGAGCCGTCCACGTTCTCGATGTAGTTGAAGCCCCAGCTCCACTGGTAGCCGACCACGTTGATGGTGTGGGCGGGCTTCGGGGAGAGGGTGAGGAGCTTCGTTTCATCGCGCGCGGTGAAGTAGAACAACACCGAGACGATGATCAGAGGGACCACGGTGTACAGCGCCTCGATGGGCATGTTGTACCTGGTCTGCGGAGGAACCTCGACCTTGGTACGACTGCGCCTGTGGAAGATGACGCTCCACAGGATCAGGCCCCAGACCAGCACGCCCGTGGCGAGCGCTGCCGCCCACGAGCCCTGCCAGAGGGAAAGAATCCGTGGTGCCTCTTCTGTTACCGGCGTGGGCATTCCAAGGCGGGGGAAGTCCTTGTATGTGCAACCGGTGGCGGTCGCCAGGATCAGGCCCGCAGTCAGCACCTGCGGCAGCTTCCGCCGCATCGGGCGCCGCGACGAGCGGTCGGAGCCGTTGGGACTCACGTAGCGCCTTCCCGAGAGTCTCGCCCGCGCGGTCGGCGCGGCCGTCTTTCTGGTCGGTCGCCGCCCTGACGCGGGCAGGGGTTTGGATGTTTATGCGGACCAAACCCTACTGGACGCTATTTGGGGTCGCGCGGGGAGGGTGCCCAACGCGCCGTCCGACTCCCCGAAGGGGTGGAACACGGGCCTCGGAGCACCATCTGACGCCCCCTCTCCTGGCTGTGCGGGCGGCCTGTTCCCGGGCCGGGGCCCGGCTCGGGCTAGCGTGGCCGCGTGCCCTACTTCGACACCGCATCCGCTGCCCCCCTGCACCCCGTCGCACGTCAGGCGCTGCTTGCCGCGCTGGACGAGGGCTGGGCCGACCCGGCCAGGCTCTACCGCGAGGGGCGGCGGGCCCGGCTGCTGCTGGACGCCGCCCGGGAGGCGGCCGCCGAGGCCGTCGGCTGTCGCCCGGACGAGCTGACATTCACTCCTTCGGGGACCCGGGCGGTGCACTCGGGGATTGCCGGAGCCCTCGCGGGACGTCGGCGTGTCGGCCGCCATCTGGTCGTCTCCGCGGTCGAACACTCGTCGGTTCTCCATTCGGCGGCCGCCCATGAGGCGCAGGGCGGATCGGTCTCCGAGGTGGCGGTGGACCGGACGGGGGCGGTGAGCGCGCCGGCGTACGCGGACGCGCTGCGCGAGGACACCGCGCTGGCCTGTCTGCAGTCCGCCAATCACGAGGTCGGCACCGTGCAACCGGTGGCCGCCGTCGCGGAGCTCTGCCGGGCGGCGGGGGTGCCGCTGCTGGTGGACGCCGCCCAGTCGCTGGGCCGGGAGGCGGTGCCGGACGGCTGGTCGCTGCTGACGGGCAGCGCCCACAAGTGGGGCGGGCCCTCGGGCGTCGGGCTGCTGGCGGTGCGCAAGGGGGTGCGGTTCGCCGCTCAAGGACCGGCCGACGAGCGGGAGTCGGGGCGGGCGGCGGGGTTCGAGAACATTCCGGCGATCGTCGCGGCGGCGGCGTCGCTGCGGGCGGTACGGGCCGAGGCCGCGGCGGAGTCCGTGCGGCTGCGGGCCCTGGTGAACCGCATCAGGGCGACGGTGGCGGAGCTGGTGCCCGATGTGGAGGTGGTCGGCGATCCGGTGCGGCGGCTGCCGCATCTGGTGACCTTCTCCTGTCTCTATGTCGACGGGGAGACACTGCTGCACGAGCTGGACCGGGCGGGGTTCTCCGTGTCGTCCGGCTCCTCCTGCACCAGCAGCACGCTGACGCCGAGCCACGTGCTCAGGGCCATGGGGGTGCTTTCGGAGGGGAACGTACGGGTGTCGCTGCCGAACGGCACCGCCGAGGAGGACGTCGACCGGTTCCTGGAGGTGCTGCCCCGGGTCGTGGCCGAGGTGCGGCAGCGGCTGGGCGCGCCCGTCTCCGCGCCCCTGGAGGCCGCCCGGGGCGCGTCCCTGGTGGTGGACGCGCTGGGGAAGCGCTGTCCGGTCCCGGTGATCGAGCTCGCGAAGGTGATCGGGGAGGTGCCGGTGGGCGGGACGGTGACCGTGCTCTCCGACGACGAGGCGGCGCGGCTGGACATCCCGGCCTGGTGCGCGATGCGCGAGCAGGAGTACGTGGGCGAGGAGCCGGCGGACCGCGGCTCGGCCTATGTGGTCCGCCGGCTGTCCTGACTACGCGAGGTGCGTGCGGACCTCGGCGGCGGCGTCGTGGCCGTACGCCTTGGTGAAGCGGTCCATGAAGTGGGTGCGGCGCAGGGTGTACTCCTGGGTGCCGACCGTCTCGATGACCAGGGTGGCCAGCATGCAGCCGACCTGGGCGGCGCGCTCCAGGCCGACGCCCCAGGCGAGGCCGGAGAGGAAACCGGCCCGGAAGGCGTCGCCGACGCCGGTCGGGTCGGCCTTGACCTCCTCCTCCGGGCAGCCGACCTCGATCGGATCCTGACCGGCGCGCTCGATGCGCACGCCGCGGGCGCCGAGGGTGGTCACCCGGTGGCCGACCCTGGCCAGGATCTCCTCGTCGGTCCAGCCGGTCTTGGACTCGATGAGCCCCTTCTCGTACTCGTTGGAGAAGAGGTACGTGGCGCCGTCCAGGAGGATCCTGATCTCGTCGCCGTCCATCCGGGCGATCTGCTGCGAGAAGTCCGCGGCGAACGGAATGCCCCGGGAGCGGCACTCCTCGGTGTGGCGGAGCATCCCCTCGGGGTCGTCGGCGCCGATCGAGACCAGGTCGAGGCCGCCGACCCGGTCGGCGACGGCCTTCAGCTCGATGAGCCGGGCCTCGCTCATCGCGCCGGTGTAGAAGGAGCCGATCTGGTTGTGGTCGGCATCCGTCGTGCAGACGAAACGGGCGGTGTGCAGGACCTCGGAGATCCGGACCGAGCCGGTGTCGACGCCGTGGCGGTCGAGCCAGGCGCGGTAGTCGTCGAAGTCGGAGCCGGCGGCGCCGACCAGGATCGGCTCCGTGCCCAGCAGGCCCATGCCGAAGCAGATGTTGGCGGCGACACCGCCCCGGCGCACGTCGAGGTTGTCGACCAGGAAGGAGAGCGAGACCGTGTGCAGCTGATCCGCGACCAGCTGGTCGGCGAAACGGCCGGGGAAGGTCATGAGGTGATCGGTGGCGATGGAGCCGGTGACTGCGATTCGCACGGGGAGACTGCTCCTGCGTAGATCGGGGGAAACGGGTGGCTGTGTTCCCGGGGCGGCGTGACAGTTCACGCTACCGGTTCCCCGCACCCGTCCTGAAGGGGGGAAAACTACCCGATAGTAGGTCTTTCTTCCTGATGCCTGCGATGCCTACGGTGCCGATATGTCGAACAACATCGCCACGCGCGAGTCCGAGATCAGCCTGGCCGAGCTGCGCGGGGACTGCGCGCGGATGGCTCCGCACTGGGTGGCCCCCGCGAAGTCCGCCCCCGCTCCCGTCGCGCCGTCCCGGATCCACGGGGTCACCGTGCCCGCCTCCTCCGCCCGGCTGGTCGACGCCATGTCCGAGTACGGCGACTGAGGGGCGGCGAAGACCGGCTCCCCTCTCGCCTGACGCCCCGCACGGAAGCCGTGCGGGAACCGCGCGCGCCGCTGCCCCGTCCCACCGTTGTCCCCGTTCCCGGGGACGGACAGGCCGGGCAACGGCGTGTGACGGCAATGCAGGCGAAGGAGCGATCCGGTGAGCACCGAGCGATCCGACAACGACGTGACCGGCCCCCGGCGGCGTTCGCCGCTCGCCGTGGCCTCGGTGGCGGCAGCCGTACTGCTGGCCGGTGGCGGCGGCGCGTACTGGGCGGCGACCGCGGCGGACGGTGACGGCAGGTCCGGCGACAGCGCGGACAGCGGCGCGGGGCGCACCCCGCCCCCGCTGGCCCTGGACGGGCGGGAGGGCGCCCCTGCGGCGCCCGAGGCGCCCTCCCGGGGCATCGCACCGGGCGAGCCCGACCCGAACGGCGGCCGGGTGGTCTACCGCGCCGCCGGCAAGCTGCCCGAGGGGCCCCGCACGGCCGCCGTGCAGCGCGCCGCGGGGACCGTCTCCGCGGCCGAGGTGGCCCGGCTGGCGAAGGCGCTGGGGCTTGCGGGCACGCCACAGGCGGAGGGGACGTACTGGAAGGTGGGGTCCGACGGCGACGGTTCGGGCCCGTTCCTGCGGGTGGACAAGCAGGCCCCGGGCACCTGGAGCTTCGCCCGGTACGGCTCCGGCGGAACGGACAACTGCCCGAAGAAGGCGGTCTGTTCGGGCGGGAACCCGGCCCGGGGAGACAGCGGATCCCCGGTGAGCGAGAGCGCCGCCAGGGCCGCCGCGGCACCGGTGCTGAAGGCGGCGGGGCAGGACGGCGCCGCGCTGGATTCCCGTCAACTCATGGATTCGGTAAGGGTGGTGAACGCGAATCCGAAGGTGGACGGCCTTCCCACGTACGGCTGGTCGACCGGGATCCAGGTGGGTCCGGACGGTGAAGTGGTCGGCGGCAGCGGGCAGTTGAAGGGGCTGGAGAAGGGCGACAGCTATCCGGTGATCAGCGCCGCCGAGGCGCTGAAGCAGCTGAACGCCTCGGCGCACGGCACCCGGGCACGCGCGGACATCGGCGGATGCGCCACCCCCGTACCGCTGGACGAAGGCCGGAAAACGCCGAAGGTCCACTGCGGGACGCTGACCGGGGCGGAGCGGCCGACGACGACGGTGACGGTCGACAAGGCGGCGTTCGGTCTGGCGGCGCAGTACGTGGCGGGCAAGCAGACGCTCGTACCGTCCTGGCTCTTCTCCGTGCGCCCGGCCGCCGGTGGCCGGGGCACCACGGTCTCCCAGGTCGCCGTGGCCCCCTCGTACCTGGCGAAGGACGCGCCCTCGACGGCCCTCCCCACGCCGGCCCCCACGACTCCCCCGGGCGACGCGGAGAAGTCCGGGCCGCAGCCGCTGTCGTACCGCGCCGACGGGCGGACCCTGTCGGTGACGTTCTGGGGCGGGGCGTGCAGCACGTACACCGCGAGCGCGACCGAGGGCCCGGACCGGGTGACCGTGAAGGTGACGGAGTCGAAGCAGCCCGGGAAGAAGGTCTGCATCATGATCGCCAAGGAGCTGACCCGGACGGTGACGCTCGACGCGCCGCTCGGCGACCGGACGGTGGCAGACGCGGCGTCGGGCGGTGACGTGCCGCGCAGCTGAGCGCCGGCCCCTCGGACACGACGACGGCGGCGGCCCCGGATTCCGGGGCCGCCGCCGTCCTGCCGTTCCGCGCCGCGCTCAGGCGTACGCGCCGCCTTCAGGGCTCAGCTGAAGGAGTCGCCGCAGGCGCAGGAGCCCGTGGCGTTGGGGTTGTCGATCGTGAAGCCCTGCTTCTCGATGGTGTCGACGAAGTCGATGGAGGCGCCGCCCAGGTACGGAGCGCTCATCCGGTCGGTGACGACCTTGACGCCGTCGAAGTCCTTCACGACGTCACCGTCGAGCGAACGCTCGTCGAAGAAGAGCTGGTAGCGCAGGCCCGAGCAGCCGCCGGGCTGGACGGCGACGCGCAGCGCCAGGTCGTCACGGCCTTCCTGCTCCAGCAGGCCCTTGACCTTGGCTGCGGCGGCGTCGGACAGGAGGATGCCGTCGCTCACGGTGGTGGTCTCGTCCGATACGGACATCTGCTTCTCTCCCGGGTTGTACGGAGACTGCTTGCCGACGTTGCAACCGTCGGGACCGCGGATTCATTCCGGGCCGAGCGCTTGCCTGTTCCATTCATGCTCGCATACCGGTCGGCCGGGGGGATGCGTCACATCGACACTATGGCCATCGTCAAAGTGACGTGAACCGGATATCATAGATAGCGTCAATTAGACGAAAAGGCTTCGCGGAAGCTTTTCGCAGAGGCTTTCAGCAGAGAAGAAAGGGTGCGTGACGTGACCACGGCCCACCCCGTCCAGGATCTCGACGTCCAGCCGACGCCCCTCGCCCTGCTCCTGCTCGGCCGTGAGGCCGACCCGCGGAGCGAGCGTGGCGTCGAGTGCCCCGGCGACCTGCCATCCCCGTCCGACCCGGACCTGGTGGAGCGTGCCCGTGCGGCCAAGGAGAAGCTCGGGGACAAGGTGTTCGTCCTCGGCCACCACTACCAGCGTGACGAGGTCATCCAGTTCGCCGATGTCACCGGCGACTCGTTCAAGCTCGCCCGGGACGCCGCCGCGCGGCCGGAGGCCGAGTACATCGTCTTCTGCGGTGTGCACTTCATGGCCGAGTCCGCGGACATCCTGACCACCGACGACCAGAAGGTCGTGCTGCCGGACCTGGCCGCGGGCTGCTCCATGGCCGACATGGCCACCGCCGAGCAGGTCGCCGAGTGCTGGGACGTGCTGACCGAGGCCGGGGTCGCCGGGCAGGTCGTGCCGGTCTCGTACATGAACTCCTCCGCCGACATCAAGGCCTTCACCGGCAGGCACGGCGGCACGATCTGCACCTCGTCCAACGCGAAGCGGGCGCTGGAGTGGGCCTTCGAGCAGGGCGACAAGGTCCTCTTCCTGCCCGACCAGCACCTGGGCCGGAACACCGCGGTCCGGGACATGGGGATGTCGCTGGAGGACTGCGTCCTCTACAACCCGCACAAGCCGAACGGCGGCCTGACCGCCGAGGAGCTGCGGAACGCGAAGATGATCCTGTGGCGCGGGCACTGCTCGGTGCACGGCCGCTTCTCGGTCGAGTCCGTCAACGACGTCCGTGAGCGGATACCGGGCGTCAACGTCCTGGTCCACCCCGAGTGCAAGCACGAGGTCGTGGCAGCGGCGGACCACGTCGGCTCGACGGAGTACATCATCAAGGCCCTGGAGGCGGCCCCGGCCGGCTCGAAGTGGGCGATCGGCACCGAGCTGAACCTGGTGCGCCGGCTGGCGAACCGGTTCGCGGCCGAGGACAAGGAGATCGTCTTCCTCGACAAGACGGTCTGCTTCTGCTCGACGATGAACCGCATCGACCTGCCGCACCTGGTGTGGGCGCTGGAGTCGCTGGCCGAGGGCAACCTGGTCAACCGGATCGAGGTCGACCCGGAGACGGAGAAGTACGCCAAGCTCGCGCTGGAGCGGATGCTGGCGCTGCCGTAGGGCGGCGTGCAGAGCAGGAGGCCCCGGCACCGTGGAAGAACGGTGCCGGGGCCTCCTGTGCTGGGCCGCTGTGCGTTACGCCTTCGCGGGCTCCGGCTCCTCGGAGGCGCTCTCCTCCGCGAGGGCCGGGGCGGACCCGCCCGCCTTCTCCGCCCGCTTGAGCGCCTTCTTCTTCGCGCGGCGCTCCTTGCGGAGCTCCACCATCGCGTAGAGCGTGGGCACCAGGAGCAGCGTGAGCAGCGTCGAGGTGACCAGGCCGCCGATCACGACCACCGCGAGCGGCTGCGAGATGAAGCCGCCCTCGCCGGTGACGCCCAGTGCCATCGGGAGCAGGGCGAAGATCGTCGCGAGCGCGGTCATCAGGATCGGGCGCAGACGGTGGCGGCCGCCCTCGATGACCGCCTCGACGACGCCCATGCCCTGCCTGCGGTACTGGTTGATCAGGTCGATCAGCACGATCGCGTTGGTCACCACGATGCCGATCAGCATCAGCATGCCGATCATCGCCGCGATACCCATGGGGGTGCCGGTGATGACGAGCAGGCCGATGGCGCCCGTCGCCGCGAACGGGATGGAGACCAGCAGGATCAGCGGCTGGACGAGCGACCGGAAGGTGGCGACCAGCAGCATGAAGACGATCGAGATCGCCGCCAGCATGGCCAGGGCCAGCTTCACGAACGCGTCGGACTGGTCCTCGGTGACGCCGCCGATGGTGGCGGTGGCGCCGTCCGGGAGGTCCAGCTTCTTGATCGCGTTCTGGAGGTCGGTGCCGACCGCGCCGGTGTCGTCGCCGAGAGGCTTGGCGGTGATCGTCGCGGCGCGCTGGCCGTCGATCCGGGTCATGGAGACCGGTCCGGGGACCAGTTCGACATCGGCGATCTGTCCGAGCTTCACCGGGCCGAGGGGCAGGTTCTTCAGCTCTGCCATGGTGGTGGCCGGGTGGGCGGACTTGATGACGACGTCCCGCTCGGTGTCGTCCATGATCGCCTTGCCGGACGGGGTGCCGCGCACCGCTCCGGCGACGGCCGCGCCGAGCGCGGTCTGGTCGAACCCGGCCTCCGCGGCCTTGGGGGTGGCCCTGACCGAGATCCGCGGAACGCTCTGCGCGAGGTCGCTCTGGACGTCGGAGACGTTCTTGAGCTCGGCCACCTCGGTGCGCACCTTTTCGGACGCCTTCTTGAGCACGTCCGCGTCGGCGGCCTTGACCACGACGCTGAGCTTCTGGCTGCCGAAGCCGTCGCCCCCGGAGAGGGCGGTGTCGCCGATGCCGTCGAGCTTGCCCAGGGCCGTCTCGATGCGCTCCTGGGCTGCGTCGTAGTCGGACGAGTCCTTCAGCGTGATCTGGTAGGAGGCCTGGTTGGCGCCCGTACCGCCGCCGAAGGCCGCCATGAAGCCGGAGGAGCCGACGGTGACCTGGTAGTCCTTGACGCCCTTGTCGTCGGCGAGGACCTTCTCGACCTTCTTGGCCGCTTCGTCGGCGGCCGCCAGGCTGGTGCCCGGGGTGAGCTCCTGCTTGAGGGAGAGGACTTCCTGCTCGCCCTGGTCGAAGAAGGTGGTCTTCAGCAGCGGGGCCATGCCGAAGGTGCCGAGGAGCACGACGACGGCGATGACGACACTGGTGACACGGCGCCGGGTGGCGAAGCGCAGGACCGGGACGTACAGCTTCTGGAGCCGGCTGCGGGCCTCCTTCTCCTCGGCCTCGCGGCGCGCCTGGTCCGGGTTCTCCGTGGCGCCCTTCGGGGCGCGCAGGAACCAGTACGACAGGACGGGGACGACGGTCAGCGAGACCAGCAGGGACGCCAGCAGGGCCGCGGTGACGGTCAGCGAGAAGGAACCGAAGAGCTCGCCGACCATGCCGCCGACGAGACCGATCGGCAGGAAGACGGCGACCGTGGTGAGGGTCGAGGAGGTGACCGCGCCGGCCACTTCCTTCACCGCGGTGATGATCGCCGACTGGCGCTCCTCGCCGTAGCCGAGGTGACGCTTGATGTTCTCCAGGACCACGATCGAGTCGTCGACGACGCGGCCGATCGCGATGGTCAGCGCGCCCAGCGTCAGCATGTTGAGCGAGAGGTCACGGGTCCAGAGCACGATCAGTGCGAGGACCACGGAGAGCGGGATGGAGACCGCGGTGACCAGGGTCGAGCGCAGCGACGCGAGGAAGACCAGGATCACGATGACGGCGAAGAGCAGACCGAGCGCGCCCTCGGTGGTCAGACCGGAGATCGCCTTGGAGACGGCGGGACCCTGGTCGGAGACGACGGTCAGCTCGGCGCCGGCGCCGAGGTCCTTGCGGAGGTCCGGGAGCTTGTCCTTGACCGCGTCCGAGATGGCGACGGCACTGCCGTCCTTGTCCATCGTGGCCATCACGGCGAGGCTCGGCTTGCCGTTGGTACGGGTGATGGAGACCGCGGTGGACGGCTCCTGCTTCACCTTGGCGACGTCACCGACTCGGACCGGCTCGCCGGACTTGCCCGTGGCCGGGTCCTGGCCGGCGACCCGCAGGTCCTCGATCTGCTTCAGGGAGGTGAAGGCGCCGCCGACCTGGACGGTGCGGCTCTTGCCCGACTCGGAGAAGGAACCGGCGGGGACGGTCGCGCCGCCCGCCTGGAGCGCCTGGGAGAGCGTCATGGCGTTCAGTCCCGCGGCGGCGAGCTTCTTGTCGTCGGGGGTGATGGAGACCTGGAGGTCCTGCACACCGTCGACGGTGACCTGGCCGACGCCGCTGATGTCCTCCAGGGCGGGGACGACCGTGCGGTCCAGCTGGTCGGCGAGCGCCTGCTGGTCCTTGTCGGAGGTGACGGCGAGGACGACGGCCGGGATGTCGTCGGTCGAGCCGGCGATGACCTGCGGGTCGACGTCGTCGGGAAGCTGGGCGCGGGCGCGGTTCACCGCCTGCTGGATGTCGGCGACGAGCTGCTTGGTGCCCTCGCTGCCGAAGTCGAAGGACGCCATGATGACGGCGCTGCCCTCGCTGGCGGTCGAGGTGATGCCGGTGACGCCGTCGACGGCCTTGATGGAATTCTCGAGCGGTTCGACGACCTGCTTCTCGACCACATCGGGGGACGCACCCTGATAGGGGGCGATGACCGACACCATCGGGAGTTCGATGGTGGGCAGCAGCTGCTGCTTGAGCTGCGGGATCGCGATCGCTCCGAACACGAGCGCGACGATCGAGATCAGTCCGATCAGGGCCCGTTGCGCGAGGCTGAATCTGGACAGCCAGGACATGGGTGGGTCTCTCTTCTGTGGCTTACGCGGCAGGTGGGACGGGCGGCTGAGGGACAGACCCGGCCCGTCTATACGATCGCCTGTCGGCAAGGGTCCGGGCGTCGGCCCCAGGTCGCTTTCTTATGCCGCGCATACCGCAGGTGGAGTACGCCGTTTCTCCACCCGTCACTCCACCCTGGGGCGCACCAGGCCGGATTCGTAGGCAATTACCACCAATTGGGCCCGGTCCCTGGCACCCAGTTTCGCCATCGCCCTGTTCACATGGGTCTTGACGGTGAGCGGGCTGACGACGAGCCGCTCGGCGATCTCGTCGTTGGAATGCCCGCCGGCCACCAGTACGAGCACCTCGCGCTCGCGGCCGGTGAGCGCGGCGAGCCGCTCGGAGTACTCCGCGGCACTCGGCCCGTCGCCCTCCGAACTGCCGCCCTGCGCAAGGAAAGTGGCGATCAGGCCCTTGGTCGCGGCAGGTGAGAGCAGCGCCTCGCCGCCCGCGGCGACGCGGATGGCGTTGAGCAGTTCCTCCGGTTCGGCCCCCTTGCCGAGGAAGCCGGACGCCCCGGCCCGCAGCGACTGCACCACGTACTCGTCCACCTCGAAGGTGGTGAGCATGACGACCCGTACGTCGGCCAGCTCCGGATCGGCGCTGATCATGCGGGTCGCGGTGAGTCCGTCCGTGCCCGGCATCCGGATGTCCATCAGCACGACGTCGGCGCGGGTCGAGCGTGCGAGTTCCACCGCCTGCGCGCCGTCCGCCGCCTCGCCGACCACCTCCATGTCGGCCTCCGAGTCGACCAGGACCCGGAACGCGCTGCGCAGCAGCGCCTGGTCATCGACGAGCAGCACCTTGATGGGCGGTGTCATGCGCGCTCCCTCCTCCGCCTCATGCGTTCTCCCCCGCCGTCATGCCTGCTCCCCGGCCACCATGTCCGCTTCCCCGTCGTCACGCCTGCTCCCCCGCCGTCATGTCCGCTTCCCCGCCGTCATGCGTTCTCCGCCGTCCGGCCCTCCGCGCCCGGTCACCCGGACTCCGCCGCGCGGGCCTCGACGGGCAGGATCGCATGGACCCGGAATCCACCGCCGTAGCGGGGCCCGGCGGTCAGGGTGCCGCCCAGCGCGGTGACGCGTTCGCGCATACCGAGCAGGCCGTGGCCGCCGCCGGCGCCGTCGCCGCCCCCGCCGGCGCCGTTGTCGATCACGGTGATCTCGGCCGTTCTCCCGACCCGTACGACACTCACCTCGGCCTTCGCCCCGGGGCCCGCGTGTTTGCGGACGTTGGTCAGCGCCTCCTGGATGACCCGGTACGCGGCCAGGTCGACGGCCGCGGGCAGCGGGAACCGCCGGTCGGTGCAGGCCAGTTCGACGGGGAGCCCGGCCCTGCGGACGGCGTCCACCAGTTCGTCCAGAACGGCGAGGCCCGGGGCGGGTTCGGTCGGCGCCGCCGGGTCGCCGGACTGGCGCAGCAGCCCGACGGTGGCCCGCAGTTCGTCGAGCGCGGAACGGCTGGCCTCCCGGACGTGGGCCAACGCCTCCTTGGCCTGGTCGGGGCGCCTGTCCATGACGTGGGCGGCCACCCCGGCCTGCACGTTGACCAGCGCGATGTGGTGGGCGACGACGTCATGGAGTTCGCGGGCGATCCGCAGCCGCTCCTCGGCGACCCGCCGCCGGGCCTCCTCGTCGCGGGTGCGTTCGGCCCGTTCGGCCCGTTCCCTGATCGCGTCGACGAAGGCACGCCGGGAGCGGACGGCGTCCCCCGCTGCACCGGCCATGCCGGTCCAGGCGAAGACGCCGAAGTTCTCCTGGCTGTACCAGGGCGCCGGACCGCAGAGCATCGCCGCGGCCGTCAGTACGGCCACCGTCAGCAGGCCGACCCGCCAGGTGGTGGGCCGGTCGGTGCGGGCGGCGACGGTGTACAGCGCGATGACGGTGCTCATGACCACGGGCGTGGGCGGATCGGACCCCACCAGCTCGACGACCGTCAGCCCGGCGGTGACCGCGAGCACCGCCATGGGACGGCGCCGCCGCCAGATGAGCGCCAGCGCACCGGCCACCATCAGCAGCAGGCTGCTCACCGCGGGCGCACGGGTCTCGAAGGAGCGGCCCTCCCCCGCGCCCGGGTGGACGAACGACCCGATGATCATGGCGACCAGGACGGCCAGGGCCAGCGCGGCGTCCAGCGCGAGGGGGTGGTCGCGCAGCCAGTGCCGGACGCGCAGAACCCCGGTTCCGAGGGTGGTCACGTCAAGCTACGTTACGGCGTGTCGCGCGGAAATCGGACCGGGTCCCGTTCGAAGGGGCCGGACACGCACCGTGCCCCGGGTCCGGCGGACCGGACACGGGGCACGGGTTCGTGCGGGTGCTGGAGAAACGACCGGCGTCAGCCGGGAATCAGACCCTCGTCACGGAGCATGGCGCGCACCTCTTCGAGGGTCGCGTCGGGCGACGGAAGGATCAGCTCGGACGGCTCCAGGGAGTCGTCCGGCAACGCGGTGCCGAGCTCGCGCACCCTGGCCAGGAGCGCGTGGAGAGTCGCGCGGAAGCCGGGTCCGTCACCGCTCTCCATCTCGGCGAGCAGTTCGTCGTCGAGCCCGTCGAGCTCGGCGAGATGACTGTCGGCCAGTGCGACCTGGCCCTCCCCCATGATCCGTACGATCATGACGCCGCCTCAACTCTTGTCGAACCTGTGCGGGGACTGCGACGACTGCTGCTGGGCGGCGTCCTGCGGGCCGCCCTCGATCGCCTGCTGCGGGGTGGAGCCGCCGGCCAGCTCGGCCTTCATGCGCTGGAGCTCCAGCTCGACGTCCGAGCCGCCGGAGATCCGGTCCAGCTCGGCGGCGATGTCGTCCTTCGCCGTGCCGGTCGGGTCGTCCAGGGCGCCGGAGGCGAGCAGCTCGTCGATCGCGCCGGCCCGCGCCTGCAGCTGCTGGGTCTTGTCCTCGGCCCGCTGGATCGCCAGGCCGACGTCACCCATCTCCTCGGAGATCCCGGAGAAGGCCTCGCCGATCCGGGTCTGTGCCTGGGCAGCGGTGTAGGTGGCCTTGATGGTCTCCTTCTTCGTACGGAAGGCATCGACCTTGGCCTGCAGCCGCTGCGCCGCGAGGGTGAGCTTCTCCTCCTCGCCCTGCAGCGTGGTGTGCTGCGTCTCCAGGTCGGTGACCTGCTGCTGGAGTGCGGCGCGCCGGGAGAGCGCCTCGCGGGCCAGGTCCTCGCGGCCGAGCGCGAGCGCCTTGCGGCCCTGGTCCTCCAGCTTGGACGACTGTCCCTGCAGCTGGTTCAGCTGCAGTTCGAGCCGCTTGCGCGAGGTCGCCACATCGGCGACGCCGCGGCGTACCTTCTGAAGCAGTTCGAGCTGCTTCTGGTACGAGTAATCGAGGGTCTCGCGCGGATCCTCGGCCCGGTCAAGGGCCTTGTTTGCCTTCGCGCGGAAGATCATCCCCATACGCTTCATGACACCGCTCATGGGCTTCGCGCGCCCCCTTCTGACGGACTGAGCTCCAGCACTCCAACAGAACCCACAGTACGGGCCCTGCCTCTATTACCGCACTGTTCGAGCACGGATGTGCTCCTACCCAAGGACGACTGCACCAGGTCACCACTCCGGCCCAGGGAGTAGGGGAGGGCGGGAAAACCCGGTGCCGCCGGGTGTGCCGGACACTGCGGTACACCGGCGAGGACGCAGGCCGTTGCCGGATCGTTCCCGACCGGCCTGGGGTCGCGGCGATCGAACCCGTACCCTTGGGCCTTGTGTTCCGTAGCCGTTCGAAGGAAGAGAAGGCGCCCACCGGCAAGGTGACGGCGGACCTCTCCAAGCAGCCCCGCGACCCGCAGGCCCCCAAAGGTCGCCCCACCCCCAAGCGCAGCGATGCCCAGTCGCAGCGCCGTCGTGCCTCCGGTGGCGCGCCGCTCGACCGCAAGGAGGCCATGAAGCGGCAGCGCGAAGCGCGCCGTGTGGACCTGGCCAAGCAGCGCGAGGCGCTCGCCAGTGGCGACGAGCGCTATCTGCCTGCGCGCGACAAGGGCCCGGTGCGGCGCTTCGTCCGCGACTACGTGGACTCGCGTTTCTGCATCGCGGAGTTCTTCCTGCCGCTGGCCGTGATCATTCTGATCCTCAGCGTGATCCAGGTGCAGAACATCCAGAACATCTCGCTGCTGCTCTGGCTCATCGTGATCGTGCTGATCGTCGTCGACTCGATCGGTCTCTCGTTCCGCCTCAAGAAGCAGCTCAACCAGCGTTTCCCCGATACGCCCAAGCGTGGCGCGGTCGCCTACGGCCTGATGCGCACGCTTCAGATGCGTCGCCTCCGGCTCCCGAAGCCGCAGGTCAAGCGGGGAGAGCGGCCCTGAGTACGCACCTCTCCGGCCTGGCCGGCGGTCCGTCCGCCGGCCGGCCGGACGGTGCCGTGCCCGTGACCGGGTTCTCCGGCGCCTCCTCGATGTGGCTGAAGGGCCTCGGCGGCCTGCGCAACACCGTCCGCCAGGAGCTCGTGGCCCGGCAGCTCGACGAGCAGATAGCGGCGCGCTTCCCGGTCGGCCAGCGGCTGCGCGTGCTCGACGTGGGCATGGGCCAGGGCACCCAGGCGCTGCGCCTGGCGCGGGCCGGTCACACGGTGACGGGCCTGGAGTCCGACGCCGAGATGCTGCGGGTGGCCAAGGAGGCCCTCGGCAGTGAACCCGCGGGGATCCGCGAGCGGGTCCGGCTGATCGAGGGCAACGGCCTGGACACCGGGGTGCACTTCCTGCCCGGCAGTTTCGACGTGGTGCTCTGCCACGGTGTGCTGATGTACGTACGGGAGCCCGACGCGATGCTGGCGGGCCTGGCCCGGATGCTGGCCCCGGGCGGGCTGCTGTCGCTGCTCGTACGGAACGCGGACGCGCTGGCGATGCGCCCCGGGACCGCCGGGGAATGGAGCGCGGCGCTGGCCGCCTTCGACACGGACACGTACACCAACCGGCTGGGCCTGACGGTGCGGGCCGACCGGCTGGAGGCCCTGACGGCCACGCTCGCCGGGATCGCCGCGCCGCTGCACGCGTGGTACGGGGTGCGCGTCTTCACGGACAACGTGAGCAACGACGTGGAGCTGCCGGCCGCCGCCGAGCTGGAGCAGGTGCTGTCCGCGGAGGACCGGGCCGGGCGGACGGATCCGTACCGCCGGGTGGCCGCGCTGCTGCACCTGTGCGGGGTACGGGGCTGAGCGGACACGGGAGCGAGCCGTTGGGGCTGTCCGACGGCACACCCGCCCGGCCGAACCCGGCAGGCCACCAACGGTGCCAAAAGTAATAATCCGGACATGGATGCATCCCACTTCCGCGGCCGTGCGCGTCGGCTGCTGCTGCCTCTGACCGCAGGTCTCTGTGCGATCGCCCTGGTGAGCGGCTGCTCGGACGCCGCTTCCGATGCACCGAGGGCCGAACCCAGCGATCCGGCCTCCGCCACCCGCACCGCAGGCGATCTACAGAGCGACTACCAGACCGTGATCAAGAACGTGCTGCCGTCGGTGGTGCAGATCCAGACCTCCGTGGGCCTGGGCTCCGGCATCGTCTACGACACCAAGGGCCACATCGTCACCAATGCCCATGTGGTCGGCACCGACAGGACGTTCAAGGTCACCGTCGCCACTGGCGAGAAGGTGCAGAAGGCCACGCTGGTGGCCACCTATCCGGAGCAGGATCTGGCCGTCATCAAGCTCGACAGCGTGCCGCCCGGGCTGAAGCCGGCGAAGTTCGGCGACTCGGAGAAGGTCGAGGTGGGGCAGATCGTGCTGGCGATGGGCTCGCCGCTCGGTCTGTCCTCCAGCGTCACCCAGGGCATCGTCTCGGCGCTCGGCCGGACCGTCAGCGAGAGCCGCGCGGGCGGCGGCACCGGTGCGACGATCGCGAACATGGTGCAGACCTCGGCCGCGATCAACCCGGGCAACAGCGGGGGCGCGCTGGTCAACCTGAACAGCGAGGTGATCGGCATCCCGACGCTGGCGGCGACCGACCCGGAGCTGGGCGGCAGCGCCGCGCCGGGGATCGGGTTCGCGATCCCCGTGTCGATGGTGAAGACGGTCGCCGATCAGATCATCAAGAGCGGCAGGGTCATCGACTCCGGCAGGGCGGCCCTGAACATCACCGGCCGCACGGTCGTCGACGACACCTACCAGCCGGCCGGGGTGGCGCTGGTCGACGTCACGAAGAACGGCGCCGCGGACAAGGCGGGGCTGCGGCCCGGCGACGTCATCATCGGGATCGACGACCAGCCGGTCACCACGATCACCTCCCTGTCGGAGGCGCTGGCCTCGGACAAGCCCGGCCAGAAGGTCACGGTGACCTATCTGCGCAACGGGACGGAGAACACGGCGAAGGTCACCCTGGGCGAGATCTAGGGTCTTCCGTCCGGATCAGGCCGGATCAGGCCGGATCAGGCCGAACCAGGCTGGATCCGTGCGGGTCAGGGCGGATCCAGCCTGACGCCCGGACCGAAGGCGGGCACGGGCTCCCCGCCGAAGGCGACCGTGCCCGCGTCCGCCTTGTGGAGTCCGGGCCGGGTCAGGGCGGGTCATTCCGGACCGGGGAGAGACGCGAGCCCGGTACGGTCCGGACGAGAGGCCTCGGGACGAGCGCCGCCGTACGGGCCCCTGCTCACGCCCGTACGGCGGCGCCCCGCCGCCCGGGGCGGATCAGCCCTGGTCGGCCTGGAGGCTCATGGGGCCGTAGATCTTCGTCGAGTCGTCGAAGAGCGTCACCTGGTCCGCCCCGCCGTCGAGGAGTTCCTTCCAGTACTCACCGATCCAGGACTCCGCGTCGCCCTGGGTGGTGAATTCCTCCGGCTGCAGGGCCGGCTCCGTCTCCGTGCCGTCGGACTTCTCGAACCGCCACGTCCACGCCATGTCCGCCTCCTGGGTCGCTGTGCTGCCCGCAGCCTAGTGCCTGAGTCCGGTGCGGGGACCCGGTCCGGACGGCCCCACGTCGCGCACCGGTTGCGCGGACGCGGGAGGATCGGAAGCGTGGAACTGACTCTGCTCGGCACCGGAGCCCCCGACGGGCTGCCGCGCCCCGAATGTCCCTGCGCCGCCTGCGCCGTCGCCCGCGGGGCGCGCTCGCGGGCGTCGACCGCGCTGCTGGTCGACGGCGCACTGCTGCTCGACCTCACCCCGGGCGCCGTGTTCGCCGCGGCCCGTGCGGGGCACTCGCTCGCGGGGGTACGGCAGGTGCTGCTCACCCATCCGCACGACGGGCCCGCCGTGGAACTGCCCGCGGGGCTTCCCCCGGCGGGGCGGGTACCGGACGGCCGGGAGCTGACGCTGATCAGCGGGCACCGGGTGCGGGCCGTGCCGATGGACGCGCCGGGGACGGGATACGAGGTCACGGGTCCGGCGGGCCCCCGGCTGCTGTACCTGCCGCCGGGGGCCGCGCCGGCCGGGCTCACGGACCGGGTCGCGGAGCCGTACGACATGGTGGTCGGCGATGTGGTGGGGCGGCCGGACGCGGTGGCGCGGCTGCGGGCCGTGGCGGCGATCGGCCCGGACACCGAGGTCGTGGCCGTCCACCTGGACCATGACGCGCCGCCCGGCGCCGAGCTGGACCGCCGGCTCGCGGCGGCCGGTGCGCGGGCCGTACCGGACGGGACGACGCTGGTGGTGGGCGAGTACCACGCGGCCCTGGAGGTGCCGCGGCGCACGCTGGTGACGGGCGGGGCCAGGTCGGGCAAGTCGGTGGAGGCCGAACGGCGCCTGGAGACGTTCCCCGAGGTGGTGTACGTGGCGACCGGCGGCGGCAGGGAGGGGGACACCGAGTGGGCGGCCCGGATCGGCCTGCACCGGGAACGCAGACCGGCCGCCTGGCGCACCGAGGAGACCTGTGAACTGGTGGAGCTGCTGGAGTCGGACGGGCCTCCGCTGCTGATCGACTGCCTGTCGCTGTGGCTGACCGACGCGATGGACCGGGTGGGCGCCTGGGACGACGCCGCGTGGGCGGGCGGCGGCGAGGATGCCCTGCGGGAGCGGGCCGCCGAGCTGGTCGCGGCGGTCCGCGGCACGCGCCGTACGGTCGTGGCCGTCACCAACGAGGCCGGTTCGGGCGTGGTGCCCGCGACGGCCGCCGGGCGGCGGTTCCGGGACGAGCTGGGCCGGCTGAACGCCGCGTTCGCCGACGAGTGCGAACAGGTGCTGCTGGTGGTGGCCGGGCAGGCACTGCCCCTGCGCGGCTGACCGGCGTCACACGGAGAACAGGAGGAGCGGACATGGCGGGCGTGCGACCGATGCTGAGCGGGGTCCCGGAGACCCTGCTGTGGACGCTCTACAACCGTGCGTACGAGGCGGGCCGGCGCTATCCGGTGCTGGACGACCCGGTGGCGCTGCGGCTGCTGGAGGATCTGGACTACCCCTTCGAGGAGCGGTTCGGGCGGCCGGACCCGTTCCACTCGCAGGCCCAGGGGCTGCGCTCGCGCTGCTTCGACCTGGCCGTGCAGGAGTACCTCGCCGACCGGCCGCGGGCCACCGTGGTCGCGCTCGGCGACGGCCTGGAGACCGGCTTCTGGCGGGTCGACAACGGCCGGCTGAGCTGGCTGAGCGTGGATCTGCCGGAGGTCGCCGAGCTGCGCCGGAAGCTGCTGCCCGCCTCGGACCGGCTGCGCACGCTGTCGCGGTCGGCGACCGATCTCTCCTGGCTGGACGAGATCGAGGACCCGCAGGGCCGCGGCGTCGTCGTCACGACACAGGGGCTGCTGATGTATCTGCGCCCCGCGGAGGTCCGGGAGATCCTGGCCGCCTGCGCCGAACGGCTGCCCGGCGGCGTCCTGGTCCTGGACACGATGGCTCGCTGGCTGGCCAGGACCACCGTGACCGGCCGTTCCAAGGTCGGCACGATGACCGTTCCGCCGATGCGCTGGGCCATGAACCCCGGCGAGCGGCCCAAGCTGCGCGGTGCGCATCCGGCGATCACCGAGGTGCGTGCGCTGCGGCTGCCGCGGGGGCGGGGCGCGATGGGCGAACTGATCCGGATCCAGTCGCTGCTCCCGGGGCTGCGGACCCTGACGCCCGCGATGACGCAGCTGCGGTTCGGGGGAAGGACCTCGCACTGACCGGGCGTCAGAAAGGTGGCGGGTACTGTTCCGCAGTGAGCCCGCCGCCGGGCTCACCGGCCCACTCGACGCATCGACCCGCGAGGCAGACCCCCGTGAATCTGGACGACTTCTCCGATCTGATCGAACGCCCCGACGGCGGCGTACGGCGCGACGCCGAGGAACGCCGGGAGCGCATGACCATTCCCGTCGGCTCCCTGGGCCGCCTGGACGAGCTGGGCGAATGGCTCTCGGCCGCGCAGCAGTCCGTACCGGTCAGGGCGATCGAGCAGCCGCGCGTGGTGCTCTTCGCCGGTGATCACGGAGTGGCCGGGCTGGGTGTCTCCGGGCGCGCGGCCGGCACCGCGCACGAGCTGGTGCGGGCCACGCTGGACGGCGCGACGCCGCTCGCGGTGCTGGCCCGGCAGTTCGGCGTACCGGTCCGGATCGTCGACGCCGGCCTGGACTGCGACCCGGAGCTGCTGCCCGAGTCGGTGGTGCGTCACCGGGTGCGGCGCGGCAGCGGCCGGATCGACATCGAGGACGCGCTGACGGCCGAGGAGGCCGAGCAGGCGGTGCGGCTCGGCATGGCGATCGCCGACGAGGAGGCCGACTCGGGCACCGATCTGGTGGTGCTCGGCGATCTGAGCGTGGGCGGGACGACGGCCGCCGCCACGCTGGTCGCGGCGCTGTGCGGCACGGACGCCTCGGTGGTCACCGGGCGCGGTGGTGCGGGGATCGACGATCTGGCGTGGATGCGCAAGTGCGCGGCGATCCGGGACGCGCTGCGGCGGGCCCGGCCGGTCATGGGTGACCAGCTGGAGCTGCTGGCCACGGTGGGCGGTGCGGATCTGGCGGCGACGACCGGTTTCCTGCTCCAGTGCGCGGTGCGCAGGATGCCGGTGATCCTGGACGGTGTGGTCTCGGCGGCCTGTGCGCTGGTGGGCCAGCGGGCGGCCTTCCGGGCGCCGGACTGGTGGCTGGCGGGTCAGGCCAGCGGTGAGCCGGCGCAGGCCAAGGCGCTGGACCGGATGGCACTCAACCCGTTGCTGGACCACGGCGTCATCGTGGGAGAAGGAAGCGGGGCATTGCTCGCACTCCCGCTTGTCCGGGCCGCTGCCGCACTCGCGGCCGAGCTGCCCGAACGCGACCCCGTCGCCGAGGAGAAGGACAGCGCCGACGAGGGAGCCGAGGCAGGCGCCACGTACGACGACGCCACCTGAGGCTCACGGACCGGCGGCGCTGCGGCCGTTGAACACCGGCCACAGCGCAGTCCCTCATGCAGTGCGATGCACCATATGATCGCTTTTCATGGGAGAGGTCCGAATGTCCACCGAGGATTCCGGGCGGGGCACCGCCAGGGCACCGAGCACGGTCCGGTCACGGCGCGGCGCGGCATTCGCCATCTGGTACCTGCGCGTCGTGTCGTTCATCAATTTCCTGAGTGCCGTCTGGGTCACTCTCGGCAATGACCTGCGCCGCCACAACACCGCGAACTACTTCACTCCCTACCTGCTGACCGCGGGCTTCTCCTCCGGCGTCGTCGCGCTCTTCCTCGCCATCACCATGCGCCGCCGCAAGCGGGCCGCCTGGATCGTGAACATGGTGGTGAGCGGCCTGCTGCTGCTTCTCTTCGCCCTGGTGATCCTCTTCCCCGAGGTCCGGCGCTATCCGCAGAACTGGATCTCGCTGACGCTGACCGCCGCCTTCGTCGTCGCGCTGCTCCTGGGACGGCGCGAGTTCTACGCGAAGGGCGACCGGTCCAATCCGAAGCTGGCGGCCGTCGTCGCGGTCGGCGGGCTGCTGATCACCTCGCTGATCGCCGCCGGCCTGGTCACCCTCACCAACACCGCGACCGACGGCTACCGCTCCTCCTTCCTGGACCGCTGGCGCTACGGGGCGCTGAGGCTGGTCTCGGTCGCCGACAACGACGCCGCCTTCGCCGGGATCACGACCCCGGGCTGGGTCGACGTCACCATCAACGTGCTCTCCACGCTGCTGCTGATCGCCGTCGTGTACGCGGCGTTCCGGGCCCGCCGGGCCGTCGACCCGATCACCCCCGAGGACGAGGCCCGGCTCCGGGCGCTGCTCGACCGGCACGGCGACCGCGACTCGCTCGGCTACTTCTCGCTGCGCCGGGAGAAGAGCGTCACCTGGTCCCCGACCGGGAAGGCCGCCGTCGCCTACCGGGTGGTGGGTGGGGTGTCGCTCGCCTCCGGTGACCCCATCGGTGACCCGGAGGCATGGCCCGGGGCGATCGAGCCGTGGCTGGCCGAGGCCCGCGAGCACGGCTGGATCCCGGCGGTGATGGGGGTCAGCGAGGAAGGCGGCACGGTCTACGCACGGCACGGCCTGGACGCCCTGGAGCTGGGCGACGAAGCGATCGTGGAGACCGCGGAGTTCACCCTGGAGGGGCGGGCGATGCGGACCGTCCGCCAGGCGTACAACCGGGTCCGGCGCGCCGGGTACGAGGTGACCGTCCGCCGCCACGCGGACATCCCCGAGGAGGAGATGGCCGAACTGGTACGGCGCGCCGACGACTGGCGCGACGGGGCGACCGAACGCGGCTTCTCCATGGCGCTCGGCCGGCTCGGCGATCCGGCCGACGGGCAGTGCGTGATGCTCGAATGCCGCGACGCCGCGGCCGAGGAGGGCGGCGCGCCGGGCGAGTTGCGCGCCGTGCTGAGCTTCGTCCCCTGGGGGCCGAACGGCCTCTCGCTGGACCTGATGCGCCGTGACCGGGATGCCGAGAACGGGCTGATGGAGTTCATGGTCATCGAGCTCCTCCAGCGTGCCGAAGAGATCGGGATCACTCAGGTCTCGCTGAACTTCGCGATGTTCAGATCCGTCTTCGAGCGCGGTTCGCGGCTCGGTGCCGGACCGGTGCTGAGGCTGTGGCGTTCGATGCTCAGCTTCTTCTCGCGCTGGTGGCAGATCGAATCGCTGTACCGCGCCAACGCGAAGTACCGACCGATCTGGGAGCCGCGTTTCATGCTGTTCGAGAAGAGTTCGGACCTGCTGCGCATCGGTCTCGCGGCGGGGCGTGCCGAAGGGTTCCTGGAGGCGCCCGGTCTGCCCAAGTGGCTGCACCGCTCGCACCTCGGGACCGGTGGATGAGACCCGCACACGTGCTGCGCGGGGCGGCCCGCCGGGAGTGGGGCCCGCTGCTGAGGGCCGTACGCGGCACGCTCGCCGCCCTGCGGCTCCGGGCGATCCCGATGACGATCGCCGCGGTCTGTCTGACGGCGCTGCTCCAGGTGGTGCAGAACCGGCCGTGGGGCTTCGGGACGGTGCACGCCCTCGGGGCGGTGCGGGCCGAGGATCCGTTGTGGGCGGCGCTGCTGCGCACCCCGCTGTCGCTGTTCGTGCCGGCGCTGGATCTGCCGGTCTGGGGGGCGCTGGTGCAGATCCTGGTGGTGTTCGGGACCGCCGAGATCTGTCTGGGCCGGTGGCGCACGCTGCTGATCGCGTACGTGGCGACGCTGGCCGGGACGCTGTACGCGCGGATCGGTGTCGCGCTCGGCCCGGACGGGCTGTTCGGGCTGCCGGCCTCCGACGCCCAGGTCGTCGACACCGGCCCGTCGGCGGCGGTGGTCGGCCTCGCCGTCTATCTCTGTTACGCCTACCGGGCCCGCTTCACCGGGGCGCTGGTGATCGTGGCGATGGTGGTCGAGGTGGTGCTGAAGAACAATCTGGCGGGCAAGGAGCACCTGGTGGCGATCGCCGCGGTCCTCCTGCTGTGCGTCCGTCCGCCCCGCCGGGACCGGCCCCGGGATCAGGATTTGCGTCCGGGGAGCGGCGTCCGGTCCGGTGCGCCGCCGATCAGATCCTCGAATCTGCGCCGCGGGCCCACCCAGCGCACGTCGTGATGGTAGGCGCGCAGCACCGCCCGGGCGCGCGCCCGGTGGCGGTTGCGATAGAAGTGCCTCGCCCACATCGAGGTCGGCCGGGCCAGCCGGATCGCCCCGATCAGCGCGACGAACGGGACGAGCGTGCCGACGACCGCGAGCCGCGCCTTGCCCTTGAAGAGGGAAATCAGCACGAAGCAGAAGTTGACGACCAGGGTCAGGACGACGCCGAGCCTGCTCTGCTGCTCGTCGCTGCTCAGCTCGTTCACGCCGAGCGGTGAGAACCCGCCCAGCACCAGCAGCACCAGCGCCGCGGTGAGGACCACCACCTCCACGCTCCGGCGGCCCTCCTCGGTCCAGTACACGTCGTCGAGGTGGAGGATCAGGGCGAACTCGTCCAGCACCAGCCCCGCGCCCGTACCGAAGACCACGGCACAGACCCCCGCGGTGACGCCGTGCCGGCCGCTGGCCACCGCGCCGAAGCCGCCGACGACGCTCAGCACCACGCCGGGGACCACGTGGTGGATGTGCATCCCGCCAGGCGTGAAGTTGCGGAACGGGCCCTTCCCCGCCCGGATCATCCGGGTGACGAACCGGGTGATCGCGAAGGTGAGCACAAAGGCGGCCAGGGCGAGGAGCAGCGGCAGCTTTCCCGGCTCGACGATGTTCCGATCGAACCAGTGACCCATGCCACCCACTCCCGATAAGCCGCTACCGTCATGTTCTGTCGCGTTATGCGCAATCTATCGGCCGGGCGCACCGATTAGCCTGCGCGCCGTGACCTCCCTGAACAGCCACGGCATCCGTTTCGCCTTCGGCACCCTGACCGTGCTCCCCGTCCGCGTGACCCGCTGGGACCGTACGGCCGCCCGCGCCGGGATGCTGTGCGCCCCGCTCGCCGGCCTCGTCGTGGGGCTGCTCGCCGCGGTGCCCGGCGTCCTGTTGCTGCTGCTCGGCTCGGGGCCGCTGCTCGCCGCGGTCGCCTCGGCGGCCGTTCCCGCGGTGCTGACCCGGGGCCTGCATCTGGACGGTCTCGCGGACACCGCCGACGGCCTGGGCAGCGGCAGGCCCGCCGTTGACGCGCTGCGGATCATGAAGCAGTCGGACATTGGGCCGTTCGGTGTGATCACCCTGCTGTTCGTACTGCTGGCCCAGGTCGCTGCGCTCCATCAGCTGTACGGGCGGGGCTGGGCGTACGGCGCGGTGGCGGCGGCCGTCGCCGCGGTCACCGCCCGGCTCGCGCTCACCCTGGCGTCCCGCCGGGGCGTGCCGCCGGCCCGTCCGGAGGGGCTGGGCGCGGCGGTGGCGGGCACGGTCACGGTGCGGGGCGCGATGGCGGCCGGGGTGGTGGTGGTCGCGGGGTGCGCGGGGGCCGGGGCGCTCCTCGGCGGGTACGGGGCGCTGCGCCACGCGCTGGCCGCACTGGTCGCGCTCGGTGCCGCCCAGCTCCTGCTGCGGCACTGCGTGCGGCGCTTCGGCGGGGTGACCGGCGATGTCTTCGGCGCATTGGCGGAGACCGCGGCGACGGCGGCCCTGGTGGCCCTGACGATCGGTTAGGGCCTGTCCGTACCGCTCAGGTACGGGCCTTCGGGCACTCCTGGCGCCACACGCCGAGTTCGTACTTCTTCAGCAGCGAGCTGAGCCCCAGCCGCTGCGACTCGGCGCAGAACCGGCCGACCGGCAGCTCGTACTCGACGTGGAAGACGGCCTTGCCGGCCTTCACGAACGGGGTGAGTTCCCCGCACTCCTCGTACTGCGCGCACTGCTCGTTGACCGCGAAGTCGAAGTCCGGCTCCAGCTCCGGGATCTGCCCGAGGTCGTTCTTCAGGCCGACGGCGAGCCCGTGGCGGTGCGCGATCCGGGCGATGAGCCGGTTGTAGCGCAGCTGGTCGGCCGCGGTCAGCGGGAAGCCGGTGCGGTTGCGGTAGCCGTCCATGTTGTCCGGCTCGACCGCGTCGAACCCCTTCTCGGCACACATCTCGATGCGCCGCTCCATCAGCGGCTCCAGGATGTCCGTACGGCGGATGTCGAGCCAGTACTCCCCCTCCCAGCCGTTGCTCCTTCCCCGTATCGCGGCGGGGAACTTCCCGGCGTCCGGACGGAACTCCTCCCAGGCGCCGGTGGAGAGGTAGCAGATCACCTTGCGGCCCCGGCGGTGCAGATCGCCGACCGCGGCGGCCTTGTGGTCGAAGCCGTCGATGTCGTACACCGGGACGTCCACCGTCGGGTCCAGCCGGCCGGAGAGCTGCCACTGCCAGCCGGTGCCCGGCCCGGGCCGCCAGCGGTCCTTCCCGGAGGGTTCCGGTGCCGAGGTACAGCCGGTCAGCAGGACCAGCAGGGTCAGTACGGCGGCGGTCAGCGGCCGGCCTGCCCGCCTCACGCGTGCGGCCCCACAGGCGTGCATGGTTCTCCCCTTGTCGGTCCGGCACCGCCAACGACCCTACGTCCACGCCCGGTTCCGGCCTCATGGCCCCCGCCCCCCGACGCCCCGGACCGGTCCCGGGGGCCCACAACAGGCCACCGACGGCCCGCCGCCGTGATCCCGCAGCAATGGCGCGCGTAGGCTCATTCCCGGCACATTGCGGCGGCGTCTACGATGCGCCGGGCACGGTCGGCCCACCCCTCGACCGACAACGAACTCAACGGAAGCGAGATTTCACCACCGTGACTGCTCTCACTCTCAGCACTGCCGGTGCGGCGACGCTGCGCGCCGACGCACTCGTCGTCGGCGTCGCCAAGGGCGCCAAGGGGCCGGTCCTCGCACCGGGCTCCGAGGCCGTGGACAAGGCGTTCGGCGGAAAGCTCGCCACCGTCCTGGAGGCCCTGGGCGCCACGGGTGCCGAGGGCGAGGTGACCAAGCTCCCCGCGCCCGACGGCCTCAAGGTCCCGGTCGTCATCGCGGCCGGGCTCGGCGCCGTCCCGGAGAAGGACGAGGCGTACGGCACCGAGCCGCTGCGCCGCGCCGCCGGCTCGGCCGCCCGCGCCCTGAGCGGCTCGAAGAAGGCCGGCTTCGCGCTGCCCGTCGCGTCCGCCGAGGACGCCGAGGCGATCGCCGAGGGCGCGCTCCTGGGCGCGTACGCCTTCACCGCCTACCAGGGCGGCGAGAACAAGCTCGCCCCCAAGGGCAAGAAGAACGGCAACGGCCCGAAGCTCCCGCTCGGCGAGGTCGCCCTGCTCGGCGCCAAGCCGCGCGACAAGGCGTTCAAGGCGGCCGCCGACCGCGCCGTCGCGGTGGCCGAGGAGATCAACCGCGCCCGCGACCTGATCAACACCCCGCCGAACGACCTGTACCCCGAGTCCTTCGCCGCCGTGGCCACCGCCGCGGGCAAGGAGCACGGCATCAAGGTGCAGGTCCTGGACGAGAAGGCGCTCGTCAAGGGCGGCTACGGCGGCCTGCTGGGCGTCGGCCAGGGCTCGACCCACGGCCCGCGCCTGGTGAAGCTCGCCTACACGCACCCGAAGGCGGAGAAGACCCTGGCCCTGGTCGGCAAGGGCATCACCTACGACTCGGGCGGCATCTCGCTGAAGCCGGCCGGCCACAACGAGACGATGAAGTGCGACATGAGCGGCGCCGCCGCCGTGTTCGCGGCCGTCGTCTCGGCCGCCCGCCTCGGCCTCCAGGTCAACGTCACCGGCTGGCTGGCGCTCGCCGAGAACATGCCGTCGGGCAACGCCACCCGCCCCGGTGACGTGCTGCACATGTACAGCGGCAAGACCGTCGAGGTCCTCAACACGGACGCCGAGGGCCGGCTCGTCCTCGCCGACGCGCTGACCCGCGCCTCCGAGGAGAACCCGGACGCGATCGTCGACGTGGCGACCCTGACCGGCGCGATGGTGCTGGCGCTGGGCAACCGCACCTTCGGCATCATGGCGAACGACGACGCCTTCCGTACCTCCATCCACGAGATCGCCGAGGAGGTCGGCGAGGCCTCCTGGCCGATGCCGCTCCCCGCCGACCTGCGCAAGGGCATGGACTCCCCGACCGCCGACATCGCCAACATGGGCGAGCGGATGGGCGGCGGCCTGGTGGCCGGTCTGTTCCTGCAGGAGTTCGTGGGCGAGGGCATCGCCTGGGCGCACCTGGACATCGCCGGCCCGGCCTTCCACGAGGGCGCGCCGTACGGCTACACGCCGAAGGGCGGCACGGGCTCCGCGGTCCGCACGCTGGTCAGGCTGGCCGAGCGCACCGCCGCCGGCGACCTCGGCTGAGGTCTCCCGAACGCGACGTACGGCCCCGGGCACAGGCCCGGGGCCGTACGCGTTACGCCCATGGCATCGCCGCACGGATCCGGCCGGTTTCGCTCTGGACGAAATCAGCAGGGGTCTACGCAGCGGTAACCGCCTGAGACGGATGATCGTCCGCCTCAGACCCGGGCCCCGCGTCCCGCTCACCGTCAACAAGTGCGAAGATGGGTTCTCGGCAGGACAGGGCCCCCACCACAGGGCCGAATGACAAAGCGGCCGAACACCAGCCGACCGGCCGGTCACACCCCAGCGACGGGGCCCGGCGTACGGCGCACATGCATGGAGGACGTGACGTGGCGAACGACGCCAGCACCGTTTTCGACCTAGTGATCCTCGGCGGTGGTAGCGGCGGTTACGCCGCGGCCCTGCGCGGAGCGCAGCTGGGCCTGGACGTCGCTCTGATCGAGAAGGGCAAGGTCGGCGGCACCTGCCTGCACAACGGTTGTATCCCCACGAAGGCCCTGCTGCACGCCGGTGAGATCGCCGACCAGGCGCGCGAGTCCGAGCAGTTCGGTGTCAAGGCCACCTTCGAGGGCATCGACATCGACGCCGTCCACAAGTACAAGGACGACGTGATCTCGGGCCTGTACAAGGGTCTGCAGGGTCTCATCGCCTCGCGCAAGGTCACCTACATCGAGGGTGAGGGACGGCTCTCCTCCCCCACCTCGGTGGATGTGAACGGCCAGCGCGTCCAGGGCCGCCACGTGCTGCTCGCGACCGGCTCCGTGCCGAAGTCGCTGCCGGGCCTGGAGATCGACGGCAACCGCATCATCTCGTCGGACCACGCGCTGAAGCTGGACCGTGTCCCGAAGTCCGCGATCGTGCTGGGCGGCGGCGTCATCGGCGTCGAGTTCGCCTCGGCGTGGACGTCCTTCGGCACCGACGTGACGATCATCGAGGGCCTGAAGCACCTCGTCCCGGTCGAGGACGAGAACAGCTCGAAGCTTCTTGAGCGCGCGTTCCGCAAGCGCGGCATCAAGTTCAACCTCGGTACGTTCTTCCAGGGCGCCGAGTACACGCAGGACGGCGTCCGCGTGACCCTCGCCGACGGCAAGACCTTCGAGGCCGAGGTGCTGCTGGTCGCCATCGGCCGCGGCCCGGTCTCGCAGGGCCTGGGCTACGAGGAGGCCGGCGTCGCGACGGACCGCGGTTACGTCCTCGTCGACGAGTACATGCAGACCAACGTGCCGACCATCTCGGCCGTGGGTGACCTGGTCCCGACGCTCCAGCTCGCGCACGTCGGCTTCGCCGAGGGCATCCTGGTGGCGGAGCGGCTGGCCGGTCTGAAGACCGTTCCGATCGACTACGACGGTGTCCCGCGGGTGACGTACTGCCACCCCGAGGTCGCCTCCGTGGGCATCACCGAGGCCAAGGCCAAGGAGCTCTACGGCGCGGACAAGGTCGTCGCTCTGAAGTACAACCTCGCGGGCAACGGCAAGAGCAAGATCCTCAAGACCGCGGGCGAGATCAAGCTCGTCCAGGTCAAGGACGGTGCCGTGGTCGGCGTCCACATGGTCGGTGACCGTATGGGCGAGCAGGTCGGCGAAGCCCAGCTGATCTACAACTGGGAGGCGCTGCCGGCCGAGGTCGCGCAGCTCATCCACGCCCACCCGACGCAGAACGAGGCGATGGGCGAGGCCCACCTGGCCCTCGCCGGCAAGCCGCTGCACTCCCACGACTGATCCAGTCGACCGGGCGCGACGACCGACCTACTTCCGCACTTTCGTAAGGAGCAACTGAAACCATGTCGGTTTCCGTAACCCTTCCGGCGCTCGGCGAGAGCGTCACCGAGGGCACTGTCACCCGCTGGCTGAAGGCCGAGGGCGAGCGCGTCGAGGCCGACGAGCCGTTGCTCGAGGTTTCGACCGACAAGGTCGACACCGAGATCCCGGCCCCCGCGGCCGGCATCCTGGCCGCCATCAAGGTCGCCGAGGACGAGACCGTCGAGGTCGGCGCCGAGCTGGCCGTCATCGACGACGGCACGGGCGCCCCCGTGGCCGCCGCGGCTCCGGCCGCCGAGCCCGCGGCCGCCCCGGCCCCGGCCCCGGTCGCCGAGGCCCCCGCCGCGGCTCCGGCCCCCGCCGTCGAGGCCCCGGCCGCCGCCGCACCGGCCGGTGGCGCCGCCGGTACCGACGTCACCCTTCCGGCGCTCGGCGAGAGCGTCACCGAGGGCACCGTCACCCGCTGGCTGAAGGAGGTCGGCGAGGAGGTCACGGAGGACGAGCCCCTCCTGGAGGTCTCCACGGACAAGGTCGACACCGAGATCCCGGCCCCGGTTTCCGGTGTGCTGCTGGAGATCGTCGTCGCCGAGGACGAGACCGCCGAGGTCGGCGCCAAGCTCGCCGTCATCGGTGCCGCGGGTGCTGCCCCGGCCGCCGCTCCGGCTCCGGCCGCTCCGGCCCCCGTGGCCGCTCCGGCCCCGGCTCCGGCCGCCCCCGCCCCGGCCGCCCCCGCCCCGGCCGCCCCCGCGCCGGCTCCGGCCCCGGTGGCGCCCGCCGCCCCGGTCGCCGCTCCGGCTCCGGTGGCCCCGGCCGCTCCGGCTCCGGTCGCCGCTCCGGCTCCGGCCGCCCCGGCCGCGACCTCCGGTGACGACGGCGCGTACGTCACGCCGCTGGTCCGCAAGCTCGCCGCCGAGAACGGCGTCGACCTGGGCGCGGTCAAGGGCACCGGTGTCGGTGGCCGTATCCGCAAGCAGGACGTCGTCGCCGCCGCGGAGGCCGCCAGGGCCGCCGCTGCCGCCCCGGCTCCGGCCGCCGCCGCTGCTCCGGCCGCCTCGAAGGCGCCGAAGCTGGAGGCGTCCCCGCTGCGCGGTCAGACGGTCAAGATGACCCGCATGCGCAAGGTCATCGGCGACAACATGATGAAGGCCCTGCACTCGCAGGCCCAGCTGACCTCGGTCGTCGAGGTCGACGTCACCAAGCTGATGAAGCTGCGCAACAAGGCGAAGGACGCGTTCGCCGCCCGCGAGGGCGTCAAGCTGTCGCCGATGCCGTTCTACGTCAAGGCGGCGGCCCAGGCGCTGAAGGCCCACCCGGTCGTCAACGCCCGGATCAACGAGGACGAGGGCACCATCACG
This sequence comes from Streptomyces sp. NPDC048295, assembly GCF_040652135.1. Taxonomy (NCBI): domain Bacteria; kingdom Bacillati; phylum Actinomycetota; class Actinomycetes; order Kitasatosporales; family Streptomycetaceae; genus Streptomyces; species Streptomyces sp. NPDC048295. The sequence continues at coordinate 32,242 of NZ_JBEZLL010000007.1, forward strand.
TACTTCGACTCGGAGAACATCGGCATCGCCGTGGACGCCGAGAAGGGTCTGATGACCCCGGTCATCAAGGGTGCGGGCGACCTGAACATCGCCGGTATCTCGAAGAAGACCGCCGAGCTGGCCGGCAAGGCCCGCGGTGGCGGCCTGACGCCGGACGACATGTCCGGTGCCACCTTCACCATCAGCAACACCGGCTCGCGCGGTGCGCTGTTCGACACCGTCATCGTGCCCCCGAACCAGGCAGCCATCCTGGGCATCGGTGCCACGGTCAAGCGTCCGGCGGTCATCGAGACCGAGGAGGGCACCGTCATCGGTGTCCGCGACATGACGTACCTCTCGCTCTCCTACGACCACCGTCTGGTGGACGGCGCGGACGCCGCCCGCTACCTGACCTCGGTCAAGGCGATCCTGGAGGCCGGTGAGTTCGAGGTCGAGCTCGGCCTCTGAACACCGCGGCTGTAACCAGCCTCACCAGCGGCGCCCCTGTCCGGAACACTTCCGGACGGGGGCGCCGCCGTATTGTCTAGACACCACCGGTCGCCCCGGCAATCGTGATGGTGCGGACAGCACCGGTTTGCCCCGAAGGAGCCCCTCATGACCCCGCCCGTCGTCCACTCGCTGCGCGAACAGATCCGCGAGCACATCGTGGACGGGATCGTCAGCGGGCGCTGGAAGCCCGGTGAGCGGATCGTGGAGCGCCGGATCGCCACCGAGCTGGAGGTCAGCCAGACGCCGGTGCGCGAGGCGCTGCGGGAGCTGGAGACGCTCCGGCTGATCGAGTCGGCGCCCAACAAGGGCGTGCGGGTCCGCAATCTCACCGCCGCCGACCTGGAGGAGAGCTACCCGGTACGGGCCGGCCTGGAGCAGATCGCGGCGGAGCTGGCGGCCCCGGCGCTCGGCGAGGACTGCTCGCGCCTCACGCCGCATGTGACGGCGCTCTACGAGGCGGACCGGCTGGCCGACGGTGAGGCGCAGGTGCGGCACACCGTGGCCTTCCACCGCGAGATGGTGCGGGCCGCCGGGAATGCCGTGCTGCTGCACACCTGGGAGGGGCTGGGCATCGAGGTGTTCACCGCCCTGTCGATCCGGTGGCTGGGCACGGTGCAGAAGTCGTACGCGGAGGAGCACGAGGCCCTCATCGAGGCGTTCCTGCGCAAGGACCCGGACATCGGCGTACTGGCCAAGGCGCACGTGCTCGGCTGCGCGCCGCGCGCCTGAGGACCGGTACGCATCTGTCGCCCGGGGTGCTCGTCCGTGCGGACGGGCGCCCTTTTCATGCGATAAATCCCGTCACTCCGTGCCCTGTTTCGCGGCACCGCATGCCAATTTCTTCATATCGAGAAGTTTTGCTCTTCATCCTTTGATCGATCATCGATCGGAGACTTACAGTTCACTCCGCGGGCCCACCGGCCCCATCGCCCTGTCCTGCCAGTCAGGGCCTTCTCCACCCCCCTCCACTCCGGAAGGCGGCGATCATGACCGACCCCGTAGGAAAGCTTCCGAGCGAGCTCGACCAGCTCCCGGACCGTGACCCCGAGGAGACCGCCGAATGGGCGGCCTCCCTGGATGCCGTCACCAAGGCCGCGGGCCCGCACCGGGCCGCGTACCTGATGCGTCGCTCGCTCGAACACGCCGAGGGCGCCGGTCTCGCGCTGCCCAAGCTGCTGGAGACCGATTACGTCAACTCCATCCCGACCGCCGCCGAGCCCGTGTTCGACGGCGATCTGGAGATGGAGTCCAGGATCACCGCCTGGAACCGCTGGAACGCGGCCGCGATGGTCACCCGCGGCTCCCGCTTCGGCGTCGGCGGCCACATCGCCACCTTCGCCTCGGCGGCCTGGCTGTACGAGACCGGCTTCAACCACTTCTTCCGCGGCAAGGAGGGGGACGGCTCCGGCGACCAGCTCTACATCCAGGGCCACGCCTCCCCCGGCATCTACGCCCGCGCCTTCCTCGACGGCCGGCTGAGCGAGCAGCAGCTCGACAACTTCCGCCAGGAGGCGGGCGGCAACGGCCTGCCGTCCTACCCGCACCCGCGGCGGCTGCCCTGGCTGTGGGAGTTCCCCACCGTGTCGATGGGCCTCGGCCCGCTCTCGGCGATCTACCAGGCGCGCTTCAACCGCTACCTCGCCAACCGCGGCATCAAGGACACGTCGAACTCGCACGTCTGGGCCTTCCTGGGCGACGGCGAGATGGACGAGCCCGAGTCGACCGCCGCCCTCGCGCTGGCGGCCCGTGAGCGGCTCGACAACCTGACCTTCGTCATCAACTGCAACCTGCAGCGCCTCGACGGCCCGGTCCGCGCCAACTTCCGCGTGGTCCAGGAGCTGGAGGGCGCGTTCCGCGGCGCCGGCTGGAACGTCGTCAAGACGCTCTGGGGCAACGCCTGGGACGAGCTGTTCCGGCTGGACACCACCGGTGCGCTGGTCCGCCGGCTCCGGGAGGTCCCGGACGCGCAGTTCCAGACGTACGCCACCCGCGACGTCGCGTACATCCGCGAGCACTTCTTCGGCGCCGAGCCCGCGCTCGCCGAGCTGGCGAAGCTGCTCACCGACGCGAAGATCGCCGAGTGCTTCTACACCTCCCGCGGCGGCCACGAGGCCCGCAAGGTGTACGCGGCGTACAAGGCCGCCGTCGAGCACAAGGGCGCGCCGACCGTGATCCTCGCCCAGACGGTGAAGGGCTTCACGCTCGGCAAGGGCTTCGAGTCCAAGAACGCCAACCACCAGATGAAGAAGCTGTCCGTCGACGAGTTCAAGGACATGCGCGAGCTGCTCGGACTCCCGATCCCGGACAGCGCCTTCGCCGACGGCCTGGTGCCCTACGGCCACCCGGGCGCCGACTCCCCCGAGGTCCGCTACCTCCAGGAGCGCCGTGCCGCCCTCGGCGGTCCCGCCCCGGCCCGCCGGGTGCACGCGGTGGCGCTGCCGCAGCCCGAGGAGCGCGCGTTCGCCGCGCTGAAGAAGGGCTCCGGCAAGCAGGAGATGGCCACGACCATGGCCTTCGTCCGCCTGGTCAAGGACCTGATGCGGGACAAGGAGACCGGCAGGCGCTGGGTTCCGATCGTCCCGGACGAGGCCCGTACCTTCGGTATGGAGTCGCTGTTCCCGTCGGCCGGCATCTACTCCCCGCTGGGCCAGACGTACGAGCCGGTCGACCGCGACCAGCTGATGTACTACAAGGAGGCCAAGGACGGCCAGATCCTCAACGAGGGGATCACCGAGGCCGGGGCCATGGCCGACTTCATCGCCGCCTCGACGTCGTACGCGACGCACGGCGAGACGATGATCCCCTTCTACATCTTCTACTCGATGTTCGGCTGGCAGCGGACCGGCGACCAGATGTGGCAGCTCGCCGACCAGCTCGGCAAGGGCTTCATCGTCGGTGCCACCGCGGGCCGTACGACGCTGACCGGTGAGGGCCTCCAGCACGCGGACGGCCACTCGCAGCTGATCGCCGCCACGAACCCCGCGTCGCTCAACTACGACCCGGCGTTCGCGTACGAGATCGCGGTGATCGTCAAGGACGGTCTGCGCCGGATGTACGGCCCCGAGGCCGAGAACGTCTTCTACTACCTGACGGTCTACAACGAGCCGAAGCCGCAGCCCGCGATGCCGGAGGGCGTCGAGGAGGGCATCGTCAAGGGCCTGTACCGCTTCAAGGAGGGCGCCGGGGCCTCGGCCGACGCCCCGCGGGTCCAGCTGCTGGCCTCCGGTACGGCGATCCACTGGGCCCTGGAGGCGCAGGAGCTGCTGGCCGCGGACTGGGGGGTCACGGCCGACGTCTGGTCCGCCACCTCCTGGGGCGAGCTGCGCCGCGAGGCGCTGGAGTGCGACGAGGCGCTGCTCCGCGGTGAGCAGCGGGTGCCGTACGTGACCCAGGCGCTGGAGGGCGCCCCGGGCCCGGTCGTCGCGGTCAGCGACTGGATGCGTCAGGTCCCGGACCAGATCAGCCAGTGGGTGGAGCAGGACTGGTCCTCGCTCGGCACGGACGGCTTCGGCCTCTCCGACACCCGCGACGCGGCCCGCCGCCACTTCGGCGTCGACGCCCGCTCGGTCACGGTCGCGGCCCTGGCCCAGCTGGCCCGCCGCGGCGAGGTGACCGCGGCCTCGGTCAAGGAGGCCCGGGAGCGGTACGGGCTGTGAGGTGACGGCGGCCGGGCACACGCCCGGCCGCCGCACGCGGTGTGCGGCCACAATGGCCGCATGCGCGCTGCCCGTCTCATCAGAATGGTGCTGCTCCTGCAGTCCCGTCCCGCCATGACCGCCGCCGAGCTCGCGAGGGAGCTGGAGGTGTCCGAGCGGACCGTGACCCGGGACGCGCAGGCGCTCTCGGAGGCGGGCGTTCCGGTGTACGCGGACCGGGGCCGGGCCGGGGGCTACCGGCTGGTCGGCGGCTACCGCACGCGTCTGACCGGCCTGGCCCGTGACGAGGCGGAGGCGCTCTTCCTCTCCGGACTGCCGTCCGCGCTGCGCGAGATGGGCCTGGAGGACGCCGCGTCCGCCGCCCGGCTCAAGGTGTCGGCGGCCCTGCTGCCCTCGCTGCGGGACGCCTCGGAGAGTGCCGGCCGGCGCTTCCACCTGGATGCTCCCGGCTGGTACCAGGAGCCGGTCACCCCCGAACTGCTGCCGGCCGTCGCCGAGGCCGTCTGGGACGACCGGATCGTCCGCGCGCGCTACCGCCGGGGCGGCGGGGACGGCGACGTGGAGCGGGAGATGGCACCGCACGGGCTCGTCCTGAAGGCCGGGGTCTGGTACGTCTGCGCCCGTGTCGGGGACGACTTCCGGGTGTACCGGATCGACCGGTTCTCGGCCGTGACGGTGACCGACGAGCGGTTCGGGCGCGACGAGCGGTTCGATCTGCCGGGCTTCTGGGAGGAGCGGGCCGCCCAGTTCGCCCGGTCGCTGCTGCGGACCGAGGTGAGGGTGCGGGTGTCGCCCGAGGGCGTACGCCGACTGCCGTACACCATGGACCGTTCGGCGGTCCACGACGCCCTGGAAGCGGCCGGCCCGGCCGATGCCGAGGGGTGGCTCACCCTCACCCTGCCGGTCGAGTCCGACGAGGTCGCCTACAGTCAACTGCTGTCCCTGGGACCGGAGTCGGAGGTCCTGGAGCCGGCCGCTCTGCGGGCCCGTTTCGCCGCTGCCGCCGAACGCCTGGGCGAGCTCTATCGCTGAGGGTTCCTTTTCCCCGCGTCCGCGTGCGTCGCCCCCGGCCAGGGCCGATGCTTGTCCCGTGATGGACGAGACGGAGTTCTGGGAGATCATCGACAGCACCCGCGTGGCCGCCGAGGGCGACCCCGAGGACCAGGCCGACCTGCTCGTCGAACGGCTGGTGCGGCTCGATCCCGACGCGGTGCTGGACTTCGCCCGGCACTTCGAGGCCCGTTTCAACCGCGCGTACCGCTGGGATCTGTGGGGCGCCGCCGCCGTGCTGCTCGGCGGCGCGAGCGACGACGCCTTCGACTTCTTCCGCTGCTGGCTGATCGGCCAGGGCCGGGAGATCTTCGAGGGCGCCCTGCACGACCCGGACGGCCTCGCCGGTCTCCTCGGCGACTTCGACGAGGAGATCGACGGGGACGGCGAGGATCTCGGCTACGCCGCCGACGAGGCGTACGAACAGCTCACCGGCGTGGTCGCCCCGGACCTCGGCCTGCCGCCCCAGGCCGCCGAGCCCGAGGGGACGCCCGTGGGCTTCGAGGACGACGCGGCCCTGGCGGAGCGCTTCCCCTCGCTCTGGGAGCGGTTCGGGCCGGGCTGAGCGGCGCTGTGGGGCCTTCGCCTCAGAAGTGGGTTCCGCCGTCGATACGGATCTCCGTACCGGTGATGAACGCCCCGTCCCGGGAGCCGAGCATCGCGACGACGCCCGCGACGGTGTCCGGGCTGGCGAAGCCCGCACCGAGAGCCGGGGCCAGCTTCACGAAGAGCGACATGTCGGCGTCGGCGGGCAGCCCCGGGCCGTTGCCGCTGGTCATGTCGGAGGAGATCGAGCCGGGCGCGACGGCGACGAACCGCAGCCCCTGCTTGCTGTACTCGCTCGCCAGCGCGTGCGTCATCGACTGGATGCCGCCCTTGCTCGCCGCGTACGCCGACATGTACGGGTGCGCGAAGCTCGCCGAGGTGGAGGAGAAGTTCACGACGGCCGGCTCGTTGCCCTCCAGCAGGGCGGGGATCGCCTCGCGGATCACCAGGAAGGTCCCCGTGAGGTTGACCGCGATGATCTTGTTGAAGAACTCCAGCGACGTCTTGTGGGTGTGCTCGGAGCGCAGGATCCCGGCCGCGTTGACCAGGACGTCGAGCCCGCCGAGGGTCTGGACGGCGGAGGCGACGCCCGCCTGGACCGCGGCCTCGTCCGAGATGTCCAGGACGAGGGTGGTGAGGCGCCCGGCGGTGCCGTTCGCCACGGCCGTGTCGTGGGTGGCCTTCAGCCCGGCCTCGTTGACGTCGGCGGCGACGACGAGGCCGCCCTCGGCGAGGAGGCGGTGGACGGTGGCCTGGCCGATGCCGGAGCCGCCCCCGGTGATGAGTGCGCGGCGGCCTTCGTAGCGGTTCATGTCTGTGTCTCTCCCGATCCCGGTGACTGCCCGGTGACTGCTGTCCCGATGCGTCTCGGCGGCGCCCCGATGACGTCCCGATCGGTGTCCACCGTACGCCTAGGTGGCACGTTTTGCCACGACGGCATTTCACGCAGCTCATTCCCCTGCCGGGGTAATCTCCTGGGAATGAGCACCGAGCCGACTCAGCCGTCCCTCACCGAGCGCCGCAAGGCCGCGACCCAGCTGGACATCGCGCGCGCCGCGGCCGCGCTGTTCGCCGAGCGGGGACCCGACGGCACCACGGCGGAGGACATCGCCGGCCGGGCGGGGGTGGCGCTGCGCACCTTCTACCGCTACTTCCGCTCCAAGCAGGACGCGGTGGGCCCGCTGCTCTCCGGCGGGGCCGAACGGTGGCGGGCGCTGCTGGAGGCGGCCGAGCCCGGGGCCCCGCTCGCCGCGGTCCTGGAGCAGGCGGTCACCGAGGCGCTCCGGGTGCCGGGCGAGGACGGCGCCGAGCAGCTCGGCTGGACGCGCGGGCTGCTGCGGGCCGCGGTGGACGACCCGGCACTGCGGGCCGTCTGGTACCGGGTCAATCAGGATTCGGAGGAGCGGCTGCTGCCGGTGCTGACCCGGCTGGCGGGCGACGGTGCGGACCCGCTGGAGGTACGCCTCGCCGCGGCCGCCGCCACGGACGCGGTACGGGTCGCGCTGGAGGCCTGGGCGCAGACGGACTCCCCGACGGCCGGGCCCGGCTCACCCGCCGATCTGGCGGTGCGCTGCCTGCACGAACTCATCGGCGGCATGCGCCTGTTCAAACCGTAGGTGCCGGCTCACGGGGCGAGCGGGCGCCCCATCAGTACGTCGTCGACGTAACGCCCGTCCAGGAAGAACTCACCGGGCAGCACCCCCTCGACGACGAACCCCTCGGACTCGTACAGGGCGCGCGCGGGCGTGTTGTGCCCGAGCACCCGCAGGGTCATCCGGTTCGCCCCCTCGTCGCGGGCCGCCGCGAAGGCGGCCCGCAGCAGGGCCCTGGCGACACCCCGGCCGCGCGCCCGGTCGGCCACGGCCAGGCCCTGTATCTGCCGGACATGGGAATTGCAGGCCAGCGGGGTCGGCGCGACCAGCCTGAGGTATCCGGCCGGGCGCGACCCGCCCGCCGCGTCCTGCGTCTCGGCCACCAGGAAGTGCTCGGGCCGGTGGCGGTCGTCGAAGAACGGCGCGTACGGCGGCTGCGGCCTGGGCATCACGGCGTGCAGCGTCGACCAGGTGGCACGGTCGAGTTCGCCGAGCGCGGCTTCGTCGAGGAGGGTGGCGGGGCGGACGCGGCAGGCCGGGGGCGTGGAGATCTCGGGCATGCGCGTCACTGTGCCACGGCGCCCCGGGCCGGGTCAGCCCGGTTTCGCCGCCCGGCACGCGCCGCGGACCCGAGGGCCTGCCGGGCCCTGCGGGGCCGCTGGGGCAGGATGGACCCATGCTGCACTCCCGTATCGCTGTCACCGGAGCATCCGGACTCATCGGAGCGGCGCTGGTGCGTTCGCTGCGCGCCGACGGGCACGAGGTGGTGCGCCTCGTACGGCACCCCGCGCGGGCCGGCGACGAGGTGGAGTGGGATCCGAAGCGGGGGTACGTCGACGTGGCGGGCCTGGTCGGCTGCGACGCCGTCGTCCACCTGGCCGGGGCCGGGATCGGCGACCACCGCTGGACGGCCGCGTACAAGCGGGAGATCCGGGACAGCCGGGTGCTCGGGACCTCGGCGGTCGCCGAGGCCGTCGCCTCGCTGGACGTACCGCCGAAGGTACTGCTGTCCGGGTCGGCGATCGGCTACTACGGCGACACCGGGGACCGTGCCGTCGACGAGAGCGCCCCGGCCGGCGAGGGCTTCCTGCCGTCCGTCTGCGTGGAGTGGGAGGCAGCCACGGCCGCCGCAGAGGAGGCGGGCGTACGGACGGTGCACGCGCGCACCGGTCTGGTCGTCGCCCGCGAGGGCGGGGCCTGGGCCCGGCTCTTCCCGCTGTTCCGGGCGGGGCTCGGCGGCCGGCTGGGCAACGGGCGCCAGTACTGGAGCTTCATCGCACTGCACGACGAAGTCGCGGCGCTGCGCCACATCCTGGACACCGAGTCGCTGTCGGGCCCGGTGAACCTGACCGGACCCGACCCGGTCACCAACAGCGAGGTGACGGCCGCGATGGGGCGGGTGCTGCACCGCCCCACCCTCTTCACGGCCCCGGCACCGGCCCTGCGGCTCGCCCTGGGGGACTTCGCGGAGGATGTGCTGGCCGGCCAGCGGGTGCTGCCGGGCCAGTTGCTGGACTCGGGCTTCGTGTTCGCCTTCCCGGGGATCGACGCGGCGATCCGCGCGGCGCTGCGCTGAGCCGGCCCCGCACCGGCCGGCACCCCCCGCGGGAAAGGCGCACCCGCCGTGAAACCGGACGGACATGCGACCCCGTGCAACGGTGCCCCGGGTGCGCGCGACTGCGCCTTCATCGGCCACCCTCCTAGCCTCCTTGCGAACTCGGGCATTCCGGGGGCCTGTTGGGGGCAATACCCTCCCAGCAGTCGCGCCGACTCGGGGAGGGGCACGTGCTCAGCACGGCACACCACGCGGACGTCGTCATCATCGGGGCCGGCATCGCCGGCCTGTCAGCCGCCCACCGATTGACCAGCGCAGGGGTAAGCGTCAGCGTCCTGGAGGCCGGCCCCCGGGTCGGCGGCCGGATGACCACCGCGGAGCTGGACGGCTTCCGGCTCGACCACCTCGGACCGCTCCTCAACACCTCCTGCCCGGAGCTGCGCATGACACCCGGTCTCGGAGGACTGGTGCTGCGCGGCTTCGCCCCGGGGGTCCTCGTCCACAGCGAGGGACGGCAGTACCGGACCGGCGATGTACGGGGCGCCCGGGGCGCATTCAAAGCGGCGCGCGCCCTCGCAAGCGCCCCCCGGCCGCCGATGGGCGGGCCGATCGACCAGGCCCGGCTGGGCTCCGCCCTGTCCCGGCTCGCCGCCACCCCGTCCGCCCGCATCCTGGCCCGGCCCGAACAGACGGCGCTCGCCGCCCTCTCCCACCGCGGCCTGCCCTCCCGCACGGTCAACGGCTTCCTGCGCCCGCTGCTCTCCGCGCTGCTCAGCGACCCCGGCCTCGGCACGTCCAGCCGGTACGCCGACCTCGCCCTGCGCGGCTACGCACGCGGCAGGCTGTGCGTGCCCGAGGGCGGCGCGGCAACGCTGCCCGAGCTCCTGGCGGCCTCGCTGCCGCCGGACACCGTACGCACGGGTGTGCATGTCACGGCCGCCGACATCACCTCGGTCCGCACCAAGGAGCACGGCGAACTGGGCTGCCGTTCCCTGCTGCTGGCGACCGGTGCGGGCGCCGCCGCCGAGCTGCTGCCCGGTCTGCGGGTTCCGTCCTTCCACCCCGTGACGGTCCTTCACCACACCGCCCCCGCTCCCCCGCCGACCGGTACCGCGCTGCTGCTGGACGCCGACCGCTCGGGCCCGGTCGCGCACACCGCGGTGATGAGCGCGGTCGATCCCTCGCGCGCGCCGCGCGGCCGTACGCTGATCAGCTCGACGGTGCTCGGCACCCCGCCGCCCGAGCTGGACCGCACGGTCCGCGCCCATCTCGCCGCGCTCTACGGCACCCCCACCGACGACTGGGAGCTGCTGGCCGCCCACCACGATCCCGAGGCGGTTCCCGCGATGCCGGCCCCGCACGATCCGCGCCGCCCGGTGCGGCTGCTCGCCGGTCTGTACGTGTGCGGCGACCACCGCGACACCAGCACCGTGGCGGGCGCCCTGTTCTCGGGCCGCCGCGCGGCCGAGGCGATCCTCACCGACCTGGGGGTACGGCCGGGGAACGGGAGCGGGACGGCGCTGTCCGAGGCGGCGTAGGGGCGTCCTGGGCGGTTCTACGGCACATCCCGGGCCGTTCGACGGCACGCCCCGGGCTCACCCCAGGGCGGCGACCCGGTCGCGGTAGCTCCGTACCGCCGCCGCGTCCCGGTACGGCTCCAGGCGCCGCTCGAAGTCCCGTACGTACTCCGTCGCCCGCACCGACCGCATCTCCGCGGCCTGCTGGGCGGCCTCGACGCCGAGCGCGCACGCCTGGTCGAGCTCACCGAGACCGAGCCGGGCGGAGGCCAGTACCACCCGGCAGAACAGCCGGCTGCGGGCGTACGCCGGGGAGCGCAGCTGGAGGGAGCGCTCCGCGTGCTGCGCCGCGGCGCGGTACTGCTGGAGGTCGCGGTGGCAGTGCCCGAACTCGTCGGCGAGCTGGGCCTCGTCGAAGTACCGGGCCCAGTGCGGCACGTCGTCGCCGGGCCGGGCGATCTCCAGCGCGCGTTCGGCCCGCGCCAGCGAGGTGGTGCAGTGCCTGGCCTCGCCGAGCACCCCGTGGCCGCGTGCCTCGACGGCGTGCAGCAGGGCCTGGACGACGGGCGGTGCCGAGGAGCCGATGCCCTGCTGGGCCACCCGGGCCAGCTGCACGGCCTCCCTGCCGTGGCCGAGGTAGACCGCCTGCCGGCTCATGGTGATCAGGACGTAGCTGCCGTAGGCGCGGTCCCCGGCGGCCTGGGCGAGCCGCAGTGCCTGGACGAAGTACCGCTGGGCCAGGCCGTGGGCGGCGATGTCGTACGAGGTCCAGCCCGCCAGCCGGGTCAGGTCGGCGGCGGCGGAGAAGAGCCGGCGGCCGGTGGCCTCCCCGTACGTCCCGCGGAGCATGGGCTCCGTCTCGTGCTCCAGGTACCGCACGAGGGCCTGGCGGGCGTGGCCGCCGCCGTAGGCGTTGTCGAGGGTGCGGAAGAGCTCGCCGACCGAGCGCAGGGCGGCGACGTCTCCACCGCTGACCCGCTGGCCGGAGCTGCGGTCGGACTGCCGCTGCCGGGGCACGCCGGGGGCGCCCGGCAGCCCCGTGCCGCCCGAGGGGGCCGGTGGTGGCGGGGGTGTGGGCGAGCCGGGGGGCGCGGACGGTCCGGAGGGCCGGGAGGGCACGGGCCCACGGGCCCGGCCGACGACGCCGGGCACCCCCGTACCGCCGTGCGCCCGGTACGGGCCGTGCACTCCGTGGGAATCGGGCGCCCCGGGCACTCCCCGCACCGCGCCGGGGACGGGACCGCCGCCGGGCCGCACGGAACCACCGGCCTCGGCGACTCCCCTGGCCCCGCTGATCCCACCGGGGCCACCGGCCCCGACGGACCGGCTGGTCCCGCCCGCCCCGGCGGCCCCACCGGTCCCGCCGTGCGCCTGGGGCGAGGGCTCGACGCCCCGGCCCACCCATTCGTCGGCCCGTCCGATCAGCCAGTCCCGGCTGGGGATGACGAGCCCGGCCGGGGTGAAGGCGATCTTGCGCAGCTCCGCATGGCTGCCCGAGTCCTTCCGCCACAGCCCGCTGACGATGTCGACCGCCTCCGCGGGCGTGGCCGCGAACTCCAGGCCCGCGTAGACCGGAGCGCACGCGTCGAGGCCCAGATCCTGCGCGGAGAGGCGGCGCCCGAGCCGCCGGGTGAAGACCTCGGCGATCAGCGCGGGGGTGGTCCCGCGGGGCTGCTGACCGCGCAGCCAGCGGGTCACGGACGTCTTGTCGTACCGCAGGTCGAGGCCGTGTTCGAGGCCGAGTTGGTCCACCCTGCGGGCGAGGCCGGCGTTGGAGAAGCCGGCCTCCGTGATGAGCGAGGCGAGTCGGCGGTTGGGGGTGCGCTGCGGAGGTCGTTCCGACATCAGCTGTACGGTCTCCTGCCTTCGGGGCCGGGCGGCGGCCCTTATGGAACGGCGCGAATTTAGCGGCCTCCGCAGCGGTCACAGCCACCTTCGCTTCACTTTCATCCGATCGTGTGAGGATTGAGGTCGGCGCTGACGGGAAGACCTGCCGGGCCGTCGCCCGGAGGCCGGTCGTACAGTGGCCAGGGGCGTGATTCAGTGCATGGTGACGCGGCTCCGGGCACCCCCGGCTCCCGGCACCGCGAGTAGGAAGGCATCTGTCGTGGCTGAGCTTCGGTTCGTCCGGCTGGGATTCGGCGAGGAAGCCGTCGACTACCAGGAGGCCTGGCAGAAGCAGCGCGAGGTGCACGCGGCCAGGTTCGAGGACACCGTCCCGGACACCTGTCTGCTGCTGGAACACCCTCCCGTCTACACGGCCGGGCGGCGCACGACCGACAGCGAACGCCCACTGGACGGCACCCCCGTCATCGATGTGGACCGCGGCGGCAAGATCACCTGGCACGGTCCCGGGCAGCTGGTCGGCTACCCGATCCAGAAGCTGCCCCGCCCGGTGGACGTCGTCGCGCACGTGCGCCGGCTGGAGGAGGCGCTCATCCGCACCGCCGCCGAGTTCGGCGTGGAGACCACCCGGGTGGAGGGCCGCAGCGGCGTCTGGGTGCTCGGCGACCCGGTCGAGGAGCGCCCGGCGATCGGCGGGCTCTCCCTCGACTTCGACCCGCGGCTGCAGGACGAGGAGTTCGACGCCCGGCTGAACGGCCCCGAGTACGCCCCGTCCAACGCCGGCCAGCGCCGCGAGGACCGCAAGCTGGCGGCGATCGGCATCCGGGTGGCGAAGGGCGTGACCATGCACGGCTTCTCCTTCAACGTGAACCCGGACAACACCTGGTTCGACCGGATCGTGCCGTGCGGCATCCGGGACGCGGGCGTCACCTCGCTGGCGTACGAGCTCGGCCGCGACATCACCATCGCGGACGTGCTCCCGGTCGTCGAGAAGCACCTCGGGGACGTCCTGGAGAACGCCGAGCTCGCCCCGCGCACCATCGGGCACACGGACGATGCCGTGGCCACGGCGTGACGCTCGGAGCGCACCTCCGGGAATAGGCCCTGCCGGCCACAGGTTGGCCACACGTAAAGCCGTCTGAACCACGGGCGTACCCTGGTGTTCGCCGAAGAATCCAATGCAGTGAAAGCAAAGGGGAGTGCCGGAGTGTCCGCTGTCGCACCCGACGGGCGCAAGATGCTGCGCCTCGAGGTCCGGAACAGCCAGACCCCCATCGAGCGCAAGCCCGAGTGGATCAAGACCCGGGCGAAGATGGGCCCCGAGTACAACCAGCTGCAGAAACTCGTGAAGAGCGAGGGTCTGCACACGGTGTGCCAGGAGGCCGGCTGCCCCAACATCTTCGAGTGCTGGGAGGACCGTGAGGCCACCTTCCTCATCGGTGGTGACCAGTGCACCCGGCGCTGTGACTTCTGTCAGATCGACACGGGCAAGCCGCAGGCGCTGGACCGGGACGAGCCCCGCCGCGTCGGCGAGTCCGTCGTCACGATGGACCTGAACTACGCCACCATCACCGGCGTCGCGCGCGACGACCTGGAGGACGGCGGCGCCTGGCTGTACGCGGAGACCGTGCGCCAGATCCACACGCTGACCGCGGAGCGGGAGGCCGGCCGCACCAAGGTCGAGCTGCTGATCCCCGACTTCAACGCGGAGCCCGAGCAGCTCGCCGAGGTCTTCTCCTCGCGCCCCGAGGTGCTCGCGCACAACGTCGAGACGGTGCCGCGGATCTTCAAGCGGATCCGCCCCGGCTTCCGTTACGAGCGTTCCCTGGAGGTCATCACGCGGGCCCGCGAGGCCGGTCTGGTGACCAAGTCCAACCTGATCCTCGGCATGGGCGAGACCCGCGAGGAGGTCAGCGAGGCGCTCCAGGACCTGTACGACGCGGGCTGCGAGCTCATCACGATCACGCAGTACCTGCGGCCGTCCGTGCGCCACCACCCGGTCGAGCGCTGGGTGAAGCCGCAGGAGTTCGTGGAGCTGAAGGAGGAGGCCGACGAGATCGGCTACTCCGGCGTGATGTCCGGGCCGCTGGTGCGTTCCTCGTACCGCGCGGGCCGTCTTTTCCAGCAGGCGATCGAGCGTCGCGGCGCCGTCGCCGCGACGCCCACCGTGTGAATCCGAGCACAAGAAGCTACCGCTCGGTAATAGCTGTTTCGGCGCGGCCCGTACGCTCCCCGCAGGTCGGGGGCGCGTATGGGCCGCTTCGGCGTGCGCGGCGCCCGTATCAAGGTTTCATTGGTGTTTGACCGACCGGTCATGCGCTGGTAACACCGAGCAGTGACGCTGGGTGCACACGGCGCGGTGGCCGGCAGCAGCCGCCCGGGCCGCTGCCGCCCCCGCTTCCCGCACCCCAGCGCACGCCACCCATTCCGCGCAACGCAGTCCCGGGCAGTTCGGCCCGGGCAGCTGAGTCCACGCAACTCAGTCCGCACATCCGCTCCGAGGAGATTTCCACGATGCAGGCCGTGCCGGTACGCGCCACCGCCATCCCTTCCGTCACCGATGCTCTCCGTGCCGTCGAGTCGCTGGTTCTGGCCAGCGGCCAGCGCACCGCCCGCCGCAACGCCTGGACCGCCGTCCTGGAGGACCGGCGCCGGGCCAAGGACAGGGTCGAGGCCGAGCACGTACTGGAGGCCGCGGCGGACCACCGTTCCTAGGCCACGTAAACTTCTGTACATGGCGAGGAAGGCAAAAACTGAAGGCGCGGACAGCGCCGAGAACGCGGGGCGGCTCAAGCAGATCGCCCTGACCTACAAGATGGCCAGGCGGTCCGACCCGAAGGTCGGTCTTGTCGTCGCGGGCGTGGGAATTGTCACCTTCGGTGTCCTCCTCGGAGTCGGCTTCCTGATCGGCCACCCGGTCTACCTGGGCATCCTGGGCTTCGTGCTGGCCCTCCTCGCGATGGCGATCGTCTTCGGACGGCGTGCCGAGCGTGCCGCCTTCGGGCAGATGGAGGGGCAGCCCGGCGCCGCGGCGGCGGTGCTGGACCGTGTGGGCCGCGGCTGGACGACGACACCCGCGGTCGCGATGAACCGCAGCCAGGACGTCATCCACCGCTCCGTCGGCAAGGCGGGCATCGTGCTGGTCGGCGAGGGCAACGCGAACCGCGTGAAGCTGCTGCTCGCGGCCGAGAAGAAGAAGATGGCCCGCATCGTGGTCGACGTACCGGTGCACGACTTCATCGTCGGCAACGACGAGGGCCAGGTGCCGCTCAAGAAGCTGCGCACCAAGATGCTGAAGCTGCCGCGCGTTCTCACCGGTCCGCAGGTGACGGCCACCAACGACCGGCTGCGCGCGATGGGCGACCTGATGAGCAACATGCCGCTGCCGAAGGGCCCCATGCCGAAGGGCATGCGGATGCCGCGCGGCGGAAAGATGCGCTGACCCCGCCGGACGTACGAAGAGGCGGGGCGCGAACCATCCGGTTCGCGCCCCGCCTCTTCGTTTGCCTCTTTGCTTCTTCGGCCTCTCGCCCTGGGTGCGGCCCCGGTGCTAGATGCGGACCTGGACGGCGCGGGCGAGCCGGTCGTGCAGGCCGCGGCCGTCACGGTCCCAGACCAGGGCCGGGATCACCAGGCACAGCAGCACGCTCCGGACGATCACCCGCCCGAACGTCAGCCGGCCGCCGTTCTCGGCGACGACCCTGAGGCCCAGGATGCGCTTGCCCGGCGTACAGCCGATGGTCCCGACGGTGAGCACGCTCAGTACGAGGAAGATCCCCACGGCCCAGTTTCCGGCCGCCTGCTGGTCACCGCGAGCGAACAGCCCGTATGCGATCAGCAGGCACAGGGCCCAGTCGATGAAGATCGCGCCGAACCGCCGGCCGAGCGGCGCCACGGAACCCGGCCCCTGCTCGGGCAGGCCGAGCCGCTTGCCCCGGTAGCCGAAATCGGCCCCCATCTCCTCGGCGGCCGCGCGCGGCCCGGAGAGCCACGATCCGATTGCTTGCCTGTTGTCCACCCGAACACGGTACTGCGCCCGCTCTCCCGCCCGGCCGGGCGGGTGCCGCTACGGGCCCCCGGAGCGGCCGGAACAGGGGGCCGTAACCGGTCACGAGGTGCCGGTCACACCCGGCTCGGTTAACTTCTGCGAAACAAATGGGTCATGCTTGAGAAATCCGGTCTGCCTATGGTCGGGTCCAGCGTGTGCCACCGCACTGGCCGCACCACGAGCTACAACCCCGTCCCTCCCGGGCCGGGAGTAGGAGGAGTTGGATGTTCCAGAACGCCGACGACGCGAAGAAGTACATCGCCGACAATGACGTCAAGTTCATCGATGTCCGGTTCTGTGACCTGCCCGGTGTGATGCAGCACGTCACCGTCCCGGCGGCGACCTTCGACCCGGCCGACGAGCTTGCCTTCGACGGCTCGTCGATCCGCGGCTTCCAGGCCATCCACGAGTCCGACATGGCGCTGCGCGCGGACCTGTCGACCGCCCGTGTCGACCCCTTCCGCCGCGACAAGACCATCAACATCAACTTCTTCATCCACGACCCGATCACCGGCGAGCAGTACAGCCGTGACCCGCGGAACGTGGCCAAGAAGGCCGAGGCGTACCTCGCCTCCACCGGTATCGCCGACACCGCGTACTTCGGTCCCGAGGCCGAGTTCTACGTCTTCGACAACGTCCGTTTCCAGACGTCGGCGAACGAGAGCTTCTACCACATCGACTCCGAGGCCGGCGCCTGGAACACCGGTGCGGTCGAGAACAACCGGGGCTACAAGGTCCGCTACAAGGGCGGTTACTTCCCGGTCCCGCCGGTCGACCACTTCGCCGACCTGCGTGCCGAGATGTCCCTGGAGCTGGAGAACAGCGGCCTCCAGATCGAGCGCCAGCACCACGAGGTCGGCACCGCCGGCCAGGCCGAGATCAACTACAAGTTCAACACGCTGCTCGCCGCGGCCGACGACCTGATGCTCTTCAAGTACATCGTGAAGAACGTCGCCTGGCGCAACGGCAAGACCGCGACCTTCATGCCGAAGCCGATCTTCGGCGACAACGGCTCGGGCATGCACGTCCACCAGTCCCTGTGGGCCGGCGGCGACCCGCTGTTCTACGACGAGCAGGGCTACGCGGGCCTCTCGGACATCGCCCGCTACTACATCGGCGGCATCCTCAAGCACGCCCCGTCGCTGCTGGCGTTCACCAACCCGACGGTGAACTCCTACCACCGTCTGGTCCCCGGCTTCGAGGCCCCGGTCAACATGGTGTACTCGCAGCGCAACCGCTCGGCCGCGATGCGCATCCCGATCACGGGCTCCAACCCGAAGGCCAAGCGCGTCGAGTTCCGCGCCCCGGACCCGTCGTCCAACCCGTACCTGGCCTTCTCCGCGCTGCTGATGGCCGGCCTCGACGGCATCAAGAACAAGATCGAGCCCGCCGAGCCGATCGACAAGGACCTGTACGAGCTGGCTCCCGAGGAGCACGCGAACGTCCAGCAGGTCCCGACCTCCCTCCCGGCCGTCCTGGAGGCGCTGGAGGCGGACAACGAGTACCTCCAGGCCGGTGGCGTCTTCACGTCGGACCTGATCGAGACCTGGATCGACTACAAGCGCACCAACGAGATCGCCCCGATCCAGCTGCGCCCGCACCCGCACGAGTTCGAGCTGTACTTCGACCTCTAGAAAGCGGATCGCCCGACCGCTCCGGATCGGACGCCCGCACAGTCCCATGAGCCCTCATCGATTTCTCGATGAGGGCTCATGGGCGATCGGGGCCGACACTCAACTACCGGACGCGGGACACCGTCAGGGGACTCACGCCTGCGCCGGCCCGGACTCTCCGCCTGTGGGAACAGGGAATCACAGAGCCGGCATCATCACTGGTTGCTCGCCGGTTCCGGTGCCGGGAGCGGTCGTCCCACCACCGGTACCCGGGGTAGTGGCCGTCCCACCACCGGTACCCGGAGTCGTGGTCGTCCCACCACCGGTACCCGGAGTCGTGGTCGTCCCACCACCGGTACCCGGAGTGGTAGTCGTCCCACCACCAGTGCCCGGAGTCGTGGTCGTCCCACCACCGGTACCCGGAGTGGTAGTCGTCCCACCACCAGTGCCCGGAGTGGTAGTCGTCCCACCACCAGTGCCCGGGGTAGTAGTCGTCCCACCACCAGTGCCCGGGGTAGTAGTCGTCCCACCACCGGTACCCGGAGTGGTAGTCGTCCCACCACCAGTGCCCGGAGTGGTAGTCGTCCCACCACCGGTACCCGGGGTAGTAGTCGTCCCACCACCGGTACCCGGGGTAGTAGTCGTCCCACCACCAGTGCCCGGAGTCGTGGTCGTCCCACCACCGACCGTGTTGCCACCGCCGACCGTGTTACCGCTTCCCGCGATGACGGACCCACCGATCGTGGAACCGATGATCTGGTTCAGGTTGTTGACCGTCTGATTGGTGACCTGGTTTATCACCGTCTGCGACAGGCCGAGGTTTCGCCCGGTGGCCTGCACGGCAGCTGCACCCTGTGCCGCCGCCTCCTGCGGGGAGGCGCCCCTGGCCCTCGCCGCCTGTGCCGCGCTCGTTCCGGCAGCGGCGGCAGTGGCTGCGCCCGCGCCGGCCGATGCCGCCGATCCTCCCCCGGCGCAGGCCACAGGGCCTACGGAGAAGCTGCCCGTGCCCGTCACAGCGGCCGGTCCTATACGACCGTCAAGAGAAGGGCGCAGCACCATCCCCCCGGGGGATACGACGAACAACGCGCTGGGATCGAAGTTCTCTCCCGTCAAGGTGCTCGCCACAACCCGACACGTCTGGGTCGGGGCAGCGGAAGCAGGAACGACAGTGGTCGCAGCCAGCCCTCCGACAAGCGCCACGGCCGCGGCGGAACTCAGGACGACGTTTCCTCTCACGGTTTTCCCCTTTCCGGCACTGTGCTTTCTTGCTGTTCCAGTCACATTCATCGTGAGCATCGGGCCTCGGCCACAGCGCGACTCCGACGTGATGCTGACGCGATGACGGGACCGACAGCAGCAACTCCAGGCGGAATCCTGGGATGCCTCCTCCCCAAGCTTGCGCGCTCTCCTCGCGGATGTCGCACCGAGAGATTTCCCGGATTCAACCAGTCACGACCGGCGAGTTGAGACAGGGGCCGTACGAGACGGAATCCGGGGAACGCGACACAACCGGAAACGACGGAACAGCAGGAGACCGGGCCGGACGATACAGTGGTTGTCAACGCCCAGTTCCAGCTCTACGAGCAGTTCTGGTTCTACGAGAATCCGTCCCCGTCGAGCCATGATGCCGGGGCCGCTGAAGTCCCAGCACGCCGATGGGGAACTCCAGTTCACCCCGAGCCTTTGAGCTGATGGACATGAAGATGACAACTTTGCGGAACATCGGTGTCGCCGCGGCGGCTTCCTTTTTGACAGCCGGCATCCTGGGCACGTCAGCGGGCAGCTCTGTTGCCTCGCAGCAGAATTTCCAGGTCGCGCCTTCGGTGCTCAAGTGCTACACACTCGTGGACAATCCGAATGAGGTCGTTTGCTACCGGGTTTCGCAGCGGGCGCTGAATACGGGAAGCGAGATCGTGTTCTTCCCCTTCCTCATCCAGGTGCCCACACCCTCGAATCCCCCGGCTCCGATCGTCGTGAGTGTTCTGCCGTCGATCTGACTCCGGGGGATTCCTCCAACGGCACGTGACAGTCGCGCGCCCTCGCGGCGTGATCAGTGCCGCAGAGCCCGTCCCACCTCGGCCTCAACCTCTCCCGACAGCTTGCGGTTGCTGCGGGCCGTGGCGTCCTTGGACGCCTTGGGGCCGATGTCGTCGACCGTCACCACGACCGTGTCGAGCAGATTGCCGCTCCCGTCACGGAAGTTGACCTGCACCGCGTACGACTTCGCGGAGTCGGTGCTGTTCTTCACGGTGACCTTCACGGTGGCGCGGCCGTCGTTGTCGGTGCTCGGCCTGCCCAGCTCGACGTCGCTCTTGGCATTCACGCCGTTCTTGAAGCCGTTCAGCTTCTCGCCCGCGGCGGCCGTCGCCGAGGCCACCACGTCGGCCCCCCGGGATGCCGCCGACGCCGCGGCGGACGCGGCCTTGGACGCCGTGCTGGAGGCGCTGCCGCCGCCGTCGGAACAGGCTGCGCCCGTCGACAGCACGGCCGTCGTCAGCAGTGCGGCCCACAGACCCCGCGCGGCTCTCCTCGTCATCGTGCCTCCCAGCACTCGCCACTCCCCCCTTCACCCATCGCCCCAGTCAAAGGGGCGGCGGCCGGCGCCGCATGCGGTGTACGCCGGTCGGGTGAGCGGAGGGACAGCGTCGATTCGCGGTGCCGCGCGGGGCGGCCGAGGCTGGGGGCATGAGCGACCAGAGGCCGGATGGAGTCCCGGAAGCAGCGCGGCGCCGGCGGCGGTGGCCCTGGGTACTGCTCGTGGTCGTGCTCGCGCCGGCCGGTGGTGGCGCCGTCGCCGTCGGGGCGGTCGCCGGTGCGCTGGCGAGGGAGGGGACGAAGCCGCTGCGGATCACGTACGAGGTCACCGGCACCGCCAAGGACGTCACCGTCACCTATCCCACCTGGCACGACGGCGAGCTCTCGACCACGCGGTTGACTCTGCGGACGCTGCCCTGGGCCGGGGAGACCCGGACCAGGGGCTTCATGAGCGGCGGCTCCTTCGCCGTCTCCCTCGGGGCATCGGGCGGCGAGGTCACCTGCGCGGTGACGGCGGACAACGGGACGGTTCGGACGGCCACGGCCTCCGGGGCCTTCGCCACGGCGACCTGCGGCGGGTTCTGAGCCGGGTCCATTACCGCCTGTGCATGACCGTGCTGTATGTGGCCGTGCCGTACATGACCGTGCCGGACGTGGCCGTGTCCCCGGGCCCCGTACAGGGGCTCGGGGACACGGTCGTCGGGTGCGCCGGACGTCAGCGGCCGTAGCGGATCAGGGCGCGGACCATGCGGCAGGTCGTGTCGGACGGCGGGTGGATGCCGATGCGCTCGGCGGTCGCGCATATCCTGTCGTTGGTCGCGGTCGACGGGTAGTAGACGCCCGTGTCGAGCAGGGCGATCGCCAGGCGCATGGCCTTCAGGCGGCGGTTGTGGGAGACGTACCACTCGCGGGGCCGGCCCGCGGGGAGCGGCTTCTTCATCAGGGGCTTGTGGAGCGGCTTGGTCGTGACTGCGGCAACGGCCATGGGCAACCTCCTGGCATGGTCGTGGAACCCTCACCAACTGCCTTTATTTTACTGCCCGGCACTGACAATCGGCGCTGTCCAGAAGGGCTTTCGGGTCGTCCCTCGCGTACCTTTGGCCCCATGGAGATCTGGATCAACCCCGCCTGTTCCAAGTGCCGCAGCGCGGTGCAGTTGCTCGATGCGGAGGGTGCCGAATACACCGTCCGCCGCTATCTGGAGGACGTGCCGTCGCCGGACGAGATCCGGGCCGTGCTCGACCGGCTCGGGCTGGAGCCGTGGGACATCACGCGGACGCAGGAAGCCGATGCGAAGGAGCTCGGGCTCAAGGAGTGGCCGCGCGAGGCCGGTTCGCGCGAGCGGTGGATCTCGGCCCTCGCCGAGCACCCGAGGCTCATCCAGCGGCCGATCATCACCGCGGACGACGGGACCGCCGTCGTGGCGCGCACGGACGAGGCGGTACGCGAGGTGCTGGACCGCTGAGCGTCCGCGGGCGGCCCGTGGGCAGGCCCGTGCACGGGCCCGTCACTCGATGAACTCCTCGATCCTGCGGTTCAGTTCGCCTGCCGTCGGCCCGTACAGCGGCAGCGTGTGATGCGTGGCGCCGGGAATCGTCGCCGTCGTCACCCGAGGGAGCAGCCGGGCCGCCGCGGCGGTGACGCGGGCCGGGTCGTGGGCCCGGCCGCGTTCGGCGAGCAGGATCAGGGTCGGTACGTCCAGTGCGCTCAGGGCCTCCGGCGCGGGGCGGGGACCGGTGACCGGGCGGGCGGACGGGAAGCCCGTGGCCGCGTCGCGCAGGCGCAGCCAGGCCGGGTCGAGCGCGGCGCCACCCGTCTCCCACCTCAGGAAGGCCCGCGTCCGCTTCGCGCTCGGCCGGATCAGCATCGGCAGCGCGTGCAGCAGGTAGCCGGGCCGGAAGCCGGTGAAGCACTGCGTCGGGTCCACCAGGACCAGCCCCGAGACGCGGTGGGGCGCGTGCAGGGCGTAATGGAGAGCGATCCAGGCCCCGTAGGAATGCCCGCCCAGCGCGGTGCGGCCGGCCCCCAGCCCGTCCAGCACCCCGTCGAGCCAGGACGCCAGGTCCGCCACCGTACGGATCGGGCGCTCGCCCGCGACGCTGCGGCCCGGGTCGCCGATCAGGTCGACGGCATGGACGCGGCGGGTGCGGCCCAGGTGGGCGGCCTGGGCGTACCAGACGGCGGAGGTGGCACCGCCGCCGGGCAGCAGCACCAGGGGCGGAGCGCCGGCGGGGCCGCAGCTGTTGACGCGGGTGGTGCCGTACGGGGTGGTGACCTCGGAGTACGTCGTCCCGGCGGGCCAGCCGACGGCGAGGACCTCGTCGTACGCCTGGTGGAACGACGTGGGTACCGATGTGGATGTCATGGGTTCCTCCCCGGTCGTACTGCTCCCGCTGCTCCCGCTGCTCCCGAATATTATCTCGCTCGGCGAGATAATAGACTCGGCGGAATGGAAGGACCAACGATGAGCGAGCAGGGCCCGAAGCCGGAACCGGAACTGGAGATCGTGCATCTGCTGCGCAAGGTGTCCGTCGAATTCGGGCTGCGCCAGGCCGAGTTCGCGGCCCTCCACGACATGCACAGCACCGATGTCCGCGCCCTGATCTGCCTGCTGGACGCCGCGCGGGCGGGTACGGACGCCACCGCGGGGTGGCTCGGCGCGCAGCTCGGGCTCAACTCGGCGGGCACCACCGCCGTCATCGACCGGCTGGAACGGCTCGGCCATCTCACCCGCACCCGTGATCCGCGCGACCGGCGGCGCGTACTGCTGGCGGTCGACGAGCGGGCGGTGGAGCTGGGGTGGGCGTTCTTCGGGCCCCTGATCGAGAGCATGGTGGCGGTGCTGCGCGACTTCGACGAGCAGGAGACGGCTGCCGTCCGGCGCTTCCTGCTCGCCGCGCACCGGGCGGTCACCCCGGCCCCCTGACCACCGGAGCGCCCCCGGCCGGCATAGCTCCCCGGCCCCACGGGACCGGGGCATGGCCGGAGCTCCGCCGGACGCCGATGCGGCGGGCGCCGCGGCGGAGCCGTCGCCGTACTACGCGTCCGTCTGCTTCTCGGCCTCCGCCAGCAGCTCCGTCAGACGCAGCCCGAACCGTACGTCGCAGGGGTGCGGGTCCCCCGTGCGCACCGAATGGATCAGCGCGTCGACCGCCGCCCGGAACCCGGCGACCGGGTCGGACCACCGCGGCAGGGTGGCCGTTCCCTGTTCGCCCCGGAGCTCGATCTCCGTGGCGGCCGCGGCCACGGGCGCGCCCAGGGCGAGGGTCACCGTGCTGGACGCGCCGGAGGAGTGGCGGAGGACGAGGTGCGTGGTGTCGGACGGGCCGCGGGCCGCGGTCAGCCGGGTCACGTCGCCCAGCACCGGGATCAGGACCGACAGGACGTGCGGGCCGACGTCCCACAGGCCGCCCTTCTCGCGGCGCCACGGCGAGGCGGCGTACTCGTTCGTCGCACCCGGGGCGAACAGTGCGCCGATCCACTCGGCACGGGCGGTGAACCAGCCGTCCACGGCGGCCTGTTCCTCGATCCAGGCGGATGTCTCGGCCGCGAACCGCAGGGTGCAGAAGACGACGGAGGCGATCCCGGTCTGCTCGGCGGCCCGGACGACCTCGCGGGCGCCCGCGACGGTGGTCGCGACCGGCTTGTCCAGCAGCAGATGGCGGCCGGTGGCCGCGGCGCGGGCGGCGAGCGGGGCCTGGACGTCCGGCGGCAGGGCGAACGCGACGGCGTCGCTGGCGGCGAAGAGCTCGTCGATGCCCGCCTCGCCGCTGTACGCCGTGGTGCCGTGCGCGGCGGCCAGCTCCTTCGCGGCCTCGGGGCGGCGGCCCCAGACACCGCTCAGTGCGACGCCGGGGTGGGCGGCGAGGGCGGGGGCCTGGGTGTTCCGGGCCCAGGGGCCCGTACCGACGAGGCCGATGCGCAGGGGGGTCGGGGGAAGTGTCGTCATGGGGCAAGTCTGCCGGGTCGGCCGGGCCCACCTCGTATTGAGTTGGCGCGGGGCGCTGTCGGTGGCTACGTTTGCGGGGCCGGCCGCGGGACTCCGGCTGCGACTTCCGGGACTTGCCTCTGAAGCACTGATTTCGCTGTTCGCGCCCCCATTCCCCGGCCGGCGCTCCGCCCGGGTGCACGGCGGCGCGTGACTCCACGGGGGAACCATGACCACCAGCACCGGAACCGACGCCGGTCTCGTCGCCGCCGAGGACGTGCTGCTCTTCGTCAACGCCGCGATCACCGCGACCGGGCAGCGCGAGTTCCGCTCGACCGCGTACGAGCAGCGGCTCTCGCTGGACTTCCTCCACGAGTACGTGCGGGTCAACTACCGCCGGGTGTACGCCGCCGCGCTCGCCCTCGACATCAACGACCACAACGCCGCGCTCGTCGTCCGGGGCCTGCTGGAGCACGCCGCCGACGCGAGCCCCGGGGAGAAGCGCACCGAGGGCCGGCTGATCGCCGCCCGGCTGGCGAAGCTGCCGCCGCAGCGCGTGTACCGGCTGTTCCGGGCGCTGCGCGCGGCCGGGGTGAACAACCGGCGCACCCGCGCGATCATGCGGGACTGGCTGGCCGCCCGGCCCGACCCGGCGCACGACGCGGTGAAGTACCGCTCCGGGCTGAAGACCGCCGCCCGCCATGTCCACCTCCGGTTCGGCGGGCCCGGGGAGCCGGACGAGACGGGGGACTTCCTGTTCCGGCCGGGATACCGGACGAGCTACCGGCACGGGCTGCTCGACGCCTGGCGGCGGGCCCACTACGAGCAGGGGGCCGTGGAGGAGCTGCCGTTCACCGTCGCCGAGGGCTTCGCCGCCCGGCGCGGGATGAAGCGCGAGGTGTTCCTGGAGCGGATGGCGCCGCGGATGACCCGGCTGGAGCGGCTGCGGACCCTGGGGCAGCGCGCCGCCGGGGACGACGCACGGCTGCCCGCGGACGTGGACCTGACCGTGATGCCGCTGACCCGGCTCGCCCTGTACGTCCTGTCGCTCGGCTTCGAGGCGCGCAGTGCGCACCGCGCGGAGCTGACCCGTGCGCTGCGCTCGGCGGCCCGGCGCGCGGCGGGGCCGCACGCCGGGGGCTGGGGCCGGGTCGCCGCCGTGCTGGACGACAGCTACTCGTCGTCCGGGTCGGGCGAGAAGCGGCGCCGGCCGCTCGCCGTGGCGCTGGCCTGCCACTTCCTGCTGGAGGCGCTCGCCGCGCCGGGCGCGTACACCCCGCTGTGGACATCGGGCCGCACCGATCCGCTGCTGGCCAGGCCCTGGGGGCCGACCCCGCTCGGCAGCCGTGTGCTGGACGCGCTGGAGCTGGGCCCCGACCGGCTGGTCATCGTCTCGGACGGCTGGGACAACGCGCCGCCCGGACTCGCGGGCGAGGTGCTGCGGGTCTGGCGGACCCGGCTCGATCCGGACCGGCGCACGGCGGTGGTGCATGTGAACCCCGTATACGACGCGGACGGTTTCGATGTGCGGCGCCTGGCGCCGAGCGTGCCCACGGCGGGTGTCCGGGACGCGGAGGATCTGCCGGCCCTGGTGGAGATCGCGGGGTTCGCCGAGGGACGTACGGGAGCGGCGGCGCTGTACGCCTATCTGGACCGGCAGGTGGCACGTTTCGTGAGCGACGACGGGACAGGAGCGGCATCGTGAACAGGCTCGAAACGACCGGGCTCGCCACCCGCCCCGCCCAGGTGTGGGGCGGCATCCGGCTGGTGCCGCTGGTGCGCGAACAGCCCGTCGAGGGGCTGCGGCTGCACGAGGAGCTCTACGCGGACCACGGGTACGGCGTCGTGGACCTCGGGCCGCGCACGCACTACGCCTCGGTCGTCCCGCACGGCTTCGTCGCCGACTGGTCCGGCGAGGGCGAGCAGTCCGCCGCGTACGGTACGCAGCTCGGCGCCGCGGCGGGCTCCGGGGCCGGCAGGCGGCCGGCGCCCCGGACCGCGCGGCTCCACCGCCACCGCCACCACCGGATGGCGAAGCGCCGGCCCGGCGACCGGCTGCGTTTCCTGCCGCTGCACCTCGCGCTGGAGGGCTATCTGGCCCTGCACTTCGGCGGCCCCTCCGTCGCCTGGGAGGAGTGGTCGCGGCAGGCGCTGCGCGACGGGCTCTCGCCGCGCGCCGAGGACGCGTACATGGGGTGGTCGGTGCGCGGGCTCGGTGACGCGCTGCGGGTCTTCGAGATCCATCCCGGCCAGTGCGGAGTGATGGTGTACGCGGCCGACGCGCTCGCCGCCGCGTTCGTGCTGCCGCACCCGGACGACTACCGGCTGCTGCACCCGTCGCTGGTCGAGGACCTGTACGGCGAGCTGATCCACCAGTACGCGCTGTACGGCGCTCCGGTGCCGGAGTTCGCGGCGCGGATACCCGACGGTCCGGGGCTGCGGTCGCTCGCCGCGCTGCGGGCGGCGGCGCGGGAGTGCGAGCGGGAGTGGGCCGAGGCGCACGACACCCTGTTCGCGGGTGAGCTGCTGGACAGCTCGTACGCCTTCGACCGGGTGTACCGGATGGGTTCGTTCACGCTGTGGCGGTTCCTGCCGCCGTTCCGGACGGGCGGGGCGGGGCAGCACATCGGTGAGACGATCACCGATCACAAGGGGCAGGTCGCGTACCTGAAGACGTTCCGGCTGTCCGAGGCCCAGGTCAGGCGCGGCCATCTGCTGCACCGGCTCGCCGACGCGGACTGGCGGCTCGCGGAGGCGGCCCGGGCGCTGGGCACCACGGAGGAGGAAGTGGTCCGCCGGATCCGCGCGGCCGGCTTCGAGTCGCTGCTCAGGGCCCGCGCGCAAGGCGGAAATCCTCGGTAACACGGGGTTCACATCCGGGCAACGGACGGGAAATCGCGTCTTGCGAAGCTGCGCTGCGTAGACCGGACCGCAGGACCGCAGCACCCGCAAAGGATGGCTTCCGTGACGTTCAAGGCTGAGTACATCTGGATCGACGGCACCGAGCCGACCGCCAAGCTCCGCTCCAAGACGAAGATCATGGCCGGGAGCCCCTCGCAGGACGTGGCCCAGCTGCCGATCTGGGGCTTCGACGGTTCGAGCACCAGCCAGGCCGAGGGCCACGCCTCCGACCGGGTGCTGAAGCCCGTCTTCAGCTGCCCGGACCCGATCCGCGGCGGCGACGACATCCTCGTACTGTGCGAGGTCTTCGACATCGACATGACGCCGCACGCGTCCAACACCCGTGCCGCGCTGCGCCCGGTGGCCGAGCGCTTCGCGGGCCAGGAGCCGGTCTTCGGGATCGAGCAGGAGTACACCTTCTTCGACGGCCACCGGCCGCTCGGCTTCCCCGAGGGCGGCTTCCCGGCCGCGCAGGGCGGCTACTACTGCGGTGTCGGCGCCGACGAGATATTCGGCCGCGAGATCGTCGAGAGGCACCTCGACAACTGCCTGAAGGCGGGCCTCGGCATCTCCGGCATCAACGCCGAGGTCATGCCCGGCCAGTGGGAGTTCCAGGTCGGCCCGCTGTCCCCGCTGGAGGTCTCCGACCAGCTGTGGGTCGCCCGCTGGCTGCTGTACCGCACCGCCGAGGACTTCGGTGTCTCCGCGACCCTCGACCCGAAGCCGGTCAAGGGCGACTGGAACGGCGCGGGCGCGCACACCAACTTCTCCACCAGGGCGATGCGCGAGGGGTACGACGCGATCATCACCGCGTGCGAGTCGCTGGGCGAGGGCTCCAAGCCGATGGACCACGTCAAGAACTACGGCGCGGGCATCGACGACCGGCTGACCGGTCTGCACGAGACCGCCCCGTGGAACGAGTACAGCTACGGCGTCTCCGACCGCGGCGCCTCGGTCCGCATCCCGTGGCAGGTCGAGCAGGACCGCAAGGGCTACATCGAGGACCGCCGCCCGAACGCCAACGTCGACCCGTACGTCGTCACGCGGCTGATCGTCGACACCTGCTGCGCCGCGCTGGAGAAGGCCGACCAGGTCTGATCCCGCTCCGCCGTCCGCACGAGGGGGCGCCCACCCGGCCGGGTGGGCGCCCCCTCGTCGTGGCACCACCCGGCGACCGCGCCCGCTTCCCCGGCCCCGGGGCGTTGTCAGTGGGCCGTGTCAGGGTGGACACATGCTCGACATCAAGGTGGAGACCGAGAACTCCGAGACGTACACCCGCATTTCGGAGCGGGCGCTGAACGATCTGGTGCACCGGATCGGCATGAAGGGTGACCGGTTCCTGGTCGTGCAGCGCATACCCGACCTCCCCGGGACCTACGTGCAGGTCTGGTTCGATCACGGTGACGGTTACCAGCTGGAGCGCCGCTCCGGTGGCCCCGCCACGCACTACCGGACGTCGATCGGTTCGCCGGAGCGGGTCGCCGGGCTGATGACCCGCTGGGCGCGGCAGGAGCCGGAGTGGGACGCGGGTGTGGAGTGGGAGAGCGCCGGGATGCCGGAGCCGGAGCCCGTGCCCGAGATCCCGGCGGAGATCCGGGCGCGGCTGGAGGAGCGGATACGGGTGCTGCTCCGCTGCGGGTACGGGACGGTCCAGGAGCTCTCCCGGACGGCCGAGGACCACCTGGTGAAGGACGGTGTGCGTCCGGTGACGCCCGCACAGGCGCAGCAGCTGGCCGAGCGGTTGTGGCTGGAGCGGGTCGAGGAGCAGCGGCAGTGGTCGGACGTGACGGACGCGGACCGGCTGACGCGGGCGTTCGCCCGGCTGGAGCAGGGCGGAATCACGGCGAGGGAGCACTTCACCTGCTGCCGGTCGTGCGGTCTCGCCGAGATCCGGGGCGCCGGGCAGGAGGACGCGCGGGGCTTCGTCTTCTTCCACACGCAGGGCACCGAGAGTGCCGCGGCGGGGCACGGCCTGACGCTGTACTACGGCGGGTTCGGCGAGACGGCCGACGAGACCGCCTTCGTGGGCCGGGAGGTCGTCGAGGCGCTCGGCGACGCGGGGCTGACGGTGGAGTGGGACGGGTCGCCGGACCGGGCGATCGAGCTCACCGGTCTGGACTGGCGCAAGCGGCTGGTGGGTTGAGCCGGTCGCGGGACGAGGCGGAAACCGGCCCGCCGGTCGTGGCGCCGGACGGGCGGCCCTGGTGAGGAAGGTAACGCAAAGGGTCCGTATCGACGGGTGGAAGAGGTCTGCTGCGGCGTCGGGTTCTCTGGTTCAATGGGGACATGGCCAGCATCCACCAGCACACCTCGACAGGTCGCAGCGACCTCGAGCCGTTCTGGCCTTCCCGTCAGCACCATGACTTCGACCGGGTGTGTTGTCGCGCGTCGAACGCGCAGGCCCTCTAAAGCCGCTCACCCCGGCCTTCGGTCCGCGCGCAAGCAAGTCCGTCCACCGACGACTCCTTCGCGCGAAAGAGCTGACCCTCATGGCGAACACTCGTACCTTCTCCGCCGCGGCCGCTGCCACCGCAGCGCCTTCGGCGTCCGCTGCGGCCACCACCTCCGCCCGTTCCCTCTCCGCCAACCGCCACCGGCTGCGCGCCGTCGACCCCGACGAGGTCGTCCAGCTGGCCGATGTGGCGGAGTTCCTGCCACCGGGCGCCACCTGGCTGCCCGCGCCCCAGCACACCGTTCCGGCCGTGCCGGGCCGGCCGCCGATGATCGGCTATCTGGTGCTCGTACCGGCCGATCAGCAGCCTGCCGTCACGGCGGCGGCCGCCGCGGCCGCCCAGTACGTGGTGCCGACACCGGTGGAGGAGCCGGCCACCGGGCCGGTGCGCATCGACCCCGTGCAGCGCACCGCCGCGGTGGACGGGAACACCCTCGACCTCACGTACCTGGAGTTCGAACTGCTCGCCCATCTGGTCGCGCACCCGCACCGGGTGCACACCCGCGACCAGTTGGTGACCACGGTCTGGGGCTACGGGCACGTGGGCGACGGGCGCACAGTGGACGTCCACATCGCCCGGCTGCGCCGCAAGCTGGGCGTGGAGCACCGGCGTTCGATCCAGACGGTGCGGCGCGTCGGGTACAAGTACACGCCCTGACGCCTCGGAAGACACGTGGAGCGGCCCTGGTCCGGTACGTACCGGACCAGGGCCGCTCCATGTGCCGGGCGGGGCGGGCCGGCACGGTCAGCCGAGTCGCCCGGACCCCGCCGGCTCCCGCACCGGCTCGTCGTGCTCCAGGCTCGGCAGCCGGGTCAGGGCGCGCGGGGTGCGCCAGTTCCGCTCGCCGAGCAGGGCCATCACCGAGGGCAGCAGGACCATCCGTACGACCGTGGCGTCCAGCAGCACCGCGACGGCGAGGCCGACACCCATCTGCTGCATGTCCTGCATCGACAGCGTCCCGAAGACCGCGAAGACCGCGACCATGATCACGGCGGCGCCGGTCACCGCGCCCGCCGTCCTCCGGACGCCCTCGTCGATCGCGGCCCGGGTGGTCAGCCCCCGGTCGCGGGCCTCGCGGATCCGGGAGACCACGAACACGTGGTAGTCCATGGAGAGTCCGAACAGGACGACCAGGACGAAGAGCGGCATCCAGGACTCGATCGCGCCGACTCCCTCCGAGCCGATCAGCGAAGCCCCCCAGCCGTGCTGGAAGACGGCGACCATCACCCCGTAGGCGGCGGCAACGGAGAGCAGGTTGAGCACGATCGACGTCATGGCGATGACGTACGAGCGGAAGCAGAACAGCATCAGCAGGAAGGTCACCGCCGTGATGAAGGCGAAGACGGGGACGATGCCGCGCTTGAGCTGTTCGGTGAAGTCGACGGAGCCCGCGGTCTCGCCGGTCACGTACACCTGGGCACCGGTGGCGTCGAAAGCGGCGGGCAGCCGCTCCTCGCGGAGTTCGAGGAGCGAGGCCCGCCCGTGCGGGAGCGGTACCTCGATCTCCGCGACGTTCTGCGCCTTGTGGACGGTCACCTTCTCGAAGCCGTCGAGCGCCTCGCGCAGCGCGGGGGCCTGGATGTCGTCGGCCTTCACCACCACGCGTGCCGGGTCGGGGCCGCCCGGGAAGTTCTCGCTGATCTGCCGGTAGGCGACCGAGAGCTGCGAGTGGGAGCCGAACTGCTTCTCCAGGCCGAGCTGTTCGGTCTTCATGCCGATGGCGGGCGCGGCCAGCGCGAGCAGGACGACGACCGAGGCGACCGCGAAGGTCCGCGGCCTCGACAGCACCGGCCGCAGCACCCTGCCGGCGATCCCGCCGCCGGTGCGGGCGCGCCGGCCCCCTCGCCGGCCGAGGAAGGGCAGCCGTCCCGCTTCGACCCGGTCGCCCAGCCAGGACAGCAGCGCGGGCAGCACCGTCACCGAGCCCAGCACGGCGACGAGGACCACGATGATGGTGGCGAGCGCGAAGCCCTTGAACAGCATCAGGCCGGACAGGAACATGCCGGCCATCGCAACCGCCACCGTGAGCCCGGAGACCAGCACCGCCCGGCCGCTGGTCGCCGCCGCGATCCGCAGCGCCGTCTCCGCGTCGTGTCCCGCCGCCCGCTCGTCGCGCTCGCGCCGCAGATAGAACAGGCAGTAGTCGACGCCGACGGCGAAGCCCATCAGGAACATCACCGAGTACGTGGTCTGGAACAGGTGCAGTTGGTGGCTGGCGAGCGACAGCAGCCCGAAGGCGGCCAGGCACGCGGTCAGTGCCAGCCCGACCGGGAGGAGCGCCGCGACGACGGCGCCGAAGGCGACCAGCAGAATGCCCAGGGCCAGGGGTACGGCGGTGAATTCGGCCTTCTTGAAGTCCTCGGAGAGCAGGTCGCCGAGCCACTTCCCGGCGCTGGCCTCGCCGAACTGGTGGATGGTGACGTCGGGGTGGTCCGCCCGGACCCCGTCCACCGCGTCGAGCACGGGCTGCACCCGGTCCGGCGCCGTCGCCGCGTCCCCCTTCAGGTCGAAGGTGATCAGCGCCTCCTTGCCGTCCTCGGAGGGGACCGGCGCAGCCAGGTCCGCCACCTCGCCGGTCCTTCCGAGGACCGCGGAGAGCTCGCGGGCGGCGCCCTGCCAGTCCCCCGCCCTCGCGGCGGACACCATGACCAGCTCGCCGGCGGGCCGCCCGAGTCCGGCGTCGTCGAGGATCTGCTCGGCCCGTGCGGAGTCGCCCGCACCGTTCTCCGAAGCGGACATCTCGACCAGCCCTGATGCCCCGCCGATGCCCGTGGCGAGCACGACGAAGAGCAGCCAGCCGAGAATGGCGGTCTTGCGGTGGTGCGCGCTCCACATACCGATGCGTGCCGCGAGGTTGCGCCTCATGGCGTGTTCGCCCCCAGAAGTCAGTTGTTGCCGGTGGAAACGCGGCGCCGGACGCGCCGCCGATGAACGCTGACGAATCTAGGAACGGGGAGCCGCCCGCCCCAGCCGCCGAAGCCCCCTTCCCCGGAGCCGTAGGGCGAGGCCGGCGGGGTGGTGCTGGGTACACCCCGCCCGGGTGGTGGAACAGCTGACGTCCAGGGCCTCCACCGGGTGAGACTGTCTGCGGAGCGGGTCCGGCAGGAGGGCCCGGCGAGGGGAGACGGACCGGGATGGACGCGAAGCAGGGGCGAATAAGGGCCGCGATACTGGCCGCCGGACGCGGAGTCGTGGTCTCGGTCGCGAGCCTGGCCGGTTCGATCACGCTCTTCGTCTGGGCCGTGCTCTCGATCGCCTTCATCCCACTGGGCATCGGCCTGTTCACCACCCCCTATGTGCTGGAGCTGGTCCGCAAGCACGCCAACCGGCGCCGGCTGCTCGCGGTCACCTGGTCCGACGTCCGTATCCCGGTCCCGTACCGGCCCTTCCCGAAGGATCTGCGGACCGGGTTCACCGGACAGGTGGAGCGGACCACGCTGATGCTGAAGGACCCGGCGACCTGGCGCGACATCCGGTGGCTGCTGGTCGACATGACGGCCGGCTATGTCGTGGCGACCCTGGCCTCCGCGCTCCTCATCTATCCGCTGGAGGGTCTTGTGCTGGCGGCCGGCCTGTGGCGGGTCTTCACCGACGACCGCTACTGGTACGGCTTCGTCCCGGTCGACAGTCAGGCGACGGGCCTTGCCGCCGCCGCGCTCGGTGCGGTGCTGTTCGCGACCGGTGTGCTGGTCAGCGAGCGGCTGCTGCGGCTGCACTTCGTGATCGCCCGCTCGCTGCTGGCCCCCACCCAGGACGAGGAGCTGGTCCGGCGCATCGACCGGCTGACCGAGACCCGGCACCAGGCCGCGGACACCGCCGCCTCCGAACTGCGGCGCATCGAGCGGGATCTGCATGACGGCGCGCAGGCCCGGCTGGTCGCGATGGGCATGAGTCTGGGCACGGTGGAGGCGCTGATCGAGAAGGACCCGGCGCAGGCGAAGAAGCTCCTGGCCATGGCCCGGGAGTCGTCGGCCGAGGCGCTCACCGAGCTGCGCGACCTGGTCCGGGGCATCCACCCGCCGGTCCTCGCCGAGCGCGGACTCGGGGACGCGGTCCGGGCCTTGGCGCTGCGGCTGCCCTTCGAGTCGGAGGTCGACGCGGAGCTGGGCGGCCGGATGGACGCCGCGGTCGAGTCGGCGGCGTACTTCGCGGTGAGCGAGACGCTGACGAACGCCGCCAAGCACTCGGGGGCGGACCGCGTCTGCGTGGACATCCACCACGAGAACTCCGCGCTGCGGATCTCCGTCACCGACAACGGCAGGGGCGGTGCGAGGGTCGGCGGCGGCTCCGGGCTGAGCGGAATCGAACGCCGACTCGGTACATTCGACGGCATCATGGCCGTCAGCAGCCCCGCGGGCGGTCCCACCATGGTGACCATGGAGATCCCTTGCGAGTTGTCCTAGCCGAAGATCTCTTCCTGCTGCGCGACGGCCTGGTCCGCCTGTTGGAGGCGTACGACTTCGAGATCGCGGCAGCCGTCGAGAGCGGGCCCGAACTGACCCGCGCCTTCGCCGAGTCGGAGCCGGACGTCGCGATCGTCGACGTCCGGCTCCCGCCGTCCCACACGGACGAGGGCCTGCAGTGCGCGCTGGCGGCCCGGCGGGCGAAGCCGGGGCTGCCGGTGCTGGTGCTCTCGCAGCACGTGGAGCAGCTGTACGCGCGCGAGCTGCTGGCGGACGGCAACGGGGGCATCGGTTATCTGCTCAAGGACCGGGTCTTCGACGCCGGCCAGTTCGTCGACGCGGTGCGCAGGGTCGCGGCGGGCGGCACCGCGATGGACCCGCAGGTGATCTCGCAGTTGCTGTCGCGGCGCTCGCAGGACAAACCGATGGGCATGCTCACCCCGCGCGAGCTGGAGGTGATGGAGCTGATGGCGCAGGGCCGTTCGAACGCGGCGATCGCCTCGCAGATGGTGATCACGGAGCGGGCGGTGGCCAAGCACACCTCGAACATCTTCGGCAAGCTCTCCCTGCCGCCGTCCGACGACGACAACCGCCGCGTCCTCGCGGTGCTCGCCTATCTGGACCGGGGCTGAGCCGGGCACGGCCGTGCGGCCCCTGCGGCGGAAACGCACGGCCGCCGGGTCACGGCGCGGTGCTCAGGTGCAGTGTCGTCGCCCCCAGGTGCGGCGTCGCCCGGGACTCCAGCACCTTCACCCGCACCGAGGTGGCGGTGACGGGCGTGGCCAGGGACAGGATGCGGCGGTGGCCGATGGTCGTGCCCTCGGCGATCCGCTGCCAGCTCCCGCCGACGCGGGCCTCGACGGCGAACCTCTCCACCCGCTGCCCGTGCCGGACGTCCTCGCGTACGGCGATCCGGTCGAAGGTGTACGGGGCCGGGTGCTGCTTGCGTACGTCGGTGCCGTAGATCCGGCGTACGTCGGAGCCGAAGGCGGTCAGTGCGGCGACGTCGGCGTCGTCGATCCGGCCGTCCTTGCCCGGCGGGACGTTGAGCAGCAGCGAGGCGTTGCGGCCGACGCTCTTCTCGTACAGGTTCATCAGCTGGGCGGGCGTCTTGGGCTTCTGGTCCGGGTGGTGGAACCAGCCGGGCCTGATCGAGACGTCCGCCTCGGCCGGGTACCACTGGAGGTAGTTGACCTCCGGGTCGAGGAGCCGGGCCCGGGAGCCGATGTCGGGTTCGGTCGAGTCGTTGGGCAGGCTGCCGAGCCCGGTCCACGGGTCGGTGATGTGCGGGGTGACGCTCCACTCGGTCTCGCGGGCGACGCCGTTCTCGTTGCCGACCCAGCGCACACCCTGCGGGCCCTGGAAGACGACGGTGTTCGGCGAGAGCGCCTTCACTATGTCGAACCACTGCTTGACGTCGTACTTCTGGGTGATGCCGGAGCCCGACCAGGGGTTGGCGCCGTCGAGCCAGAGTTCCTCGATCGGGCCGTACTGGGTGAAGAGTTCGTAGAGCTGATTGAGGTAGTAGGTGTCGTAGTCGTCGGCCTTCACCCGGAAGGTGGGCAGCTTGCCGCTCCGCACGGCGGCGGCCCGGTCGTCGCCGGGGACGAGGGTGGGGATCGTGCGCTCCGTGACCGGGCTGCCGTTGCCGAAGCGGCCCTCGCCGGCCGGGGCGCGGTCGCCGTCCTCCAGCGCCATGCGCTCGGGGAGGCTGAGCGGCTTGCCCTCGGCCTGCTTCTCGCGGATCGTGTCGACCCACTGCGCGTGCCAGGCGTGCGGGAGTTCGGCGCCGTCGGAGGGCGAGAGGTAGAGCCCGACCTTCAGGCCCGCCTTGCGGGCGGCCTTCACATAGGCGGCCACGACGTCGGGGCTGCCGGGGCTGAGCGCGACGGAGTGGTCGGTGTACCGGCTCGGGTAGAGCACGAAGCCGTCGTGGTGCTTGGCGGTGAGCATGACCTGTTCGACACCGGCGGCCTTGTAGGCGCGCATCCACTGGTCGGCGTCGATGGCCCCGGGTGCGAAGAGCTTCTCGTCCTCGGTGCCCGAGCCCCACTCGCGGTCGGTGAAGGTGTTCATCCCGAAGTGCGTGAACGCGGTCACCTCCCGCTGCTGCCAGGCGAGCTGGCCAGGGGTGGGGACGATGTTCGCGGCCTTCTCGATGATCCGTTCCGGGCTGTCGCAGGGCTCGACCGTCATCTGCGAGGCGGGCTTCACCGGTGCGCTGCACGGGGTACCCGGTGGCGCCGTCCGCTGGTGCGCGGGCTGCTGCGCGATCGCCTGTACGGGGACGAGCGCGGCGGCCGCCGCCAGTGCGAGCGCACTGAGCACACGGGTGCGTCGTGCCATGGTTCCCTCCCGTTCCCGACCAGTAATGGTCGGATCTCTTGGGTTCCGACGTGGGCATGCTGCCGCACACAGAGGCCGGCGGGAAGGGCGCGCACGAGATACGTCCTATCTCTCGTCCGCAAAGTCCAAGCCGCCCCCACAGCCACCCCGGCCGCCTCAGTCGTTGAACCAGCCCGGCACATCGAGCCGGAGCGCGCTCGCGGGCACCATCGCGCGCAGATCCGCCTCCATGGCCCGCACCCGGTCGGCACCGAGCACCTCGACCCACCGGGCCCGCAGCCGGTCGAAGCCCTCGGCCGATCTGACCAGCACGTCGACGCCCCGCGCGGTCAGCCGGACCAGCTTGCGCCGGCCGTCACGGGGGTCGTCGACGCGCTCCACGTACCCGAGCCCTTCGAGCTTCTCCACGGTCTTGCCGGCCGCCTGCTTGGAGACCCCGAGCCGCCGGCCGATCTCGCTGGCGGTCGCCCCGTCACGGCCGACCGCCTGGAGCGCGAAGCCGTACGCGGGGCGGACGTCCGCATGGCCGTGCCCGGCGAGTTCATGGTGCAACTCGTCGACGATCGACCGGAATCCGGCGAACAGCAGCAGGGGCAGCTCGAAGCCCGCCGCGTCCCTCCCGCCCCCTTCCGCCCGCCGCTCAGCCATTGCAGAACTCGACAACCTGGTTTACCTTTTCGTCAATCACGTTGTCGATTTTAGCGTGAGCAACCACCACGAGAGGTCAGCCATGCCCGCATCCGTGTTCCCCGACCACACCGTCGATTCCGCCCCTGCCGCCGCCCGCCGCACCATGGAGGCGGTGACGGCAAAGCAGGGCTACCTGCCCTCCGGCGTCGCCCGGATCGCCACCTCGCCGGAATTGCTCGACGGCTTCCTGAGGGCGAGCGCCGTCTTCGAGTCCACCACCCTCGACCCGCTCTCCCGCGAGGTCCTGATCATGACGATGGCGACCCGCAACGACTGCCACATCTGCGTGGCGATGCACACGGCGAGGCTCGACGCGCTCGGTGCGGACCCCGAGCTGATCGCGGCCCTGCGCGAGCAGCGGCCACTGGCCGACGAACGGCTCGACGCGGTAAGGGAGTTCACCCTGGCCGTGCTCGCCGCGGCCGGCGCCGTGGACGACGCCGCCCTCCAGGCGTTCCTGGGGCACGGCCACACCGCGCGCAACGCGCTGGAAGTGGTCCTGGGCATCGGCACGTACACGATGTCGACACTGGCCAACCGGATGACCGGGGCACCGGTCGACCACCAGCTCGCCGCCTTCGCCTGACGGCGGGGCGCCCGGCCGCCCCGCCGTGAGGGCCGAACGGCTGGATCGACACAAACCGCCGAACGCCCCATTGCCCGCCCCCGCACCCGTCATTAACGTGCGCACCGCACGCACTTGTTGTCGCATGCACCACCATGAACAACACCGAGGAGTGCGGATCATGACGGAACCCTCCCTGCCCTTCAGCTCCTCCCGGCTGACGAGACGTACGCTGCTGGGCACCGCCGGAGCCGTCGGCGCCGCCGCCGCGCTGGGGGCCGCCGCCCCGGGGCGCGCCACCGCCGCTCCGGCCCCGGACCTCGCGCCCGCGCACGACGCGCTCGGCCGTCTGCTGCCGGACCACGCCGGGCAGTTCCGGCTCCGTTCCCTCCCCCGGGGCGACGGCGCGCAGGACCGTTTCCGGGTCACCGGTACCACCGGGCGGATCGAGATCGCCGCCACCACACCGGCAGCCGCCCTGACGGGGGCGCACTGGTACCTCAAGTACACCTGCGACGCGGTGATCTCCTGGTCCGGCAGCCGCACCGCGCTGCCCCGCCGGCTGCCCGCTCCCCGCACCCCCGTCGAGCGCTCCGCGACCGTCGCCCACCGGTTCGCCCTCAACGACACCCATGACGGCTACACCGCCCCGTACGCCGACTGGCCGCGCTGGGAGCGGATGCTCGACGTCCTGGCCCTGCACGGCTGCAACGAGGTGCTGGTCACCGCCGGGCAGGAGGCCGTCTACCACCGGCTGCTCCAGGACTTCGGCTACCACGACGCCGAGGCCCGCGCCTGGCTGCCCGCCCCCTCCCACCAGCCGTGGTGGCTGCTCCAGAACATGAGCGGGTACGGCGGCCCGCTCGGTCCCGAGCTGATCGGGCGGCGCGCCGGGCTGGGCCGGCGCATCGCCGACCGGATGCGGGAGCTGGGCATGGCACCGGTGTTCCCCGGCTACTTCGGCACGGTCCCGGACGGCTTCACGGACCGCAATCCGGGGGCCCGGGTCGTTCCCCAGGGCACCTGGAACGGGCTGCGCCGACCGGACTGGCTCGACCCGCGCACCCCCGTCTTCGCCGAGGTGGCCGCCGCCTTCTACCGGCACCAGGAGGAACTGTTCGGTCCGGCGGAGCACTTCAAGATGGATCTGCTGCACGAGGGCGGCAGCGCCGGTGACGTCCCGGTGCCGGACGCCGCCCGTGCCGTCGAGTCGGCCCTGCACACCGCGCACCCCGGCGCGACATGGGTGATCCTCGGCTGGCAGGCCAATCCCCGCAAGGCGCTGCTGGAGGCGATCGACACCGACCGGATCCTGATCGTCGACGGCCTCTCCGACCTGGACACGGTCACCGACCGGGAGAAGGACTGGGGCGGAGCACCGTACGCCTTCGGCACCATCCCGAACTTCGGCGGCCGCACGACGATCGGCGCCAACACCGACCGCTGGACGGAGAAGTTCACGGCCTGGCGCGACAAAGCGGGCAGCGCCCTGGTCGGCACGGCGTACATGCCGGAGGCGACCGAGCGCGACCCGGCGGCGTTCGAGCTGTTCAGCGAGCTGGCCTGGCGGACCGAGAAGGTGGACCGGGAGGCGTGGTTCCGGGCGTACCCGAAGCTCCGCTACGGCGGCCGCGACCGCGCGGCGGAGGCGGCCTTCGCCGCGCTGGCCGCCACGGCGTACCGGCTGACGAGCACCGACGGCCGCCCCGTCGACTCGCTCTTCTCCCGTCGCCCCGGCATCACCTCCTCCGTCAACACCGCCTTCGACCCGGCCGGTTTCGACCGGGCGTTCGCGGCGCTCCTCGACGTACGCCCGTCGCTGCGCGACTCGGACACCTACCGCCACGACCTCACCGATCTCGCCCGGCAGGCCCTCGCCGACCGCTCCCGGACCCTGCTGCCTCAGCTGCGGGCCGCCCAGGCCGACAAGGACGTGGCCCGGTTCCGCGTGCTCGCCGCGCTCTGGCTGAAGCTGATGCGGCTGACGGACGCGATGTCGGGCTGTCACCGGGCCTTTCTGCTGGGGCCGTGGCTGGAGGACGCCAAGCGGCTGGCGACGAGCCCGGCGGAGGCGGTGCGGCTGGAGTGGACTGCACGCACCCTGATCACCACCTGGGCGGACCGGACCGCCGCCGACGACCTCAGCAACTACGCCAACCGCGACTGGCAGGGGCTGATGGCCGAGGTCCATCTCCCGCAGTGGCAGGCGTATCTGGACGAGCTGGCCGACGCGCTCGCGGAGGGCAGGGCGGCGAAGCCGTTCGACTGGTACCCGGGCGAGGAGGAGTGGACCCGCCGCACCGACAGCTATCCGCTGCGGCCGACGGGCGACGCCCACCGCACGGCGCGACGGGTCTACGAGACTCTGTCCACCGCCCCGTACCAGGGCACCATCACGGTCACGGCCGATCCGGTGGCGTTCACGCCGGGCAGCACCGGCACGGTGACGGCCGCCTTCCGCAATCTGAACGGGCTGCGGCCCACCGGCCGGGTCGACTTCGCGCTCACCGGCCTGGACGCCACGGCCACCGGCGGCACCTCCCTCGAAGAGGTCGCGGCCGGGGGTTCCGGTGCGGTGGGCTGGCGGGTCACGGCCCCGTCGGCGCCGCTGACCGCACCGCTGGTGCCGATGCCGTACGAGCTGAGCACCGCGTACGGGCCGCGCGGCGAGGAGCGGGTGACCGATCTGCGGCGCGGCGCGGTGTACCTGGCGGCGCCGCTGGAGCCGGGCTGGCGCACGTACACGGCGAACGCGGCGGTCTTCGGCCAGTTGGACGGGCGGTTCGCGATCAACGGGGCGGGCCAGGACCTGTGGAAGGGCACCAGCCAGTTCGGCACCGCGTACCGGGAGGGGGTGTGGGCCGACGGGGCGGAGGTGACCGTGCGGGTCGACGCACAGGAGAACACCGGGGGCTGGGCGCGCGCCGGGATCATGGTGAGCAACGCCCTCGCGGTGCCGGGCTCCGCCGGGTTCCTGAATCTGGCGGTGACACCGTCCAACGGTGTGGTGCTCTCGTACGACACGAACGGCGACGGCACCCTGGACACCTACCGGCGGATCACCGGGGTCAAGGCCCCGGTGCTGCTCCGGCTGACCCGGGCCGGGGACGGGTGCACGGGCTCCTGTTCCACCGACGGCGGGGCGAGCTGGCGGACGGTGGGCACGGTCGCCGTACCGGGGACGGCGGCGGTCCAGGACGTGGGGATCTTCATGAGCGCGACGAACGGCGGAAGCGGGCAGCGCGGCACGGCCGGGTTCAGCGGGTGGCAACTGCGCTGACGCGACGACCCCTTGCACCGCACCGGGGCGGGCCGGGGTGAGCATCGCGCGATTCGCGCGTTCCGGTGAACGCGCGTGCTGTCCGGGTGCACCCGGACAGCACGGCGCGTCGAGTGCACGTACGCCTTTCCGGGCCCTGTTACCGTACGCAGCCGGCCGAGCACACCGCCCGGTCGGGCTCTTGCCCTCAGCTGCGCGTATCGGGCCACCGCGGGGTGGCCGCAACCAGCTCGGCCGCCGTTCGACACCCCTCGGTGAGGTCGCATGACTCCAGGATTTCCTGGATCTTCCTGCTGTTCTTCGCACCGGCCGGTTTCGCCGGCCGGTAGCGGTTCAGGTCCCGGGAAACACAGCCGCCCGTAGGGAAACCTCGGCCATGACCGGGACGCAGGTGGCCGCCTGCGGAGAGCGTCCGCTGTCCGCCGTCGGGGCCCGGTCACGCCGGCGTCACGCCGCGGTGATGCCCAGCACCCGACGATGGCTGGTGCAGGCAAGCGCAAACCCGCTTCCACACGCAAGGAATCCACCATGATGAGAAGCATTCGGCAAGGAATTC
The DNA here is from genome assembly GCF_040652135.1 of Streptomyces sp. NPDC048295. Classification (NCBI taxonomy): domain Bacteria; kingdom Bacillati; phylum Actinomycetota; class Actinomycetes; order Kitasatosporales; family Streptomycetaceae; genus Streptomyces; species Streptomyces sp. NPDC048295. The sequence goes on from NZ_JBEZLL010000007.1 coordinate 73,810, forward strand.
CCCGCCTGATCGGCGTGTCGAGCTTGGTCGCCGCGCTCGCAGGCGGGATTGGCGCGACAAGTGCCGCAGCAGCGCCGCAAGCCCCGCCAAAGGCTCCGACCGCAAACATCTGCACTCGGGCCACACCCCAGTTCTGCTCCGGCAACGTCCTCCAGCAGGGCGCGCAGACCGGACGCGGCAACGGCAACGTCCTGCAACAAGGCGCCCAGACCGGACGCGGCGGCAACGTCCTCCAGCAGGGTGCCCAGACCGGACGCGGCAACGGCAACGTCCTGCAACAGGGCGCGCAGACCGGACGCGGCAACGGCAACGTCCTCCAGCAGGGCGCGCAGACCGGACGCGGCGGCAACGTCCTGCAACAGGGCGCACAGACCGGACGCGGCAACGGCAACGTCCTCCAGCAGGGTGCACAGACCGGACGCGGCGGCAATGTCCTCCAGCAGGGTGCACAGACCGGCGGCAACGGCAACGTCCTGCAACAGGGTGCACAGACCGGCCCCGGCAACGGCAACGTCCTCCAGCAAGGCGCCCAGACCGGACGCGGCGGCAACGTCCTCCAGCAGGGCGCACAGACCGGCGGCAACGGCAACGTCCTGCAGCAAGGCGCGCAGACCGGCCCCGGCAACGGCAACGTCCTCCAACAGGGCGCACAGACCGGCCCCGGCAACGGCAACGTCCTCCAGCAAGGCGCCCAGACCGGCGGCAACGGCAACGTCCTCCAGCAAGGCGCCCAGACCGGAGGCAACGGCAACGTCCTCCAGCAAGGCGCCCAGACCGGCGGCAACGGCAACGTCCTGCAACAGGGTGCACAGACCGGCCCCGGCAACGGCAACGTCCTGCAACAGGGCGCCCAGACCGGAGGCAACGGCAACGTCCTCCAACAGGGCGCACAGACCGGCCCCGGCAACGGCAACGTCCTCCAGCAAGGCGCCCAGACCGGAGGCAACGGCAACGTCCTCCAGCAGGGCGCACAGACCGGCGGCAACGGCAACGTCCTCCAACAGGGCGCACAGACCGGCCCCGGCAACGGCAACGTCCTCCAGCAGGGCGCACAGACCGGCGGCAACGGCAACGTCCTGCAGCAAGGCGCGCAGACGTGACCTCTGTCGCGTGCTGACCACGCCAAACCTGCCGGCCGAAGTCGGTAGTGTGAACCCGCCACTGGACAGTGGCGGGTTCGCCGACTCCAGGAGTGGTCAGGGCCGGCCCCGCGTGGTTTCGACGGGAACCTACGGCTACGGGGATCCGCTACCGGGGCGCGACCGCTGCAGTTCGGACACCAGCCGGCACAGCCGCGGTGTGGGTCGGAGTCCCAGCTCGTCGCGGAGCTGCTGCTCGTAACGTTCGAAGTTGTACAGCGCCTCGGACCGGTTGTCCTCCGCCAGGTGGGCCCGGATCAGCGAAGCCTGACTGCTCTCGCGCAGCGGATCCGCTGTGACGGCCGCATGGGCTGCCGTGACCGCCCAGGCGAACTCCTTCGTGTCGATGAAAGCTCCCGTCAGGGCCTCAAGAGCATGGAGTCGAAGCTGCCGCCACTGTTCCGCCTCCGGCAACACCCAGTCGTCGTACCAACCGGGCAGCAGATCGGCGGACAGCTGGTCGACAGCCGTCGCGTCGAGGTCGAGTTCCTCGGCCGGAACATGAGGATCGAGTATCCGTTGGGCCAACGACCGCACTCGGTACAGGTCGACGGTGACCTCCCGCGCGAGGCGCAACTCGGCGGGGCAGATGTTCAGTGCTTGCTTCCCGAGGGTCTGGAGGCGTGACAACGCCGACCGCAGGTTCGTGTTCGCACATTGCTCGGACGCTTCGGGCCAAAGACTCCCGGCAACCAGAGTGCGAGGGACAGCGGCCCGGGATTGTAGCGCAATGAACGCCAGCAGTCGCTTCGAGCCGACTGGCACGGTCACTGGTTCATCGCCGACGACGATGTCGAAACCGCCGATAAGAGAGATGTTCACGGGCGGCCCGGACCTGGTGGGCGGCAGAGAGAAAGCGAGATCATATGAGCTCATGGCTTTGTGATCGCGTGGGGGTCGGTCTACCCGGCGCCCGTCAACTGGCCGCGCCGTCTTTGCTGGGGGCCAGCGATCTGTACACCTCCCGCATAGCCATGCTGCTCTACCTGCCGAGAGATGTCGAATTGTCCTAATCGGGGCTGAAGACCTGTGCCCTTTGGCCGAGCATCCGGGTCCGGCACACGAGTCGAACCGGCGGGCGGCGGACACGGTCGCCGTGCCGGGGACGCCGGTGGCCCAGCCGTGGGGATCTTCATGAGCGCGGCGAACGACCAGAGCGGGCAGCGCCGCACGGCCAGGCTCTGCGGATGGCAACTGCACTGAGAAGACGGCCCGTTGCACCGCGCACGGACACGCCGGGGTGACCATCGCACGATTCGCTCGTTCTGCTGAACGTGCGTCCACTGCCAGAAGTGCCTTCCACAGCCGCCCCGGCCGACGGGGAGCAGGCCGGGGCGGTGCTCGTCGAGCACTATCCGCGACTGGTCCGGCTCGGCTATCTCGTGCTGCCGCCGTCCCTCGGTGTCCACCGCCGGGTTCTGAAGGCGCACGCGCTGGCCCAACGGTGCCTGCTGTCCGGACGCCGGGCGGGCTCCGGGGTCGGGGTCCCGGGGCCGCGCGGGCCCGGCGGCGCGGCGGCGGTGGATCCGTCCTATGCGCTCGCCCGCCGGAGGGTGCTGCGTGCGGCGCTGGCGGCGGACCGGCCGCGGCGCGGTCTCGGCCGCGTCCGGCTGCCCTCGCTCCTCCCTCTCGTGTGGGGGCTGCGGCTGTCCCCGCACGCGGGCGGATCGGACGGGCTCGCCCTGGCGAACGCCCTGGCCGCACTCTCCGGTCCGGGGCGCGCCGCCCATGCGCTGCGCGGCCTGGAGGGGCTGGGCGACGCGGAGGTGCGGCGGGTGCTCGCGGACGCCGGGGTCGAGGATCCGCACGCGGCACTGGCGGCGGCCCAGGGCGCTCCGGCGCCGTACGCGCTCCTCGGCTCACGGGAGTTCGACCCCTGCTCGCTCCAGGCCCGGCCGCCGGACCTGCTGCGCCGCAGGCAGCACGCGAAGGCGGCGCTGGCGGCCGTCGCGGCGGCGCTGGTGTGCGGGGCGCTGCTGGGGCTGCCGGGCAACGGCTGGGGGCCGGGCGCCCGGCCCCCGTCGTCGTACACCCATGACGCCGCTGTGGAACAGGCCCTGGATCCGGTCAGGTTGAGCCGGGTGTCGGCGGACTTCTGGCGGCGCTCTCCGCGTACCGACTTCACCGCCTGGCCCACCCGCGGCAACCGCGCCGAGGACACCGGGCTGTTGCGCCGCGCACTCGCCGGCTGGGCGCACCCGGACGGCGAGGTGCGGATCTCGGCGACCCCGGAGACCCCCATCGGGCCTCCGATGGGGGCGCCGCAACTGCTGTACGCGGGCGAGGTGGACCGGGTGGCGGTGGTGCTGTTCTACGACGGGCTGCGCATCGTGCGGTACGCGGAGCCCGGTGCCGGCCGGGACGGGTACGTCGCGCTGGACTTCGCCCGGGCCGACGGTGCGGACATGGCATCGGCCGCCGCGCTGATCGTGGCGCGGGCCGACGACCGGATCCGCTATCTCACCGCGCCCTGGGTGACCTCGGTGTCGGTGCGGGACCTGTTGGCGCCGGACGGCGTCCCGCGTCCGCTGCGCCGCGACCGCGACGGGGTGACCGCCGCGCTGACCAGCCCGGCCACGGCCCGCGACTGCCGTGCGTGGCAGGCGATCGAGATCCGCGACGGCTCGGCGGCCCGCCTGCTGGCGGACCTCGGTGAGCTGACCCCCGCCCGGCTGACCTCGGGCCCGCCGTCGGCGCCGCACGACGTCACCGGGCGGGCGGAGCGGGACAGTTGGGCGCGGACCGCCTGTCTGCTGCCCGCGGTGCGCTCGCGCGGGGTGCGGTCGGTGAACTCCTGGCAGTACGCCGAGCAGCCGCTGCCCGAGGGCAATGGTTCCGCGCGCTGGCTCTGCACCAGGGCGGAAACCTGGCGGGGCACCGGGAGCCGGGTCCTCGCCCAGTTCCAGGCCCCGTCGGCGCCGGCCGTCGCGACGGGCGGGCCGCCCGGGGCGGTCGCGGCGCGGGCCGAGGACTCCCCGGCCTGCGGGGTGCGCGACCCCCGGGTGCTGGCCGGGGTGCTCTGGAAGTCGCAGGGCGGCCGTTGGTACGTACTGGCGGCGGGCAGTGAGCAGTTCGCCTCGCTGACCGCTTCGGGCGGGGTGGAAGGGCGCTCCGACAGCCGTCTTCTCGCCGTGCCGGCCAGGGCGGGCGACCGGGCCCGGCTCAACGGGACGCTGGCGGACGGCAGTCGGGTGGGCGGACTGCGCTGACGGCCCGCCTTCGTGGACCCCCAGAAAGTCGCCGCACGCCCCTGTTCCCGCGATCTACCTCTCAGTACATTGACGACATGTCTAATACGCAGCCAGCGCCGGTCGCGTCGGAGCGGACGCCCCTCAAGGCCCGCAAGGTCTCCTTCGCCTGGGAGAGGACTCCTCTGCACTGGGTGCCGGGTGACCCGTTCACCACGCACACCATCAATGTGCTCCATCTCCTGCTGCCCGCCGGGGAGCGGTGGTTCATCCACGTCTACCGGCAGGTGCTGCCGTACATCCACGACGAGCAACTGCGCCAGGACGTCATCGGTTTCATAGGCCAGGAGGCCGTGCACTCCCAGGCGCACGACGACGTCCTGCCCCGCCTGAAGGAGCTCGGTCTCGACCCGACGCCGTACACCGCGCAGGTCGACTGGTTCTTCGAGAAGCTGCTCGGCGACCGGACGCTGCCGCCGGGCAGGGCGCGCAGGTGGTGGCTGATGGAGCGGGTGGCGCTGATCGCGGCGATCGAGCACTACACCGCCTTCCTCGGCGACTGGGTGCTGAACGCCGACGAGCTGGACCGGCGCGGCGCCGACCCGATGATGCTGGATCTGCTGCGCTGGCACGGCGCGGAGGAGGTCGAGCACCGCTCGGTCGCGTTCGAGGTGTTCATGCATGTCGACGGCGGTTACCGGCGGCGGGCCCGCACCTGGGCGACGGCCTTCAGCGCACTGGTCTTCCTCTGGCAGCGCGGCATCCGCTTCTTCATGGAGAACGACCCGAGCCTGCTGAACGGCAAGGGCTCGTTCAAGGAGTTCTACCTCAGCGGCAGGCGCGGCACCCTGCCCGCCACCGGTGATCTGCTGCGTTCGGTCCCCCGCTATCTCAGCCGCGGCTACCACCCCTCGCAGGAGGGCAGTACGGCCCAGGCCATCGACTATCTCGCCCACTCGCCCGCGGCCACGGCCGCCGAGGCCCGTATGACGGGAACCAGCTGACCATGCCGCTCCCCCTGCCCCGCCTGCGCACCGTCGTCCTGGTCGCGGGCGCCGCACTGCTGGCCAAGCGCGCCCTGCACCGCCGCATCCAAAACTCCCCGCTGTGGCCGCTGCCGGCGCTGGAGGAACCGGTCTCGGGCCACTCCGAGCGCCGCACCACCGCCACCCGGCGGCTGCTGATCACCGAGCGGACCACCCCGGCCGAAGGCGTCGTCCAGCTCCGGCTCAAGGGGTCGGGCCTGCCGGCCTGGCAGCCCGGCGCGCACCTCGACCTCCTGCTGCCCTCCGGCCTGGTCCGCCAGTACTCCCTGTGCGGGGACCCGGCCGACCCCGACACGTACACCATCGCGGCGCGGCTGGTCGAGGACGGCCGCGGCGGCTCCCGCGAGGTCCACGAACGGCTCCGCGAGGGCGAGGAGGTGGAGATCCGCGACCCGCGCAACCGCTTCCCGCTCGCGGAGGCCCCCGCGTACCTGTTCATCGCGGGCGGCATAGGCATCACTCCGATCCTGCCGATGCTGCGGTCGGTCGCCGCCTCGGGCGCCGACTGGCGGCTGCTGTACGGCGGACGGAGCCGCGCCACGATGCCGTTCCTGGACGAGATCGAGCGGCTGGGCGCCGAGGGCGGCCGGGTGACGGTGGTGGCCGAGGACGAGGCGGGCCTTCCGGACGCGGCCGCGGCCCTGGCGGACACGGTGGAGGGCACGGCCGTCCACTGCTGCGGCCCAGAGCCCCTGATGGAGGCGGTCGGCGCCGCGCTCCCGCCCGGCCGCACCCTCCATCTGGAGCGCTTCACCGCGGCGGCCGCGTCGTCGGCCGGCTCCGCCCCCTTCGAGGTCGAGCTGCGCCGCTCCGGCCGTACGGTGCGGGTGCCGGCGGACCGGTCGGTGCTGGCGGCGGTGCGCGACGAGCTTCCGTACGTCTCGTACTCCTGCGAGCAGGGCTTCTGCGGAACGTGCCAACAGCGCGTCCTGGAGGGCGAGATCGACCATCGCGACGAGCTCCTGACGGACTCCGAGCGGGAGGACTCGATGCTGATCTGCGTGTCCCGGTGCCGGGGCGAGCGGCTGGTACTGGACCTTTAGTGCCGGTGCGGCGGATCAGGACCGGCGGAGCCGCGGACGCCCGCCGCCCCTCCCCCGCCGCTCCACTCGGTACGCTGTCCAGCATGACGACCGGGGTGCGGCGCAGGATGGGCGTCGAGGAGCGCAGACAGCAATTGATCGGTGTCGCGCTGGAGTTGTTCAGTCACCGCGCCCCGGACGAGGTGTCGATCGATGAGATCGCGGCCGCCGCGGGGATCTCGCGGCCCCTGGTCTACCACTACTTCCCGGGCAAGCAGAGCCTGTACGAGGCAGCGCTGCGACGGGCTGCCGACGAACTGGCGGCCCGGTTCGTGGAGCCCCGCGAAGGTCCGCTCGGGGCCCGGCTGCTGAGGGTGATGCGCCGGTTCTTCGACTTCGTCGACGAGCACGGGCCCGGCTTCTCGGCGCTGATGCGGGGCGGTCCCGCGGTGGGATCCTCGACCGCGAACGCGATGATCGACGGGGTGCGGCAGGCTGCCTGCGAGCAGATCCTGGCCCATCTGGGGGTCGAGAATCCGCCGGACCGGCTGGAGCTGATCGTGCGGTCATGGGTGTCGCTGGCCGAGTCGACGGCGCTGATCTGGCTGGACGGGCGGCGGATTCCGCGCGAGGAGCTGGAGTTGCAGCTGGTGCACGACTTCGCCGCGCTGGCCGCGGTGAGTGCCGCGTACAACCCGGAGATGGCGGGCGTCGTGCTGCGGGTGCTCGGCCAGGAGCCGGCGGACGGACCGTTCGGCGAGCTGCTGAACCGGCTCTCCGACCTGGCCCCCGCCGTACCGGCCGTTCCCCCGCAGCGGCTGTCGTAGTCGGCGCGGATTGCCTACATGAGCAGCTCGCCCTGGAGCGCGGCGGCCAGGCCCACTTCCGCGTTGTCAGCCCTGCCCCGTTCGAAGGCCCGCTGGTAGGCGGCGTCACCGACGGCCTCGCGGGCCTGGCGTTCGCATGCCTCGCGCAGGGGCCCCAGTTCCGGGGTGCCGCGTTGCGGATGGCCGACCATGCGCCAGTACACCTGCCCCGTGCCGTACACCCGGGCGGCGCGGGCGCCCGCGCCCTGGGCGGCGATCGCCGCGGCCAGGATGTCCAGGCCCAGCGCGATGCCGAAGCGGTCGCGCATGCGGTGCTTGCCTTCGAGCATCGAGCGGGCGTGGGCGGCGGAGGTTTCGGCGTCGCCCCGCAGCAGGGCGATCAGGGCGAGCTGGTAGTCGACGTAGCTGCGGGTCCAGCACTCGTCCTGGGCCTCGCAGACCGCGCGCAGGACCGCGGCCGCCTCCGCCGCCTCGTCCAGCCGGCCGAGCCCGGTCAGGGCGAAGACCGTGATGAGCCTGCACCGCAGCCGGTAGGCCTTCTCCAGCGGGGTGGCGGAGCCGGTCGAGCGCAGGACCCGGTCCACCTCGCGCAGGCCCGCCTCGGGGCGCCCGGTCATCAGATCGGTGAGGCCGCACAGATAGGCGGCGGCGAGGATGCCCTCGTCGGTGCCGTCGCGCGCCGCTTCCCTGGTGCACTCCCGGCCCAGCCGTCGGGCGGCCGGGTAGTCGCCCTGAAGCATGACGGTGATGCCCAGCACCCACAGGACGCGGGTGCGGTGCGGGCCCTCGGCCGGTCCGGCGGCCAGGGCGCGCCGGGCGTACTCGCGGGTCTGCGGCAGGTGGCCGCAGCAGCACCAGAAGAAGCCGATCCGTCCCGCCATCTCCTGGGCGGCCGAGGTGTCGTGGGCCAGCAGGTGGTCGAGGGCGGCGCACAGGTCGGCGTGCGCCTCGGCGATGCGGTGGTACCAGCTGATCTGGTCGTCGCCGGTCCAGCCGGCGTGGGCCTTGCGGGCCAGGCCGAGGAAGCAGGCGGCGTGCCGGTCGGCGGCGGCGCGTTCCTCGCCGAGTTCGGCGAGCCACATCCGTCCGTACTCGCGGATGGTGTCGAGCATGCGGTGCCGGGTGCCGTCCCGGCCGACGACGGACTTGGTGACCAGGCCGCCCAGTGCCCGGGACACCCCGTCCGCGGTGAGCGGTCCCCCGGCGCAGACCTCGCGGGCGACGGCCTCGTCGAAGTCGCCCCGCAGGACGGTCAGCCGGGCCCAGAGCAGCCGTTCCAGCGGGGTGCACAGCTCGTGGCTCCAGCCGATGGCGGTGCGCAGGGTGCGGTGGCGCGGCGGCCAGAGCGAGGCGTCGGCGGGTACGTCGAAGCGGGACCTGATCCGTGCGGCGACCTGCTCGACGGTGTCCCGGCCGAGGGCTCCGGCCGCGAGTTCGATGGCGAGCGGAATGCCTTCGAGGCGGCGGCAGATCTCGGCGGCGGCCTCCGCGTCGCCCGGCTCGTCGAGGGCGAGGCCCGGGGCCGCGGCGGCCGCCCGGTCCCGGAACAGCGTCAGTGCGTCGGCCGCGCCCTCGACGGGCAGCGGGTCCACCTCGACGACCTGCTCGCCCCTGATGTCCAGGGGCTGCCGGCTGGTGGCGAGCACGGTGAGGCCGGGGGACGTGGTGAGGATCTCGCCGAGCAGATGCGCGCAGGCGGGGCGCAGATGCTCGCACGAGTCGAGGATCAGCAGCAGTTCCTTGTCGACCAGCCATTCGCACAGCGCGTCGATGGGCATGCGCAGGGTGTGGTCGGAGAGCCCGACCGCGTCGGAGACGGTCGCGATGAGCAGCCCGTCGTCATGGAGCGGTGACAGGTCCGCCCACCACGCGCCGTCGCGGTGGACGGCCGCGGACTGCCGGGCCGCGCGGACGGCGAGCCTGGTCTTGCCGACACCGCCGCTGCCGGTGAGCGTGGTCAGCCGGTGCGTGGCGAGTGTGTGCTCCAGCCTGGCAAGTTCCGCTTTCCGTCCGACAAAGCTGCTTGTCTCCTCGGGGATGTTGCTCGCCATGGTCACCGTCGCCGAAACAGGTGGACCGGCCGGTCCCGGCCCCTGGTTCCCGTACGGAGCAGGCATACGAGGACGCCTGGCGTACCGGAGAGGGGCCGGGACCGGCCGGGGGTGGAAGGCGCGCCGGGGGTGCGGTGCTGCGGCATTCCCCGACGGCTGCTGCCTCCCAACGTAGTCCCGTCATGGCTCAGTTCAGGGAAAACACCGCCACGGTACGCCCCGGGACGGTGAACCTTCCCGAACTCCTCTCGTACGAGGCCTTCTTGACAGTAGAATCCGCGCCCGCGGCCTGGACCGGGTGCAGTGCGTACTCCTTCCCCGCCAGCGCGGGGACCGTCTGGGTCTCGGTGCCGGGGGCCGCGTTGAGGACGACCACCAGCTTCCCGAGCCGCATGGTGATCACGCCCGGTGTCTCGTCCTTGCCGGAGAGCGGGAAGGACAGGGCGGACTGCACCTGCTCGGTGGTGGAGAGGTTGAAGTCCTGCTCCGTGGAGCGGATGGTGAGCAGGTCCCGGTACGCGGCGGAGGCGCCGTCGATCTGCGCGCAGCCGGGCCGGAGCGCGGCGTCGGCCAGCAGCGGCTTCGCGTAGGCCCACTTGGACCCGTTGTCGGCGGCCGGCGGCAGTCCGCGGCCGAAGCCGTTGCCGTCGCGGCAGTCCCAGTGCAGGGCGTTGAACCAGTCGCCGCTGTCGTACGAGTTGCGGTCCAGGGACTTGGAGCGCAGCAGGTCGGTGCCCGCCTGGGAGAGCGAGGGCCCCTGCGAGAGGGTGGCCGTCGCCATGGCCAGGACCTGCATGCGGGCCCGGTCGGCCGCCGGAGTGCCCGCCGGGAGCTTGAAGGCGAGCGTGTCGTAGAGCGACTCGTTGTCGTGGGCGTCCGCGTAGGCGAGGGCGTCGCCGGGGGCGGCAGCGTATCCGGCGGGGGCGCCGTTGTAGTCGACGCCGGAGCCCCTGACCGTGTTCCCGGCCGAGTCGGTGAAGGTGTAGCCGGCGAGGTTGCCGGTGAGGCCGACCTTGATCAGGTCCTGGTAGTGCAGCAGCCGGGCCTTCTGCTCGGCCCGCGTCCCGTTGGCGGCGGAGGTGTTGGGGTCGGTGTAGAGGCCGGTGGCGAAGCCCTGCACACCCGGGTCCTCGTCGAAGGGGCTGCCGCCGCGTACGGCGTCGCGGGCCCGGTCGGAGAAGGTGGCGATGCCGGTGCCGGCCATGTTCTTCTGGGTGGCCTGGACGAAGCGGGCGTCGTCGGCGATCTCGCCGAAGTTCCAGCCCTCGCCGTACAGGATGATCTTCTTCCCGTCGACGCCGTCCTCGGCGACCGTCAGGGCGTCGAGCGCCTTGCGGACGGCGAGGATGTTGGCCTTGGGGTGGTGGCCCATCAGGTCGAAGCGGAAGCCGTCGACCTTGTACTCCTTGGCCCAGGTGACGACCGAGTCGACGACCAGCTTGCCCATCATGGTGTTCTCGGGTGCCGTGTTGGCGCAGCAGGTGGAGGTGGCGACGGTGCCGTCGTCCAGCAGCCGCTGGTAGTAGCCGGGCACGATCCGGTCGAGTACGGACTTGTCGTCCTGGCCGGAGGCGACGGTGTGGTTGTAGACGACGTCCATGACGGTGCGCAGCCCCGCGCCGTTCAGCCCCTGCACCATCTGCCGGAACTCGACGGTGCGGCGGGTGCCGTCCGGGTCGGAGGCGTAGGAGCCCTCGGGGACGGTGTAGTGCAGCGGATCGTAGCCCCAGTTGAAGCCGTCCTTCGCGGCGGCCCGGGCCACGCAGGCCTGCTGCTCCTCGGAGTCGGGGGCGTACACGGACAGGTCGCAGGCGGGTTTCTGCTGCGCGGACTTCTTCTCGGGAATGGTGCCGATGTCGAAGGCGGGCAGCAGATGGACGTAGGAGGTGCCGGAGTCCGCGAGCTGCTTGAGGTGCTTCATCCCGTCGGAGGCGGTGTCGGTGAAGGCGAGGTACTCGCCGGGGTGCTTCGAGGTGCGGTCCGCGATGGAGAAGTCGCGGATGTGCAGCTCCTGGATCTGGGCGTCGCGCAGCGGGACGGCGGCGGGCTTCTTCAGCCCGGACCAGCCCTTCGGGGCGAGGGCCGGGGCGTCGAGGTCGATGACGAGGCTGCGCGCGGAGTCCGTGGTCAGGGCGGTGGAGTAGGGGTCGGTGACCTTGTTGGTGACCATCCTGCCGACGGTGGGGGCCCAGACGTCCACCACGTAGCGGTAGGGCTTGCCCGTCCACTGCTTCGTGCCCGTGACGGACCAGACGCCGGTGCGGTCGTCGCGCCGCATCGGGACGTTCTTCCCGTCGAGTTCGAGGGCGACCGTCCGCGCGGTGGGGGCCCAGACGGAGAGGGTGGGGCGGCCGCGGTGGTCGAAGACCGGGCCGAGCGCGGCACGGGCCGCGTTCTTGCCGTACAGGTCGTCGAGCACGCCCGCGCTCTGTACGCCGGTGGCCGCGAGCAGGGCGCCGTTGGCGGCGCGCTGGGTGGCGATCAGCTGGCCGCGCAGGGCCTCACGGATCCGGTCGCGGTCGCGGACGTCGACGGTGAACGCCGGGTAGTCCTTGAGGTTCGGGTGCGCGGCCTTCTGCGCGTCGGTGAGCGCGGAGGGGGTGAGCCGCAGCCACTGGCCCTCGTCGGAGAGCGCGCCGTCGACGACGGAGATGCCGCCGTTCTTCGCGTGGACGAGCTGCTGGCTGGTGGCCCCGGTGGTCTTCACCTTCCATACGACGGTGTCGGCGTCGATCCACTGCGCCTCGGCCCTGGAGAGGTCGGGGGCGGGTACGCCTCCGGTCTGGGGCAGCAGGTAGCCGGGCGTGGCGCCGAGCATCCAGACCTCGTGCCCGTAGGTGGCGATGTCGAGCGACTGGTCGCTGGGGAGGTCCTTCTCGTCCCCCTTGTGCAGGATGTAGCTGAGTGAGGTGGCGCCGTCGGTGAGCGGCACCTCGAAGGTGACTCCGGAGGCGTCCTTCTTCACCGGCTGGAGCGGCCTGGCCCAGTCGGTGGGCTCCTTGGCGCCGGTCCAGGTGTGCAGCCCCCAGCCGTCGTAGTCGCCGTCGGGGCGGTAGTAGTGCAGGACGGCCTTGGTGGTGTCCTGCGGCGGGTAGGCGCCGTCGGGGGCCGTGTCGGCCTGGCCGTCCTCGCCCTGCCCGATCCAGACCTGTCCGGTCCTCGCGAGGTCGACGGTGCGCTGCGGCCCGTCGGCGGTGCCGTCCTTCTCGACGGTGTACGGGACACTGGACGCGCCCTCGTCGAGCTTGAGCCAGGCGAAGGCCCCGTAGGCGTCGCGCCCCGTGAAGCCTGCCGTGGTGTCGCCGGACCTGAGCTTCCAGCCGTCGTAGTCGCCGTCCGCGCGCTTGTAGTGGACGACGGCGTAGTCGCGCTGGACGGCGACCGGCTTGGTCTCGGCGGGGGCCTGCCCCGCGGTGGTCGCGGCGAGGGCGCTCGCGGTGCGGCCGGCGCGGTCGACGACGACCGCCTTGTAGCGCAGCGGTGTGCCGGCCGCCACCTTGTCGTCCAGGTGCTGGGTGACCTTGTACGGGGCGTGGTCGGCGGAACCGAGCGTGACCCACTTGCCGTTGCCGGTCTGCGCGGCGAAGACGACGCGGTTGAGCTGTCCGCCGTCGACGTCGGCGGACAGCTCCACGGTGCCGGTGGCTCCGGCGGCGGGTGCCTTCAGGGTGATCGAGGGCTTGGTGGCCGGGGCGCCCATCGGCTTCTCGGCGCGCAGTACGAGGCTGGAGAGGGCGGGCACGGTGACGGTGATCTTCTTGTCGGCGCCGCTGCGGAGGGTCGCGGAACCGCCGTACAGGACGCGGAAGTTCATGCCGGCCGATGCGGTGGGCAGCTCGACGGTCCGTGGGGTGGCGGCGTTGTTGGCGGCCACGAGGTACTCGTTGGGCTGCTCGGGGTCCGTGCGGGAGAAGGCGTAGACCGGCCCTTGCGCGTAGCGTTCGGTCTGGACGCCGTCGCGCAGCGCCGGGTTCTTCCGGGTGAGTTCGGAGAGCGCGGCGATGTTCCGGTACAGCGGGTGCTTCGGGTCGTACGCGTCGGCGGCGTGGGTGCGGTCGGTGCCCAGCTCGTCGTCGTCGAGGTAGTCGGCGGTCTTCGAGGCGAACATGGTCTGGCGGGCGTCCCGGTCGCCGCCCGCGCCGGTGAAGCCCTGCTCGTCGCCGTAGTAGACGACGGGGTTCCCGCGGCCGAGGAACATCAGCTCGTTGGCGAGTTCCGCGCGCCGGACGAGTTCCGCGTCGCCGGCCTTCGGGTTGTCCTGCTTCAGGAACGCGCCGATGCGGCCCATGTCGTGGTTGCCGAGGAAGGTCACCTGCTCGTAGGCGTTGGCCTTGTCGGTGGTGTAGCGGTAGTCGTCACCGAAGACCGCCGCGAGTTTCGCGGCCGGGGCGCCCTGCGAAGCGTATTGGCGTGCCGCTTCCTGGAAGGGGAAGTCGAGTGTGGCGTCGAGCCGGCCCCGGGTGACGTAGGGCGAGGTGACGGCGGTGTCGGCGGAGTAGACCTCGCCGAACATGAAGAAGTCCTTGCGGCCGTGCTCGGCCGCGTAGGTGTCCAGGGCGGTGGCCCACTGGGTCCAGAAGTCCAGGTCGACGTGTTTGACGGTGTCGATCCGGAAGCCGTCGATGCCGAAGTCCCGGACCCACTTCTCGTAGATCTTCTCCATGCCGGAGACGACCTCGGGACGCTCGGTCCACAGGTCGTCCAGCCCGGAGAAGTCGCCGTAGGTGGCGGACTCGCCGGCGAAGGTCGAGTCGCCCCGGTTGTGGTACATCGTCGGGTCGTTGAGCCAGGAGGGGACCTTGGTCCCGGTGTTCTTCGGGGTGTACGGGAACGAGTCGGCGTCCACCTTCGCCAGGCCCTTGGCGTCGTCGAACGGGCGGCCGTCCTTGTCCAGGTACGGGTAGGCGCCCTTCGGCCGGTAGCCGTAGGCCTTCTCGGCGTAGTCGACGGTGTCCGCGGTGTGGTTGGTGATGACGTCGAAGAAGACCTTCATGCCCTTGGCGTGGGCCCTGTCGATCAGCTTCGACAGGTCGGCGTTGGTGCCGAAGTGCGGGTCGACCCGGGTGAAGTCGGTGATCCAGTAGCCGTGGTAGCCGGCCGAGGCGTCCTTGCCGGTGCCCTGGACGGGGCGGTTCTTGAAGATCGGGGCGAGCCAGATGGCGGTGGTGCCGAGGCCCTTGATGTAGTCGAGCCGGTCGGTCAGGCCCTTGAGGTCGCCGCCCTGGTAGAAGCCCTTGTCCGTGGGGTCGTACCCGGTGTCCAGGCGCGAACCGGTGAGTCCGCCCCGGTCGTTGGCAGTGTCGCCGTTGGCGAACCGGTCCGGCATGACGAAGTAGAACTGTTCACGCGTCAGGTCGTGCCGGGCGGGTGCCTGGGCGAGCTTCGCGTCCGAGGGCGGCCCGGGGGGTCTCGGCGCCGCGGACGCGGTTGCCGCCGGGACGACGGGGAGCAGCGCCGCGCAGAGTGCGGCGACGGCTCCCCGTCCGAGGGTGGAACGGGACACGGGCTGGGTCTCCTTGTGTGCGGGTGGGGGTTCTCGGGGTGGGCTGGACCGATCCCGGGAACGGGGAGGTCTCCCCGGCCGGGGTCCGGGGCGCGGGAAGGCCCCCCGGCCGGGGTCCGGGGCGGTCCCCGGCCGGGGGCGGGCGCGTACCCGCGGGACCGGCCGCCCCGGCGCGTCCTGCGACCGGGGCGGCGGGCGGACAGCGGCGGGGTCAGCTGCGCCAGACGTCGCTCGTCAGCGTGGCCCTGCCGGTGGAGGGCACCGTCGCGGTGCGGTTCGCCCCGCTCTCCCAGGTGACGTTGCCGCTCGCGTCCTTGCGGATGTACTTGTACTCGAACGAGGTGCCCGCGGGCATGGCCACGTCCAGCTTCCAGACCGGGTACGTCGCCGGGTCGAGCTTCAGGGCACCGGCGGTGCTCCAGTTGCCCAGGGCCGGCTGGTTGCCGGTGACGTAGACGTTCTGGCCGAGCTGCGTGGTGGCGTTGACGCCGAACGAGGCGCCGGAGGTACCCGTGCCGGGGTCGGTGCCCGGGTCCGTGGTGCCGCCGCCCGTGCAGGTACGGGCGTTCACCTGGAGGGCCAACGCCGTGTTCGCTCCCAGGGTCGCGGTGAACTGGCCCGAGCCGTTCACCGTGACGCCCTTGCCGGACTGGATGTCGCAGTAGTCACCGGCGGGCAGCGAGGTCTGGAACGTACGGGTCAGCGAGGAGCCCTCGTGGTTGATCGCGACATAGGCCTTGGAACCGCGGCCGAACGCGATCTGGTCGCCGCCGTTGTCCCACCAGCCGGTGACCGCCTCGCCGCGCGCCGTGTTCCGGAAGCCGACCATGGAGGAGATCTCGCGCCAGGCGTGCTGGCACTTCCACCCGTCGCTGTAACAGGCGTTCACCGTGCCGCCGTTGGGCGGGCCCGCGTCCTTGTCGGACCACTCGTAGCCGGAGTGGACGTCGGGCGAGCCGTACGGCCAGGCCAGCATGAAGACATTGGCGAGGGTGTAGTTCGCGCCGTCCTTGTAGTTCAGCGTGTCGCCGCCGCGCTCGGTGTCGTGGTTGTCGACGAAGACCGCCGCCTTCGACGAGGGCATGAAGCCCCAGCCCTCGCCGTAGTTCTTGAGATGGGCGAGGTTCTCGTTGTTGAAGACCTGCTTGAGGCCGCGGGCGTAGCGGAACTCCTGGACGTCGCCCGTACCGGTGTACTCGTCCGGCGAGACGGCCTCGCCCGCGCCGTAGATCGCTTCCTGCTTCCAGTAGGCGTTCGGATTGCTCAGCCGCGACTTGATGTTGGCGAGGTCGGCCGCGGGCATGTGCTTGGCGGCGTCGATGCGCAGGCCGTCGACGCCCAGGGAGAGCAGGTCGTTGAGGTATCCGGCGATCCTGCCGCGTACGTACTCCTCGCCGGTGTCCAGGTCGGCGAGGCCGACGAGTTCGCAGTTCTGGACGTTGGCGCGGTCCTGGTAGTTGCTGATCTGCGCGGTGCAGTCGTCCATGTCGGCTGCGGAGTAGACGCCGGGGTAGTCGTACTTGGTGTACGAGGACCCGCCGGTGCCGGTGCCCGATCCGGCCGACATGTGGTTGATGACGGAGTCGGCGACCACCTTGACGCCGGCACTGTGGCAGGTGCTGATCATGTTGGCGAAGGAGGCGCGGTCGCCGAGCCGTCCGGCGATCCGGTAGCTGACGGGCTGGTACGAGGTCCACCACTGGCTGCCCTGTATGTGCTCCTGGGGCGGCGAGACCTGTACGTAGCCGTATCCGGCCGGGCCGAGCGAGTCCGTGCACGCCTTGGCCACGGAGTCGAATTTCCACTCGAAGAGGACGGCGGTGACGTCCTTGTCGCCGGGGGCGGCGGCCTGGGCGGTCGAGGTGGGGGCCACGAGGGGGGCCACGAGGGCGGCGACGCCTGCTGCCAGGGCGAGCGCCGCGGACAGTGGTCTGCGTGCCATGTTTCCTCCTGCTGTGGGGGAAATGCGGGTGACGGTGCAGCCTCACGTGGCAACGCGCCCTGCCCTCAAGGCTCCTGAAGGTTCTTGCTGCAAGAATGCAAACCTTGCCGCGACGCCGACCGTACGAGCCTGTCAGTCCCCGGTCAACCCTTTGGACACCACCCGCTCACATCCAGGAAATACGGCAGTTTTCTTCCTGCAAGGACTTACGCAAAACATTGCAGCGCTGTTAAGTTTCTCCCGACTCCGGTCCGGTCGGCCGAGGGTTCCGGCGATCCCGGACCCCACGCGCCCGGCCGGCCGGGCCGGTCACGGACAAGAGAGGCACCCGGAGTCGCTCACTCCCCGCAGGCCCATTCAGGGCCGGCTCCCGGTGCCTCTCCTGTACGCCCCGACCGGCCCCGCGGGCCTCAGACTCCCCGGACCGCCGCGGTGGATCCCCGTACCACCAGCTCCGGTTGGAACACGTACTCCGTACGCTGCACCGGGCTGCCGCCGATCTCCTCCAGCAGGGCGCTCACCGCTGCCGCCGCCATCGCCTGCACGGGCTGGCGCACCGTCGTCAGCGGCGGATCGGTGAACGCGATGAGCTGCGAGTCGTCGAAGCCCACCACCGACACGTCGCGCGGCACACCGAGCCCACGCTCCCGGGCCGCCCGCACCACGCCCAGCGCCATCAGGTCGCTGCCGCAGACGATGCCCGTGCACCCCTGGTCGAGCAGCGCACCCGCCGCGACCTGGCCGCCCTCGACGCTGAACAGCGTGGGGCAGACCAGGAGTTCGGCCTCGGCCCGGTCCAGGCCCAGCAGGTTCACCGAGGCGTCCAGGAAGCCCTCGCGCTTGCGGCGGGACGGTACATAGCGCTGCGGTCCGATCGCCAGACCGATCCTGCTGTGGCCGAGCTCGGCGAGGTGCCCGACGGCCATCCGCACGGCGGCGGAGTCGTCGGGCGAGACGAACGGCGCGCTGATCCGCTCGTTGTAGCCGTTGATCAGGACGAACGGTACGCCCCGTTCGGTGAGCACGGCGTACCGGGCGGGGTCGGCCGACATGTCGGCGTGCAGCCCGGAGATGAAGACGATCCCGCCGACGCCGCGCTCGACGAGCTGCTCGACGAGTTCGTCCTCGGTGGCGCCGCCGGGCAGCTGGGTGCAGAGCACCGGGGTGTAGCCGTGTCCGGCCAGCACCTGCTCGACGGACTGCGCGAACGCCGGGAAGATCGGGTTGGTGAGCTCGGGCGTCACCAGTCCGATCAGCCCGGCGCTGCGCCTGCGCAGCCGCACGGGACGTTCGTAGCCGAGGATGTCCAGCGCCGCGAGCACCCGCTGCCGGGTGGGGTCGGCGACGCCCGGTTTCCCGTTGAGCACCCGGCTGACGGTCGCCTCGCTGACCGCTGCCTGGCCGGCGATGTCCGAGAGTCTCGGCGCACCGCCGGTCCCAGGGCCCGTCTTCCGGATCTTGCCGGGCTCGCGGGGGCCGACACGCGCGTCTGCGGCGCTGTCGTCAGTCGCCGACGCTCCGCGTGGGCTCCCTTCTCCGCCTTGCAGCTGCACGCGCCGGCCCCCGCTCCCTGATCCGGCCTGATCCGGAAGAGAGGCCCTGGGCAGGGGGACGGTCACACCGTCCACCACACCGTGGTGTCCGCGGGCAGCTCGATCTCGGCGCCGTCGGTGACGACCGGGCTGCTGGACACCAGGACCGTGCCGCGCACCGGGATGCGCACCGGGCGGCCCGTCGTGTTGACGGTGCAGACGAAGCCGGGGCGGGCGAAGATCAGCAGGCCCTCGGGGGCGCCCAGCCACTCCACCGCCGTGCCGGCGCCGAGCCCCGGGTGCGCCCGGCGGGCGGCGATCGCGGACCGGTAGAGCTCCAGCGTCGAGCCGGCCTCGCCGGTCTGCGCCTGGACGCTCAGCTCGCCCCAGCCGTCGGGCTGGGGCAGCCAGCTGCCGCCGTCGCCGAAGCCGTACGAACTGCCGTCGCGGGTCCACGGGATCGGCACCCGGCAGCCGTCGCGGAAGCCGTCCTGGCCCTCCGCGCGGAAGAACGACGGGTCCTGGCGGACCTCGTCGGGCAGGTCGGTGACGTCGGGCAGGCCGAGCTCCTCGCCCTGGTAGACGTAGGCGGAGCCGGGCAGCGCCAGCATCAGCAGGGTGGCGGCGCGGGCCCGGCGCAGGCCCAGCTCGCGGTCGCCGGCCTCACGGATCTGGGTGCCGAGGCCGGGCGGGTTGGCGAACCGGGTGGTGTGCCGGGTCACGTCGTGGTTGGAGAGCACCCAGGTGGCGGGGGCGCCGACCGGGCGCATCGCGTCGAGCGAGGTGTCGATGACTTCGCGGAGCTCGGCCGCGTCCCAGGCGGTCGAGAGGTACTGGAAGTTGAACGCCTGGTGCATCTCGTCGGAGCGTACGTAGTTGGCGGTGCGCTCGACGGTGGGGGTCCAGGCCTCGGCGACGGCGATGCGGTCGCCGGGGTACTCGTCGAGGATGGTGCGCCAGGAGCGGTAGATCTCGTGCACCCCGTCCTGGTCGAAGAACGGCATGACGTCGTTGCCGAGCAGCTTGAGCTGGTCGTGGCTGCCGAGGTCGGGCAGGCCGGCGGCCTTGACGAGGCCGTGGGCGACGTCGACCCGGAAGCCGTCGACGCCCATGTCGAGCCAGAAGCGCAGGATCGAGCGGAACTCGTCGGCGACGGCCGGGTGTTCCCAGTTGAAGTCGGGCTGCTCGGGTGCGAAGAGGTGGAGGTACCAGTCGCCCGGGGTGCCGTCCGGGTCGGTGGTCCGGGTCCATGCGGGGCCGCCGAAGACGGACTCCCAGTCGTTGGGCGGCAGTTCGCCGTCCTCGCCCTTGCCGGGGCGGAAGTGGTAGCGCTCGCGCAGGGCGGAGCCGGGGCCCTCGGCGAGGGCGCGCTTGAACCACTCGTGCTGGTCCGAGGAGTGGTTGGGCACCAGGTCCACGATGATCCGCAGGCCCAGGTCGTGGGCGTCCCGGATCAGCGCGTCGGCGTCCAGCAGGGTGCCGAACATGGGGTCGACGGCACGGTAGTCGGCGACGTCGTAGCCGGCGTCGGCCTGCGGGGAGGAGTAGAACGGGCTGAGCCAGACCGCGTCCACACCGAGTTCCTTGAGGTACGGGAGTCTGCCGCGTACGCCTGCGAGATCGCCCATGCCGTCGCCGTTGCCGTCGGCGAAGCTCCGTGGATAGACCTGGTAGATCACCGCGTCCTGCCACCAGCCGGTCTGGTGGGCCGGAGCGTCGGCGGACGTGCCGGTGGAGGGGGCAGCGAGGTGCTGGGTCATGTCGTCCCTGAGGTGTCGGGGTGGGAGGCGGCGCCGGGACCGGGTCGGACACCGGCGACCGCCGTGACTTGGTGCGTGCGGGTCGTGCGGGGCGTGCTGAGGCCCGACAGGCTCTCAGCCCTTGACGGCTCCGGCGGACATGCCGGTGACCAGGTGGCGCTGGGCGAAGAGGAAGACCAGGGCCGCGGGTATCGCGATCAGCACGGACGCCGCGGTCATCGGCCCCCACTGGGCCCCGTACTGGTTGACGAAG
This sequence comes from Streptomyces sp. NPDC048295, assembly GCF_040652135.1. Lineage (NCBI taxonomy): Bacteria > Bacillati > Actinomycetota > Actinomycetes > Kitasatosporales > Streptomycetaceae > Streptomyces > Streptomyces sp. NPDC048295. The sequence continues at coordinate 94,073 of NZ_JBEZLL010000007.1, forward strand.
AGCTGCAGTCCGCCCGCGAGGGTGAGGTTGTCCTCGCCGACCATGAAGGCGGAGGCGTACGCCACTTCGCCCCAGGCGGTGATGAAGGAGTAGAACGCGGTGACGGCGAGGCCGGGCTTGGCGAGCGGCAGGATCAGCCGCCAGAACGTGCCGAACGGGGTGAGGCCGTCGACCTGGCCCGACTCGTCGATCTCGGCCGGGATGGTGTCGAAGAAGCCCTTCATCATCCAGGCGCAGAACGGCACCGAGATGGTGAGGTAGGTGATGACGAGGCCGGCCGGCTGGTTCAGCAGCCCCATGCCCGCCATGATGTTGTAGATCGGGACGATGAGGACGGCCACCGGGAACATCTGGGTGACCAGGAGCGTCCACATCAGCCCGCGCTTGCCGGGGAAGCGGAAGCGGCTGACGGCGTAACCGGTGGAGGCGGAGACGATGACGCCGAGGAGCGTGGTGAGCCCCGCGACGAGCAGTGAGTTGCCGAACCAGGTGAGGAACTTCGTGTTCTGGATCAGGTTCGTGTAGTTCTCGAACGTCGTCTCTTTGAAGAAGTCCGTGGTGGTCGCGTACGCGGCGGGCTTCAGCGAGGTGAGCAGGACCCACAGCACGGGGAAGACGGCGATCACGGACGCCACGATGAGCGTGAGGTGCAGCGCGGCGGAGGCGGCCGGCGAACGCTCGCCGCGCAGCCGGACCTTGCGTGCGGTGGGTGCGGGGGCGGTGGTCACCAGTCGTCTCCCTGGGTGCGCAGGACTCGCCGGTAGACGGCGGCGAAGATCAGCAGGAGTACGAGGATCAGTACGCCCCAGGTGGAGGACTGCGCGAAGTCGCGCGGGCTGATCTCGAAGGAGAACTTGTACGCCTGGGTGACCAGGATCTGGGTGGCCTCGCCGGGTCCGCCGCGGGTCAGCAGGAAGATCACCGGGAACATGTTGAAGGTCCAGATGGTGGAGAGCAGGATCACCGTGGTGGAGACCGGCCGCAGTCCGGGCAGCGTGATGTGGCGGAAGCGCTGCCAGGCGGTGGCGCCGTCCATCTCGGCGGCCTCGTAGTGCTCGGTGGGGATCGACTGCAGTCCGCCGAGCAGGGCGACCATCATGAACGGCACACCGAGCCAGACGTTGACGGCGATGACGGAGAACTTCGCCCAGGTGGGGTCGTTCAGCCACGGGATGCCGTCGATCCCGGCGCCGGAGAGGATCTCGTTGAGCAGCCCGCGCTTCTCGTTGTAGAGGAAGCGCCAGGCGAAGACGGAGACGAATCCGGGGATGGCCCAGGGCAGGATCAGCGCCATCCGGTAGGCGGAGCGGCCGGCGATGCGCCGGTTGAGGATGTTGGCGAGGGCCATCCCGAGGCAGAAGGTGATGGCCACGCAGGAGACCGTCCACACCAGGGTCCAGCCGAGCGTGCCGAGGAACTGGTCGCCGGTGAGCGCTTCGGTGTAGTTGTCCAGGCCCACGAACTTGTACGTGGCGGGCATGTGGTTGACACCGATGGACCGTTCGACGTTGCGCTCGTTGGCGTCGGTCATCGACAGGTAGATGCCGCGGACCAGCGGATACCCGATGATCACGCCGATCACCACGACGACCGGGGCAACCATGGTCCAGGCGTACCAGTGGGTCGACAGGGCCCGTCGGAGCTTGCCCGGCGGCGGGGGGTTGCCAGTACCGCGGCTCCGGCCGCGGGCGACGTCGTCGCCCGCGGCCTTCGCCACCGACTGGCTGGTGTGGACAGCCATCAGCCGGCCTGCCTTCCTGTTACTTCCAGCCCTTGAGGAGCTTGCGGTAGGAGTCGCCGGTCGTCTTGACGGCCTTCTCCGGCGTGGCCTGGCCGGTGAGGACCTTGGTGTACTCGGTGACGAGCGGGGCGAAGAGGCTGCCGGTCTCCGGGATCCAGGGGCGCTCGACGGCGGTCTCGACGACGGGCTTGAAGAAGCCGACGATCTCGTTGTCGACGACGTCCTGCTTGGCGTAGGCGGAGGTACGGGTCGGCAGGAGGCTCAGCTCCTTGGTGACCTTGGCCTGGGTCTCCGCGGACGTCATGTAGTCGACGAAGGCGTAGGAGGCGTCGAGGTTCTTGGAGCCCGCGTAGACGGCGAGGTTGTGACCGCCCTGCGGGGCGCCCTGCGCGGCGGAGCCGGCCGGGACCGGGGCGACGCCCAGGTTGGCCTTGTCCTTGAACTCCTTGCCGGCGAGGGTGTCGGCGACGGCCCAGGGGCCGTTGATCATCATGGCGACCTTGCCGTCCTTGAAGGACGCCTGCATGTTCTCCCAGCCGTCCGTGGCATCGGTCTCGGCGGCGCCCGAGTCGACGAGGTCCTTGACGACCTTCATCGCCTTGACGCCCTGGGGGTTGTCGATGGTGACGGTCTTGGCGGAGGCGTCGACCATGTCGCCGCCCTCGCCGTACAGGAAGGAGAGGAACCAGTAGGCGTCGTCGCCGCGCAGGTACATACCGGTCTTGCCGGTCTTGTCCTTGATCTTCTTGGAGACGGTCTTCAGCTCGTCGACGGTCTTGGGGACCTCGACACCGGCCTCCTTGAAGATCTTCTTGTTGTAGAAGATGCCCATGGAGTCGATGACCTGCGGCACCGCGTACGTCTTGTCCTTGTACTTGGTGGACGCGGCGGCCTGCTTCAGGAAGTCGTCGGAGTTCTTCAGCGCGGCGGTGCCGTCGAGCGGGGCGAGGTAGCCGAGGTCGGCGAACTCGGGGGTCCAGGCGACCTCGGAGCGGATGACGTCGGGGGCGTCGGAGCCGGACTGGGCGGCGTTCTTGAACTTGTTCTGCGCGTCGCCGAAGGGGACGTTGACGTACTTGACGTGGACCTTCGGGTGCTTCTTGGTGAAGTCCTCGGCGATCTTCTTGAAGACCTTGTCCTCGCTGCCCGCGGTGGAGGTGTCCCACCACGTCACGGTGCCGGAGAGCTCGCCCGAGCTCTTGCTCGTGCCGTCGGACTCGCTGTCGCTGCCGCAGGCGGTCGCCGCGAGCGCCAGGGCCGCGACCAGGGCGGTGGCCGTTATGCCACGTCGCATCTGAACTCCTTCAACTGCCGTACCGCTCCGTCGCGGCGCCGGGTCGACGAGAACGTAACAAGGATGAAAGAACGCCGAAAGAGTTTGCGGAAGATTTCTGCAAGCGCCGACGATCGTTACATTCGCGTGTCCTCACGGTTGCCGTCAAGCCCCTTGACGGCCGACGTCTCTCCCTGGCAGGGGCAGGCCACGGCCCGTAAGCCGTGCGGTGCGACGATCGGACCGCCGTCCGCAAACCCGGTTCGCAAGAGCTTGCAAGAGCTTGCCGGAAATCCACCGCCGGCCGCCGCAGGAGTGCGGCCGTCCGATTCATGTGCATGGTGGGCAATCCGACATACGCCCGGTACAGTCCACTTCCATGACCGCACGGCTTGCCGATATCGCAACTCAGGCGGGGGTCAGCGAAGCGACGGTCAGCCGCGTACTGAACGGCAAGCCCGGTGTTGCAGCGGCCACCCGCGAATCCGTTCTCGCCGCGCTCGACGTTCTCGGCTACGAACGGCCCGTACGGCTGCGCAGGCGCAGCGCGGGGCTGGTCGGGCTGATCACGCCCGAGCTGGAGAACCCCATCTTTCCCGCCCTGGCCCAGGTCATCGGCCAGGCGTTGACGCGGCAGGGCTACACACCGGTGCTGGCGACCCAGACCCCCGGCGGCTCCACCGAGGACGAGCTGACCGAGATGCTGGTCGACCGCGGTGTCTCGGGCATCATCTTCGTCTCCGGACTGCACGCCGACACCTCGGCCGACATGCAGCGCTATGAGCAACTGCGCGCCAAGGGTGTCCCGTTCGTCCTGGTCAACGGCTTCTCCCCCAAGGTCCAGGCGCCGTTCATCTCGCCGGACGACCGGGCGGCGATGCGGCTCGCGGTGACGCACCTGGTGTCGCTGGGGCACCAGCGGATCGGACTGGCGGTCGGCCCGAAGCGGTTCGTGCCGGTCCTGCGCAAGATCGAGGGCTTCCACGCCACGATGCAGGAGCAGTTGGACCTCGCACCGGACGAGGTGGAGGAGCTGATCCAGCATTCGCTGTTCACTCTGGAGGGTGGCCAGGCCGCGGCGTCGGCGCTGATGGAGCGGGGCTGCACGGCGGTGGTGTGCGCGAGCGACATGATGGCGCTCGGCGCGATCCGGGCCGCCCGCCGGCTGTCGATGGAGGTGCCGCGCGACCTGTCGGTGGTCGGCTACGACGATTCGCCGCTCATAGCGTTCACCGATCCGCCGCTGACCACGATCCGTCAGCCGGTGACGGCGATGGGCCAGGCCGCCGTGCGTACGCTCCTGGAGGAGGTCGGCGGCACGCCCGCCCCGCACAGCGAGTTCGTCTTCATGCCCGAACTGGTCGTTCGCGGTTCAACGGCTGCCGGCCCCGGGCCCGCTCCGGCCCTCACCGCCTGAGGTGACCCGACGGGCTCCGGCCCGCCCAGGATCCCATGCCCGTTCCCGGCGCGCAGTTCGGGCACTCGTTCCCGGCACGTGTGATGTGCGGCCCGGACCCGACCGGAGGATCATCGGGCGGAGGGGCAATTTCTGGCAGACTCTGTGCCTATGGGTGAATTGAGCGTGACGTCGCAGGAAGGCCGGCCGGAGGCCACCCCGTCACCCGTCGTGGACGAGGCGGCCCCCGCGGCGAACCCGAAGCGGAACACCGGACGGCGCAACAGAGGCCCGGCGAGAATGCGTTCCCTGCGCTGCCCCCGCCGGCCGCGCATCTGGTTCGAAATCCTGCTCGTGGCGGCCAGTTACCGGGTGTACTCACTGGTCCGCAACGCCGTCCCGGAGCAGCGGACCGCGGCCCTGCGCAACGCCGACTGGATCTGGTCGGCGGAGCGGCACCTGGGCATCGCCGTGGAGCAGACGGTCAACCACGCGGTGAATTCCGTGACATGGCTGATCGTCTCGATGAACTACTACTACGCGACACTGCACTTCGTCGTCACGGTCTGCGTACTGGTGTGGCTGTTCCGCTGCCACCCCGGCCGTTACGCGGCGGCCAGGCTGGCCCTGTTCGCGACGACGGGTGTGGCGCTGCTCGGTTACTACCTGTACCCGCTGGCGCCGCCCCGTCTCATGAGCGGCGGTCACTTCATCGACACCGTCCTGGTCCATCACACCTGGGGTTCGATGGCCTCCGGCAACTTCAAGAACATGTCGAACCAGTACGCCGCGATGCCGTCGATGCACATCGGCTGGTCGCTCTGGTGCGGTCTGACCGTCTTCGCACTGGCCTCCGCGCCCTGGGCGCGCCTCCTGGCCCTGCTCTACCCGACGCTGACCCTGGTCGTCATCGTGTCGACCGCCAACCACTTCTGGCTGGACGCGCTGGGCGGCATGACCTGCCTGGCCTTCGGTCACGCGGTGTCGTACGCCTGGTACGGCTCGCTGCCGCACCACCTCACGAAGCGGGTGCCGCTGCCGGGCGGGAGGGCGCGGCTGGCCTGCCTGTCCGCCGGTGCGCCGGTCCGGACGCCGCATCCGGCGGCGGACGCGGCGGCGGCCCGCCGCTGAGGCCGCGCCCGGCCCGCCCGCCAGGGCCTCACCCGCGGTGCGCCACGCGTCCCCCGCACACCGTCAGCCGCACCGGCGCCTCCCCCAGCTCGTCCGCGGGCGCGGTCACCGGATCCAGCCCGAACGCCGTCAGATCGGCCCGGTGGCCCACGGCGATCCGGCCCGCGACGTCCTGCTCCCCGGCGGCGACCGCCGCGTGCGAGGTGCAGCCCTCCAGCGCCATCAGCCCGGTCAGCGCCTGCTCGGCGGTGACCGGCTCGGTGTCGTGCGCCCCGGGCAGCCGCCGCAGCCGGGCCGTGGCCAGCACCTGCCGTACGTCGTAGTGGGCGATCGGCCAGTCGGAGCCCAGCGCCAGGTACGCCCCGGCGTCGCGCAGGTCCCGGCAGCGCCAGGCCCGCCCGGCCCGCTCGTCGCCGAGCCGCCTGGACCACTCGTCGCTGTGGTCGGCGCGGGTGTAGGCGGTGTGTGTGGGCTGCATCGAGGCGATCACCCCGAGCTCGGCGAACCGGGCGGCCAGGCTGCCGGGCACGGTCTCGATGTGCTCGATGCGGTGACGGAGCCGGCCGCCCTCCCCCAGCGCCTCGACCGTGTCCAGCACATGGCGCACGGCAGCGTCCCCGATGGCGTGCGTGGCGGTGCGCACCCCGGCGTGGTGGAGTCGGTGGACGGCGGCGGTGTACGCCTCGGGGTCCGGCCAGAACGCCTCGGTGCCCTCCCCGTGGCAGTCGGCGTGCTCCAGCCACGCGGTGCCGCCCTCGACGGTGCCGTCCATGAAGAACTTGACGCCGCCGACGCGCCAGAGCCGGCCCGCCTCGCTCTGCAGCCGTACCAGCCCGTCCAGGGCCTCCCCGTCGGCGCCCGGCATGCACCAGGGGGCCAGCCGCAGCCGGACGGGCAGGTCCGTCTCCTCCTCCACGGCGGCCAGCAGCCCGGGTACGGAGCCGTCGGCCAGGTCCATCACATGGGCCCCGGTGAGACCAGTGGCGGCCATGCCGGAGAGCAGCTCCACGAGACGGGTGCGGCGCTCCGCGTACGAGGGCCTGGGCACCTGTCGGCCGACCAGGTCCATCGCGGCGTGCTCGATCAGGTGCCCGGTGGGGCGGCCGTCGGGGCCGCAGACGACGGTGGAGCGCTGGGCGAAGGAGCGCGGGCCGGTGATCCCGGCGCGTTCCAGGGCCACCCCGCTCGCCAGGGCGGAGTGCCCGTCGTAGAGCCGGATGAAGGCGGGGGCGCCGCCGATGGCGTCCTCGATGAGGGCCCGGTCGACGGGCCGGCCGCCGAAGGCGTTGTGGTCCAGGCCCCAGGCGACGATCCAGCCCTCGGTCCGTTCGGCCGCCGCCAGCGCGGCACGCAGCTGGTCGAGGTCACGGACGGCGCCGAGGTCCGTGCCGGTGGTCATCTCCAGGCCCCAGACGGGGTGGCTGTGCGCGTCGACCAGGCCGGGGGTGAGGGTGGCCCCGGACAGATCGATCCGCTCCGTGCCGTTGCCGCGCCACTCGCGCAGCCCGGCCTCGTCGCCGACCGCGGTGATCACCCCGTCCTTGACCGCCACGGCGGTGGCCTCCGGCCGGGCCGGATCGAGGGTGCGGACACGGGCTCCGGTGAGGAGGAGATCGGCTGCGGACACGGTGGGACTCCTTAGACGGTGGTGGAGGCGGTGGTGGCGGGGGCGGGGGCGGTCTCGGCCCCGGGCTCCTGCGGCGGAGCCGTCGGCGGCTCGGCCGCGAAACGGGCGTACACCTCGGGCTTGTTGCGCTTCAGCCGGTGGGCGAGTGCGAGTCCGGTCAGGAAGACCGCGGGCACCAGCGAGACGAGCACGATGTTCACCCCGGTCGAGGCGCCGGAGAACAGGTCGACATGGTCGGTGACCAGGAAGATCGCGGCTGCCAGCAGCACGGCGGCGACGACGGGCGCGACGACGGTGCGGAATCTGCCCTCACCGTGCGCGAACCGGCGGAAGTAGAGCGGTACGGCGATGGCGGCCAGCAGTTGGAGCAGCATCAGGCCGAGCATGCCCGGGGTGTTGACCCAGAGCAGCAGTTGCGCGTACGGGTCGGCACCGGCCGCCGCGAAGCCGATGACGATCACGGCTCCGAGGGCGATCTGGGCGAGCCCGGCCACGTAGGGGGAACGGTGGCGGGGGTGGATGCGGCCCAGGGCCGCGGGCAGCACCCCTTCCTCGGAGAGCGCGAGTCCGTACCGGTTGATGGCGTTGTGGAAGGCGAGCAGCGAGGCGAGGACGCTGGTGACGATGAGGATGTGCATCAGGTCCGCGGCCCAGGAGCCGACGTAGTGGGTGATGGCGGAGAAGAAGAGCCCGCCCGGGTCGGTGGCGGCGGCCTCGACCACGTCGGCGTCGCCGAACGCCTGGATGACGGTCCAGACGATGAACGCGTAGAAGAGCCCGAGGAAGGCGACGGCGATGTAGGTGGCGCGGGGAACGGTACGGTCCGGGTTCCGTGCCTCGCGCCGGTAGATCACCGTGGACTCGAAGCCGGTGAACGCGGCGAACGCGCAGGCCAGCACGGCCGCCGTGCCGGGCACGAGGACATGGCCGGGGGTGAAGGAGGCGAGTGAGATCCCGTCGGCTCCGCCGTCCAGCAGCACGCCGCCGGCGAGCAGGACGAGAATGCCGGTCTCGGCGACGAGCAGCACCCCGAGGACCTTGGCGCCGAAGTCGATGGAGCGGAAGCCTCCGTACCAGACGATCAGCAGTCCGGCGAGGGAGATCGGCAGCCAGGGGAGGTCGATGCCCCACAGGGCGTGGGCGGTGTCGGCGGCGGTGGAGCCGAGCAGTCCGTAGACGCCGATCTCCATGCCGTTGTAGCCGAGCATCGCGATCAGGGCGGAGGCGATGCCGATGGGGCGGCCCAGGCCCCGGGTGATGTACGCGTAGAACGCGCCGCCGCTGCGGACGTGGCGGCTCATCGTGGTGAACCCGATGGCGAAGATCGCGAGCGTCACACCGGCCAGCAGATAGCCGACGGGGGCACCGATGCCGCCGAGCAGGATGGCGATGGGGGCGACTCCGGCCATCACCGTGAGCGGGGCGGCCGCCGAGATGACGAAGAACGCGATGTCGGCGGTGCCGAGGGTGCCTCTTCCGAGGGTTGGCGCATCCATGTGAAAAGGGGAGCCCTTCTGCGACTGGCGGGGCAGGACCGGCGGCCAAAAACCTAAAGGCTTTCGGTTTTGCGCAATGTAGCCTCACCCACGGGCATCCGGGAAGACCTTCCGGTGGACACACGTCAGGAGAACCACGCATGGGACGGCCGCGCACACCGCTGCTGGACCGGGAGCGCATCACCACCACGGCGCTCGAACTCATCGACGAGCAGGGCGAGTTCAGCGTCCCGCAGATAGCCCGCAGGCTCGGGGTGCAGACCGGGTCGCTCTACCACCATGTGGACGGAAGGGCCGGCGTCGTCGAGCTCATCCGGGAACGGGTGTGCGCCGCGATCGACTCCGCGACCCTCGACGTGGAGCCCTGGGACGCGGCCATGACGGCCTGGGCCCGCTCCTACCGCGGCGCCTTCGCCGCCCACCCGCGCGCGATCCCGCTGCTGACCACGTCACCGGTGCGCGCCCCGAAGGTCCTGGACCAGTACGAGCGGGCGGTCCGGCTGCTGCTGGGCGTCGGCTTCGCGCTGAGCGAGGTGATGACGGTGATCACCGCGCTGGAGAACCTGGTCCTGGGCTCGGCGCTGGACCTGGCGGCCCCGGAGACGATGTGGGAACTCCCCGACGACACCACGACCCCACGCCTCGCACAGGCACTGGCGGCGGTGGGTACGGGCCGGGCGGACGCGGCCTTCGAACTGGCGCTGGGCGCGTTCATCGGGCACTGCCGCGGGCTGCTGGACGCGAAGGAGGCGTGACGGCGCGGGTACGCGGTGGCGCGGCGCGGGTGCGCGGTGGCGCGGCGCGGGTGCGCGGTGGCGCGGCGCGGGTGCGAGTGCGAGTGCGGGTGCACGGGTGCGCAGTGGCGCGGCGCGGTCACGCCGGTACGCGGTGGCGCGGCGCGGGTGCGAGTGCACGGCGCGGGTGCGGGTGCGCGGTGGCGCGGCGCGGTCACGCCAGTACGCGGCGGCGCGGCACGGTAGCGCCGGTACGCGATGGCGCGGCACGGTCACGCGAGTGCGCTTCCACGCGGCACGGCAAAGCCGGTACGCACCCACGCGGCGAGGTCACATGGGCACGGGCACTCCGCCTCACGCCCCGTAGAACCGCTCCTCCACCACCGCCCGCGCCCGCCGGGTGATCCGCCGGTAGTCGTCCAGCATGTCCCCGACGTGCCCCGGCTCGTACCCCAAGTAGCGCCCCACCGCGGTGAGTTCACGCGGACCTGACGGGAAGGTGTCGCCCGGCCGGCCGCGTACCAGCATCACCGCGTTGCGCACCCGGGTCGCCAGCACCCACGCCTCGTCCAGCGTCGCCGCGTCCTCCCCGGAGATCAGCTCCGCGGCGCAGGCCGCGGCCAGCGCCTCGCGGGTGCGGGTCGTCCGGAGCCCCGGCTCCACCCAGCCGTGCTGCATCTGCATCAGCTGGACCGTCCACTCGACGTCGCTCAGACCGCCGCGCCCCAGCTTGGTGTGGAGCGTCGGATCGGCACCGCGCGGCAGCCGCTCGGACTCCATCCGGGCCTTCAGCCGCCGGATCTCGCGGATCGCGTCCTCGCCCAGGCCCTCCATCGGGTAGCGCAGCGGATCGATCAACTCGATGAACTCACGGCCGAGTTCCAGGTCCCCCGCGACCGGCTCGGCGCGCAGCAGCGCCTGGCTCTCCCAGACCAGCGACCAGCGCCGGTAGTAGGCCTCGTACGACGCCAGCGTCCGCACCAGCGGCCCGCTCTTGCCCTCCGGGCGCAGATCCGCGTCGATGAGCAACGGCGGGTCGGCGGTGGGAAGTTGGAGCAGTCGGCGCATCTCGGAGACCACCGCGTTCGCGGCCCGGGCCGCCTCCTGCTCGTCGACGCCCTCGCGCGGCGAGTGGACGAACAGCACATCGGCGTCGGAGCCGTAGCCGAGCTCGTGGCCGCCGAACCGGCCCATGCCGATGACCGCGAACCGGGTGGGGAGGGTGTCCCCCCACTGCTCGCGCACCGTGGCGCGCAGGGCGCCCGCGATCGTGACGGCGTTCAGATCGGTGACGGCGTTGCCCACCCGGTCGACCAGGGTCCCCGGATCCTCCTCGGCCGGGCTCTCCTCCGTACCGTACGAACCGATGAGGTCCGCGGCCGTGGTCCGGAACAGTTCGCGCCGGCGTACCGCGCGCACCACCGCGACGGCGGACTCGGCACCGTCCGCGCGCCCCACCGCGGCCAGCACCTCCTGCTCCAGGTGCTCCCGGGTGCGCGGCTTCAGCCCCTGCGGGTCGCCGAGGAGCGCCACCGCCTCCGGGGCGCGCAGCAGCAGGTCGGGGGCGAGCCGGCCGGCCGACAGGACCCGGGCGAGGTTCTCCGCGGCGGCGCCCTCGTCCCTCAGCAGCCGCAGGTACCAGGGGGTCTTGCCGAGGGCGTCGGACACCTTGCGGAAGCCGAGCAGCCCGGCGTCCGGGTCCGCGGAGTCGGCGAACCAGCCGAGCAGCACCGGCAGCAGGGTGCGCTGGATGGCGGCCTTGCGGGACACCCCGGACGACAGCGCCTCCAGGTGCCGGAGCGCGGCGGCCGGGTCGGCGTAGCCGAGCGCTTCGAGCCGGTGTCCGGCCGCCTTCGCGCTGAGCCGGGACTCACCGGGCGCGAGCTGGGCGACGGCGTCGAGCAGCGGCCGGTAGAACAGCTTCTCGTGCAGCCGCCGCACCACGGACGCGTGCCGCTTCCATGCCTGGTTGAGCTCGGTGATCGGGTCCGTGCGCATCCCGAGGGAGCGTCCGAGCCGCCGCAGGTCGGGGGCGTCCTCCGGGACGAGATGGGTGCGGCGCAGCCGGTAGAGCTGGATGCGGTGCTCCATGGCGCGCAGGAAGCGGTAGGCGTCGTCGAGTTGCGAGGCGTCCACGCGGCCGACGTAGCCGCCCTCGGCGAGTGCGCGCAGGGCCGCCAGCGTGGTGCCGCTGCGCAGGGTGGGGTCGCTGCGGCCGTGCACCAACTGGAGGAGCTGTACGGCGAATTCGACGTCCCGCAGCCCGCCGGGGCCGAGCTTGATCTCGCGGTCGACCCGGTCGGCGGGGATGTTGTCGACGACGCGGCGGCGCATCTTCTGCACGTCGGGGACGAAGTTCTCACGGTCGGCCGCCTGCCAGACGAGCGGCGAGACGGCCTCGACGTACTCCGCGCCGAGCTCGGGGTCGCCGGCCACCGGCCGGGCCTTGAGCAGCGCCTGGAACTCCCAGGTCTTGGCCCAGCGCTGGTAGTACGCGAGGTGCGAGGACAGGGTGCGGACCAGGGGGCCGTTGCGGCCCTCGGGACGGAGGTTGGCGTCGACGGGCCAGATGGTGCCCTCGACGGTCGTGTCGGAACAGATCCGCATCATGTGCGCGGCCAGCCGGGTGGCGGCCTGCACGGCCGCACTCTCCTCGAAGCCGTCGATGGGTTCCGCTACGAAGATCACGTCGACGTCGGAGACGTAGTTCAGCTCGTGTCCGCCGCACTTGCCCATCGCGATGACGGCGAGCCGGCACTGGGCGGCGTCGGCGGGCGCGGCCGTACGGGCGATGGCGAGCGCCGCCCGCAGTGTCGCGGTGGCCAGGTCGGCCAGCTCGGCGGCGGCCTCGGCGACGTCCGTCGTCCCGCACACGTCACGGGCCGCTATGGCCAGCAGGCAGCGGCGGTAGGAAACGCGCAGCGAGTCGGGGTCGTCGGCCCCGGCGAGACCCTGCTCGAACTCGGCCACGCCGGGGTGGAGATCGGTGGCCTCGTAGGTGACGAGGGCCTGCCAGTCGCGGGGATGGCGGGCGAGGTGGTCGCCGAGCGCCTCGGAGGCCCCGAGCACCCCGAGCAGCCGGTCCCGCAGCGGTTTGGCGGTGACCAGCGTGTCCAGCAGGATCTGGCGCTCGTCCGCCTCCTCGGCCTCCACCAGCCGGGCGAGCCCCCGCAGGGCCAGATCGGGGTCGGCGGTGGCGCCGAGCGCTTCGAGCAGGACCGGGTCGGCGCGTACGGAGGACAGCTCGGGCAGGTCGAGGAGCCGCTCGGCGGCGGAGGGGTCGGTGAAGCCGTGCCGCAGCAGTCGGGTGAACGTGCTGCTCCTGCGCCCCGGCACCGTCGTCATTCCGTGCTCTCCCGCTCGCCGCTCACACACCACCCAGCGTTCCGAGCCTAGCCCGGCACCGATGAATTCGGTGCGGGTGCGCGGTCTGCACTTCGCAGACACGATCTACTCAGGACCGGACCGGGAGGCCCCTCATGACTGGATTCGAACCCTACGCCGAGCTGGACGGCGACTACAGCGACAAGAACGCGACGGCCTGCCCGTGGCCGATGGCGAGGGACCTGCTGACCGGGGCGGAGCTGTACTGGCTGTCCACGGTCCGCCCGGACGGCCGCCCGCACGTCACTCCGCTGATCGGGGTGTGGGCGGACGGCGCGCTGCACTTCGCCACCGGTGCCGAGGAGCGCAAGGCCCGGAACCTGGCCGCCAACCCCGAGGTGGTGCTGACGACCGGCACCAACACCCTGGCGGAGGGGCTGGACGTGGTGGTCGAGGGACCGGCGGAACGGGTGACGGACGAGGGCCGGCTGAGCCTGCTGGCCACGGCGTGGGAGGCGAAGTACGGCCCGGAGTGGCACTTCGACGTCCGGGCCGGCACGTTCGTGAACGCGGGGCACACGGCGCTGGTGTTCCAGGTGCGCCCCCGCAAGGTCTTCGGCTTCGGCAAGGGCGCCCGCTTCAGCCAGACGCGGTGGCGGTTCAGCTGACCGTGTCGCCCCCGCGGGGGCCGGCCGGGCCGGGTCTGGTGGCGATGACGACGGTGGCGTACAGCTCCTCGGAGCGGACCACACACGGGGTCAGGCCGCTGCGGGCGACGGTCTCCTCGGCCCGTGCCGCCTGCCGTTCGCTCGTCTCGACCAGCAGGTGCCCGCCCGGTGCCAGCCATCGCGGGGCCTCGGCGGTGACCCGTCGCAGCACGTCGAGACCGTCGAGGCCGCCGTCGAGCGCCACCCGCGGTTCGTGGATGCGGGCCTCTGGGGGGAGCAGCTCGACGTCGTCCGTGGGTACGTACGGCACATTGGCGAGCAGGATCTCCACCCGGCCGCGCAGCGATCCGGGCAGCGGTGCGAAGAGGTCGCCCTCGTACACCTGGCCCGCCCCGCCGATGTTGCGGCGGGCGTACCGTACGGCGGCGGGTTCGACGTCCGCGGCGTGCAGTTCGGCCCGGCCCAGTCGCGCGGCGAGCGCGGCGCCGAGCGCTCCCGAGCCGCAGCAGAGGTCGACGACGACCGCTCCGGGCCCGGCGAGGGCGGCGGCCTGGCGGACCAGGAACTCGGTGCGGCGGCGGGGTACGAAGACGCCGGGGCCGACGGCGATCCGCAGGCCGCCGAACTCGGCCCAGCCGAGGACGTGTTCCAGGGGGAGCCCGGCGACCCGCCGTTCGACCATGGCGGCGACCTCGGCGGGGCCGGTGGCCGTGGAGAAGATGAGTTCCGCCTCGTCCTCGGCGAATACGCAGCCGGCGGCGCGGAGGGTGGTGACGACGGTGGAGACGGCGGACGGTGTGGTGGGAACCGGCATGAGCGGAGCCTTTCGGAGAAGCCGATGGGCGCTCCGCAGCCGCACAGACCCTATGTCGGGTCGACCACGCGGTCGCGAGGGATGAGCACCCAGCCTGATACAGCGGTAATGGGTCTCACCTCCTCGGTCGGTCCCCGTGCGGGGATGCGTCACACTACACCGGTCGCCGGACGGGCACCGGCCCCGCCGCCCCGCTCAGCGCGCGGGCCCCGCCACCGCCACCGGTGACGACCCTCCCTCCACGGCCAGCCGGGGTGTGCCCGTCCCGTCCGCCGGCACGGTCCAGACGTCGCTCCCCCGGCCCGACTTGCCCGGCAGCGCGTACGCGAGCGTGCCGTCGTCCGTCCAGGCCGCCTGGTCGTCGACGCTGTGCTGTTCCGCGAGCGGGGTCTCCCGCATGGTCCGCAGGTCGAGTACGTACAGCCGCCAGGGCGCGGCCGCGTCGTCGGAGACCTTCTTCTTGAAGGCGAGCCGGGTGTTGTCGGGCGAGAGGGAGGGGCATTCGACGTTCTGCCGCAGCGCCTTCGCCGTCCAGTCCCGCATGTTCCCCTCGACGAGGTAGGTGCGGCCCTTGGTGGAGACGGTCGCGTAGAAGCGGTTGTCGTCGCGGGCGAAGGTCACGCCCCAGTAGTTGACGTCGGGGGCGTGGTAGCGGGCGCCGTCGATGGTGAGCTGGATGTTCTCCATGGACTTGATGAGGTAGCCGGTGCGCAGATCGAGGATGGCGGTGCGGGTGGAGAAGGAGGTGGTGGCGTACGAGTCGCCGGTCGCGAACACCGTCCAGGACAGCATCCGTCCGGAGGCGGAGACCCGGGCGCGGGTGGGGACGCCCGGCACGGTGATCCGGCGTTTCTCGCGCAACTGCCGGTCGAGGACGATCGCGTACGTCTTCGGCAGCACCCCGGGCCTGGCGCGCAGGCAGAGCGCACCGTCCTGCGAGGCGTAGAACCGGTCGCAGGCGGGCCCGCCGGTGGTCCGGGCCGCGGAGGTGCGGGCGCCCGCGGTACGGACTTCGCGGTTGCCGGCCGACGGCTGGTGGGCGACGCGTCCGCTGGCCGTGTCGCGGAAGTACAGCGCGGGCCCGGTGAGGGCGAACGAGGCGTCGGCCTCGGTCCGTTCGCTCTCGGCCCGCTGCCGCGCGTGCATCACGTACCCGACGGAACCGCCCGCGAGGAGCAGCACCACGGCCACCACGACGGCGATCCGGGCCCGGGGACCCAGCGGGTTCGCGGTTCCGGGGAACCTGGCACTCATGCGGTCCGCCTTTCGGGGATCTGGGCTCCCGGCTCTTCGGGAGCGGGGGTGCCGAAGGGGTCACGGGGCAGCAGGGCCCAGCCGCCCGCGAGGGCGAGGAGCAGGGCCGCGAGCGCCGCCCACAGCGCGGGTCCGGGCCCCCACAGGGTCCAGGCGGCGCCGAAGCCCGCCGCGGCGAGCATCCGGGCCAGTGCCTGGCCGGTCTGGAGCACGGCGAGTCCGGCCGCCCGGCCGTCGGCGGGCAGCACGGGTCCGGCGAGGGCCATCAGCACGCCGTCGGTGGTGGCGTAGAAGACGCCGAGCAGCGCGAGGACGGGCACCAGGAGCGGCAGGGCCGGTCCGCCGGCGGGGGTGAGGAGTGTGGCGTACACGCCGAGCAGGGCGAGGTGTCCGTACAGGAACGGCAGCCGCCGGCCGATCCGGTCGGCGATCCGGCCGGCCGGGACGGCCAGCAGCAGGTAGCAGGCGGCGGCGCCGAGCGGCAGCAGCGGGAACCAGCTGACGGGGAGGTCGAGTCGGCGCTGGAGCAGGAGGTAGACGAAGGCGTCGCCGACGGTGGCGGCACCGAGCAGGGAGGCGGCCGCGAGGATCCGCCGGAAGGCGGGGTCGCGCAGGGCCGTGAAGGCCTTGCGTCTGCGGGGAGCCGGGGCCGGGGGCACCGGTGCGGGCGGGTGCGCGGGGACGTACAGGACGAGGAGCAGCACCCCGAGCAGGCCGACGCAGAAGCTGACGACGAACACCGAGTCGTAGGCGTCGGCGGTCGCCCAGAGCAGGGCGAACGCGGCGAGCGGGCCGAGCAGGGCGCCCGTGGTGTCCATCGCCCGGTGCACGCCGAAGGAGCGGCCGAGCGCCTCGGGCGGGCTGCTCAGGGTGATCAGCGCGTCGCGGGGTGCGGTGCGGATGCCCTTGCCGACCCGGTCGGTGGCGAGGGCGGCCGCGATCCCGGCGGTGGCGCCGCCCGCGAGCAGCAGGCCGATCCGGGAGAGGGCGGAGAGGGCGTAGCCGAGCCCGGCGACCCGCTTGTGTCCGCGGCCGCGGTCGGCGGCGTACCCGCCGAGCAGTCGTACGACGGCGGCGGCGCCGTTGAACAGGCCGTCCAGGAAGCCGAATTGGAGGGGTGAGAGACCGAGTCCGAGGACCAGGTAGAGCGGCAGCACCGCGGTGACCATCTCGGAGGAGATGTCGGTGACGAGGCTGACCGTGCCGAGTGCGAGGACGGTGCCGGGGACCCGCCGGCCCGCCCCGACGGTGCGGGGCGGGGCCGGCGTGTCCCGGCGGCCTGTGGTCGCCAGGTACATCAGTGGCAGGTGTACTTCGGGCTGGTGTCCTTGTTCTTGCCGTCGGTGCCGACGTAGTTCCAGCTGTAGCCGGAGTCGGTGAAGTCCATCTTCAGGACGCCGTATTCACCGCTGATCCGCTTCTGGCTGTTGGGCTGGACCTCCTCGATGGGGTAGGGCTCGGCGCCGCCCATCCCGCCGACGATCTCGGTGATCCCGTCGGCGACGGCCTTCCCGTCGGGGTTCTGCGGGGCGAACCGCTCGTAGTGGTGGTCGTGTCCGTTGAGCACGAGGTCGGCCTTGGCCCCGTAGAGGATCTTCCAGACCGGCCTGCTGACCGGGTCGTTGCCGTGTCCGCCCGAGGAGTACAGCGGGTGGTGCCAGTAGGCGGCGATGCACGCCTTGCCGTTCTTGGCGAGGTCGGCCTTGAGCCAGTCGATCTGCGCGCTCTTGTCGAAGGAGTTGGAGTCGAGGGCGATGAAGTGCCAGTTGCCCTCGTCGTAGCTGTAGTAGCTCTTGCCCTGGGGATACGCGATGGCCCCGAAGTACGCCTTGTAGCCGGCCAGCGCCCCGGCCGGGTCGTACGTCTCGTGGTTGCCGGGGACCGGGCGCGTCCTGTCCTTGAAGGCGCCCCAGGTCTTGTCGTAGTAGGCGCGGAAGTCGGCGATCCGGGCGTCGTCGTACTGGCTGTCGCCCATCGTCAGATAGAACTTCGGGTTGATCTTCTGAGCCAGCGCCGCGGTCTTGGGGTGGGCGCAGTCGCTGTCGGACGCGGTGCACTGGGCGGCGATGTCACCGGCGGCGACCACGGTGAAGGCGCCGGTCTGCGGGGGTTCGCTGCCGGCGGTGCCGTAGACCTCCACCTCGTGGAGCGAGTACCCGTAGGCGGTGCCGCGCGCGGTGCCGTACACGCGCAGGTAGCGGCCCTTTCCGGAGAGGGAGGCCCAGTCGTCGGTGCCGCCGTTCCCGGCCGTCTCCTCGGCGAGCCGGGTCCAGTTGGTGCCGTCGGCGGAGATCTCGATCCGGTACGCCTTGGCGTACGCGTCCTCCCAGCTCAGCGTGACCCGTGTGACGTCGGCACCGGCGCCGAGGTCGACACTCAGCCACTGCGGGTCCTTGCCCTCGACGCTGGCCCAGCGGGTGGCCGGGTCGCCGTCGAAGGCGTTCTGCGGTCCGAATCCGGAGCCTTCGTCGGAGGAGGAGGAGGCGGCCTTGCCGCGCGAGATGAGGGGGTCGGCGGCGGCCCCGGCCCGTTCGGGGTAGGCGAGCAACAGGCCGCCGACGAGGACGAGTACGGCGGCGAGGACCACGCCCACCGTACGGCGCCGCGTGGGCGTGAGAAGCAAAGCTGAGCCGTTCGGATGCATCCCTGGACTCCTGGCCTTGTGGGGGTGGCGAGAGCTGGGCATCGGTACGTGTCGGCCCCGCACTCCCGGCCGGGGCGAGTGACGGGGACCCGGTGGCCGGGCCAGAGCTCTCACTGAGCGCGTCATGCCCGCACGACGGACACCGCGCCAAGCCACCGCCGGGAATGCTAGCGAACAGTAAAGTTTCCTACCAGTCCCCCAACTGGCTTCACTCCACGGCCTGTTCGGCATTCCGACGTTCGGTGATCCGGCGTTCGGCATTCTGTTCGACGACGAGCGGGCGACGGCCGGACAGAGACGCCGGTGTACACATCCGTCCGGCGTCGTCGATGTCGGACGCGGATGCCGGACGCCTTCCGATCCGTAGCTCTGCGCAGATCGGCCGCGGACGGCCATTCCGATCGCCGAACCGCACCGTCGGCACCGTCACCCGAACGGCGCAATATGACGTGCCACCCACATGGGTGAAAGCCAAGCTGACTAGTGCCCCAACCGAGGTAATTCGTGAAAGGGGAACCACATGCGCATTCGACGAATCCTCGCCGCTGCCCTCGCCACGGCAGCCCTCGCCGGACTCGGCCTCACAGGCATCGCCAACGCCACCGCACAGGGCGCCCCGTCCTACGTCACCCCCTCCCAGTGCAGGCAGGGCGGCGGAACGCCCGATCTGGCGGACAACCTCTGCAAGGGCGGTATGCACAACGGGGAACGGATCGACTGAACCCCACGAGGCGCTCGGCCAAACCTCACAAGGCGCTCCGCGGCCACGCGCCGCGGGGCGCTCCCGCGCGAGCGCAGCGAACTGCCGGGGTCCGCGCGGCCGTGGGCCGCACCCGAGGGGGTACACAGACGGCCCAGGGCGTCCAGAACGGTTTCGGGCCGACGGTGTCGCACCGTCGGCCCGAAACCGCGAGCACTGGATCCATAACCTCTGACCAGGGATTACAGCACCGGCAGCAGTGCCTTCAGCTCGAAGGCGGTGACCTCGGAGCGGTACTCCTCCCACTCCTGCTTCTTGTTGCGCAGGAAGAAGTCGAAGACGTGCTCGCCAAGCGTCTCGGCGACCAGTTCGCTCTTCTCCATCAGCGCGATCGCCTCGCCCAGGTTCTGCGGCAGCGGCTCAATGCCCATCGCGCGGCGCTCCGCGTCGGACAGCGCCCAGACGTCGTCGTCGGCGCCGGCCGGGAGTTCGTAACCCTCCTCTATGCCCTTGAGGCCCGCGGCGAGGAGCACCGCGTACGTCAGGTAGGGGTTGGCGCCGGAGTCGATGGAGCGGACCTCCACCCGGGCGGAGCCGGTCTTGCCGGGCTTGTACATCGGGACGCGGATGAGCGCGGAGCGGTTGTTGTGGCCCCAGCAGATGTACGAGGGGGCCTCGCCGCCGGCGCCCGCGGCGCGCGAGGAGCCGCCCCAGATGCGCTTGTAGGAGTTGACCCACTGGTTGGTGACGGCGGAGATCTCCGCCGCGTGGGTGAGCAGGCCGGCGATGAAGGAGCGGCCGACCTTGGAGAGCTGGTACTCGGCCCCCGACTCGTAGAAGGCGTTGCGGTCGCCCTCGAAGAGGGAGAGATGGGTGTGCATGCCCGAGCCGGGGTACTCGGAGAACGGCTTCGGCATGAACGTGGCCTGCACGCCCTGTTCCAGCGCGACCTGCTTCATCACCAGGCGGAAGGTCATGATGTTGTCGGCGGTGGAGAGCGCGTCCGCGTACCGCAGGTCGATCTCCTGCTGGCCGGGGGCGCCCTCGTGGTGGCTGAACTCGACCGAGATGCCCATCGATTCGAGCATGGTGATCGCCTGGCGGCGGAAGTCCATGCCGACGTTCTGCGGGGTGTGGTCGAAGTAGCCGGAACTGTCGGCCGGGGTGGGGCGGCTGCCGTCCACCGGCTTGTCCTTCAGCAGAAAGAACTCGATCTCCGGGTGGGTGTAGAAGGTGAAGCCCAGGTCGGAGGTCTTGGCGAGGATGCGCTTGAGGACATAGCGCGGGTCCGCGAAGGACGGCGAGCCGTCGGGCATGAGGATGTCGCAGAACATCCGGGCCGTACCGGGGGCCTCCGCGCGCCAGGGGAGGATCTGGAACGTGCCGGGGTCCGGCTTGGCGATCATGTCGGATTCGTAGACCCGGGCGAAGCCCTCGATGGCCGAGCCGTCGAAGCCGATGCCCTCGTCAAAAGCCTGTTCCAGCTCGGCGGGGGCCACGGCGACGGATTTGAGGTAGCCGAGGACATCGGTGAACCACAGCCGTACGAAGCGGATGTCGCGCTCCTCAAGGGTCCTGAGGACGAATTCCTGCTGCTTGTCCATAGCCACATCCTTGCAGTTCAGACGGTCCGTGCACCACCGCCCGGGGTAGGGGAGAAGCTCCAGTATCACGACCCGGGATTTCACCCAGATTACGCACACGGAGTGGGATGGAGCACCCGGCCACCCACTACGATCGGCGCCCATGGCGCACCGGGGGTGGAGCGGCCTCGCGACGGCCCCGCGCACGCCGGTTCTCCCAGGGTCTCCCGTTCCGGTCCGGCCGGATCGCAACGACGGGCCCCGGCCTCCCGCCAGCCGTTCCCGCCCCTTCCCGAAGGACCTGACGACATGAGCTTCGACCCCAGGGCCCCCATGGCTCAGCAGCACGACGCCCACCGCGCGCGGCAGCGCCGCGACCGTGCCCTGGCCATAGGCCTGAGCGTGCTCGTCGTCGTGGGTCTGGCCGGCTTCGGCACCTACATGGTGCTGGAGACGTCCGAGGCGTCCGAGCCGAAGCAGGCCGCCCCGGCGGAGGACGCCAAAGCGCCCTCGGAGCGGCAGAAGCAGGAGAAGCCCGCCGACGGGTCGATCGCGGGGCTGCGGACGTGGGACGCGACGAAGCTGACCCGCAACCATGTCACCGGGACCGTCGCGTACCCGATGAAGCCTCCGGTCGGCGGTGACCACAACCCCGTATGGATGAACTGCGACGGCGAGGTGTACACCAAGGCCCTGCCCGATGTGAACGCCGTGCACTCGCTGGAGCACGGATCGGTGTGGGTGACGTACACGGACAAGGCCCCGGAGGCCGATGTGGCGAAGCTCGCCGAGCGGGTCGGCCGGACGCCGTACTCGCTGATGAGCCCGTACGAGGGCCAGTCGGGGGCGATCATGCTGACCGCCTGGGGCAAGCAGGTGACGGTGGACGGTGCCGACGACCCGCGGGTCGACGGGTTCTTCTCGCAGTTCGTGCAGGGGCCGCAGACGCCCGAGCCCGGTGCGCCCTGCACGGGCGGGCTGGGGGCGCAGTGACCGGTGTGGAACGTGTCCGGCGCGTGCGGTGGGCGGCCGGCTCCGCCGTGGCGCTCGCGCTGCTGCTCGCGGGCGTGGCGACGGTCGCCTCCGCGCGCGAGGACGGGGGCGGGGCGGACCGCGGCGCCGCCGCGCCGCGCACGCCCGCGGTGGAATCGGCGGACGCCGGGTTCGCCCGCGACATGGCGGTCCACCACCAGCAGGCCGTGGAGATGTCCTTCATCGTCCGGGACCGCACGAAGGACGAGGAGGTGCGCCGGCTCGCGTACGACATCGCCAATACGCAGGCCAATCAGCGCGGCATGCTGCTCGGCTGGCTGGATCTGTGGGAGCTGCCGAAGGTGGCCGCCGGGCAGGAGCCGATGGACTGGATGAGGGCCGGGCACCCGGGGCACTCGATGAAGGGCATGGACGGGACGGACGGCATGGCGGCCGGCCACCGGGCCCATGACGGCTCCCTCATGCCCGGCATGGCCACCAGGTCCGAGCTGGACCGGCTCCGTTCGGCGAGCGGCAGGGCGGCCGAGGTTCTGTACCTCCGGCTGATGACCGCACACCACAAGGGCGGCATCGACATGGCCCGCGGCTGCGCAGGGCTGTGCACCGTGCCGGCGGAGAAGCGGCTCGCCCGCACCATGGTCGAGGCCCAGCAGTCGGAGCTGGACGCGATGGCCGGCATGCTGGCGGCGCGAGGCGCGGGGCCCCGGTCCTGAAAGATTCCCCCCGGGCCGCAGTTGCACCCGAACGGGTGATAGCGGTCGCGTCCCCCGAACGGGCCCATGACGATGGGTTCGCTCGGGGTCGTACAGCATGCCCATCGGCACGCAGGAGGAATCCCCCATGACCACCGCCAAGGACATCATGCACACCGGGGCCACGTGGATCCCCGCGCACGAAACGCTCGACCGGGCCGCGCAGCTGATGCGCGACCACAAGGTCGGTGCACTGCCCATCTCGGCCAATGGCGAGCAGGACCGGATGATCGGCATCCTCACGGACCGGGACATCGTGGTCGGCTGTGTGGCCATGGGCCACGACCCGTCGAAGATGACGGCGGGCGACCTCGCCCACGGCACCCCTCGCTGGATCGACTCGGAAGCCGATGTGGAGATGGTGCTGGAGGAGATGCAGACCCATCGCATCCGCCGGCTTCCGGTGATCGAGAACAAGATGCTGATCGGCATGATCAGCGAAGCCGACCTGGCACAGCACCTCACCGAGGAGCAGATCGCCGGCTGGGCGGAGCAGGTCTACGCGCGCGGCTGACCGCCCGCGCCGACCCGGCCCGCAGTCCTGCGCCGATGGCCCGGTGCCCCCTGTCCGAGGGGTGCCGGGCCATTGCGTCGCCCGCCCCCGCCGGAGCCCGTACCGCTGTGGCGAAACGTCTCCGCGCGCGCCGGATACCCGGCGGGGGTAGGGTGCTCGGCATGACCCTGAGTGGATGTGCGACATACGGACAGTTGCTGCTGTGTGTCTCGCTGCTCGTCGGGATCCTCCACCTTCTCAGGGGCGTCGCGGTCCGGGTCGCTCCCCTGCCGGGGCCGGGGCCCCGGCAGGACGGCGTCGGTCCCGCCCCGTTGTCGGTGCTGCGCATATAGAAGGGGGCGCGCCTCCCCCTCTCCCAGCAGACCGAAATACCGACAACACCCCGAGGTGCACTCCGCCATGCGCACTCCACCCACCCGACGCGCCGTGCTCGGCGCCGCTTTCGCCACCGCCGGCACGGCGGTACTGGCCGCCTGCTCCGACGCATCCGACACCGGCCACGGCCACGGCGGCAAGAAGACCGGCAGCGAGAACGCCGGTGGTACGAGCCACGGCGGCGTGAACCACGGGACCCCGCCCCGCAGGAAGTCCGATGACGGGTACGTCTCCCCCGACGGGGAGGAGGTCGCGGCGGCCGAGGCCGAGCGGGGCTCCGGCCCCGTACGGAAGATCGACCTCGTCGCCACCCCGTCCCGGCTCGATCTGGGCGACGGGCTCACCGTCGGCTCCTGGGCGTACGACGCCCGGCTGCCCGGCAAGGAGCTGCGGGTCACGATGGGCGACACCCTGGCCGTCAACTTCGCCAACCACCTGCCTGCGGAAACGACTCTGCACTGGCACGGGCTCAATGTGCGCAACGACATGGACGGGGTGCCCGATCTGACCCAGGCGCCCATCAGACCCGGCGCGGACTACGCCTACCGGTTCAAGGTCCCGCACGCGGGGACGTACTGGTTCCACCCGCACACGGGCGTCCAGCAGGACCGCGGACTGTACGCGCCGCTGATCGTCGACGACCCCAGGGAGCCCCTCAAGTACGACAAGGAGTGGGTCGTCGTCCTGGACGACTGGGTCGACGGGGTGGACGGCTCGACGCCCGACTCGGTGCTCCACGAGCTCAGCGGGGGCAGGGGCGGCATGGACCACGGCAGCGGCACGCACGGGGCCCCCGCCAAGCCCGCCAAGGGCCGCTCCGGACCCTCGCGGCTGACGAGAAACTCCTACAGCGAACTGCTCGAAAGCCACGGGGGCGATGTCGCCTATCCGTACTACCTGATCAACGGCCGCACCGCGAAGTCCCCCACCTCCTTCGCCGCCAAGCCCGGCGACCGGATCCGGCTGCGCATCATCAACGCGGGCGGCGACACCGCCTTCCGGGTGGCGCTCGGCGGCCACCGGATGACGATCACCCACACCGACGGCTACCCGGTCCGGCACAGAACGACGGACGCCCTGCTGATGGGCATGGGCGAGCGGTACGACGTGATGGTCACCGCCGGCGACGGGGTGTTCCCTCTGACCGCGCTCGCGGAGGGCAAGAGGGCCTCGGCGATGGCCCTGCTCCGTACCGGCCAGGGCAAGGCGCCCACCGCGTCCGTACGCCCCCGGGAGCTGGACGGAGAGCTGGTGGAGGCGTACGGACTGATGCCGGACGAGTCCGTGAAGCTGTCCTCGCGCGAGCCCGACCGGACCATCCGGTTCAGGATGACCGGCAACATGAAGGCGTACGACTGGGCCTTCGACCACGAGCCCTACAACCCCCACCAGCGCCATCCGGTGCGGGCGGGCGAGCGGGTCAGGCTGGAGTTCTTCAACGTCACGGAGATGTGGCACCCCATCCATCTGCACGGGCACTCGTTCGGCCTGGTGGGACCGGCGGGGCCGCGCCACCGGGCCACCCGGCGGGGCTCGGTCGACTGGGCGCGCAAGGACACCGCGATCATCCGGCCGGACAGCTCCCTGGCCGTCGAGTTCGACGCGACCAACCCGGGGCTGTGGATGCTCCACTGCCACAACATCTACCACTCGGACGTGGGCATGATGACGGTCCTGGGCTACCGCCGCTGAGGGCTGCCCCGACCCGGTTCCCGGCGGGCCGCTGCCCCGGTTCCGCGGCCCGCCAGGACATTGCGTCAGTCAGACGATTACACTGGTGCGCGTGCCTCAACTACGTCTCGCACTGAATCAGATCGACTCGACCGTCGGTGATCTCTCCGGCAACTCCGAGGCGATCGTCCACTGGACCCGCCACTCCGCCGAACAGGGCGCCCATCTGGTGGCGTTCCCGGAGATGGTGCTGACCGGCTACCCCGTCGAGGACCTGGCGCTGCGCCCGTCCTTCGTCGAGGCCTCGCGGCAGGCGCTGCGCGCGCTCGCCGCCCGGCTCGACGAGGAGGGCTTCGGGGAGCTGCCGGTCGTGGTCGGCTACCTCGACCGCTCCGAGACGGCCCAGCCGCGCTACGGCCAGCCCGTCGGCTCCCCGCAGAACGCCGCGGCGGTGCTGCACCGCGGGCAGGTCGCGCTGACCTTCGCCAAGCACCACCTCCCCAACTACGGCGTCTTCGACGAGTTCCGGTACTTCGTGCCGGGCGACTCGATGCCGGTCGTACGGGTCCACGGCGTGGACGTGGCGCTCGCGATCTGCGAGGACCTCTGGCAGGACGGCGGCCGGGTGCCGGCCGCGCGGGCCGCCGGCGCGGGGCTGCTGCTGTCGATCAACGCCTCCCCCTACGAGCGGGACAAGGACGACACCCGGCTGGAACTGGTCCGCAAGCGGGCCCAGGAGGCGGGCTGCACCACCGCGTACCTGGCGATGATCGGCGGCCAGGACGAGCTGGTCTTCGACGGCGACTCGATCGTGGTCGACCGGGACGGCGAAGTGATCGCCCGTGCCCCGCAGTTCGCCGAGGGCAGCGTCGTACTCGACCTGGAACTGCCGGCGGCCGCCGCCGAGCCGCCGTCCGGTGTCGTCAACGACGGGCTGCGGATCGACCACGTGGTGCTCTCCGAGGAGCCCCTCGCGGCATACCCGGCGGAGCTGGCCGGCGGGTACGCGGAGCGGCTGGACGACGACGAGGAGCTGTACTCGGCGCTGGTCGTGGGCCTGCGGGCGTACGCCGCCAAGAACGGCTTCAGCAGTGTGCTGATCGGGCTCTCCGGCGGGATCGACTCGGCGCTGGTCGCGGCGATCGCCTGCGACGCGCTGGGCGCGCAGAACGTGTACGGCATCTCGATGCCGTCGAAGTACTCCTCGGACCACTCCAAGGGCGACGCGGCCGAGCTGGCCCGCCGCACCGGGCTGAACTTCCGCACCGTACCGATCGAGCCGATGTTCGACGCGTACATGGGCTCGCTGGGGCTCACCGGTCTCGCCGAGGAGAACCTCCAGGCGCGGCTGCGCGGCACGACGCTGATGGCCGTCTCCAACCAGGAGGGCCAGATCGTCCTCGCCCCGGGCAACAAGTCCGAGCTGGCGGTCGGCTACTCGACGCTGTACGGCGACGCGGTCGGGGCGTACGGCCCGATCAAGGACGTCTACAAGACGTCGGTCTTCCGCCTGGCGAAGTGGCGCAACCGGGCCGCCGAGGAACGCGGGCAGACGCCGCCGATCCCGGAGGCGTCCATCACCAAGCCGCCCAGCGCCGAGCTGCGCCCGGGGCAGGTCGACACGGACTCGCTGCCCGACTACGACGTACTGGACCGGATCCTGGAGCTCTACGTCGACCGGGACCAGGGGCTGGACGAGATCGTCGCGGCCGGGTTCGACAAGGCCCTCGTCGCGAAGACGCTGCGGATGGTCGACACCGCGGAGTACAAGCGGCGGCAGTACCCGCCGGGCACGAAGATCTCCCCGAAGGGCTTCGGCAAGGACCGCCGCCTCCCGATCACCAACCGGTGGCGCGAGTCGGGCTGAGCGGGGCGTGGGCGCGGTGACCGGGCGGACCGGTCACCGCGCCCTCGCGTTTCAGCGCGCGTCCGCCGGGGCGTCGTCCCGCGCGGGCCGCGCCTGCGCGCGGGCCACCACCCTCGACGCCCCCGGTGTGCGTTCCCGGTCCAGCAGACCGGCCGCGACCGCCACCGCGAGGCCCACGACCGCGAGGGCCGCGCCGACCGGGGCCGGGGAGGTCCATCCCCAGCCCGCCGCGATCGCGGCGCCGCCCAGCCACGCTCCGCCCGCGTTGGCGAGGTTGAACGCGGAATGGTTGGAGGCGGACGCCAGGGTCGGGGCGTCCTTGGCCTTGTTCATGACCAGCATCTGGAGCGGTGTGGTCGTCATGAAGCCGACCCCGCCCAGCAGCACCACCAGCACCAGCGCGGCCCACCGCACATGGACGACGAACGGGAACACCGCGAGAACGACGGCGAGCGCGCCGAGCGATCCGTACAGCGTCGGCCGCAGCGCCCGGTCCGTGAGCGGCCCCGCGGCGAGTGCGCCGAGGGTCATGCCGATGCCGAAGAGCGCGAGCACCGGCGTCACGGCGGACTCGCCGAAGCCCATCGCCTCGGTCGTCATGGCCGAGAGGTAGGAGTACACGGCGAAGACCCCGGCGAAGCCGAAGACGGCGGTGAGCAGACCGAGCAGCACCTGGCGGTCGCCGAGGGCGCGCAGCTCCCGGCCCAGGCCCCGGTGGGCGTCGAGGGGCACCTGCGGTACGAGCCGGGCGAGCGCAGCCAGCGCGCAGAGCCCGATCGCGGCGACGACCAGGAAGGTGGCCCGCCAGCCGAGGTGCTGGCCGAGCAGGGTGGCCGCCGGGACGCCGACGACATTGGCGACGGTGAGCCCGAGGAACATGGTGGCCACGGCCCGTGCCCGGCGCCCCTCGGGGACCAGCCGGGCCGCGACGACCGCGCCGACGCCGAAGAACGCCCCGTGCGGCAGCCCGGCCAGGAACCGGCCGCCGAGAAGCCAGCCGAAGCCGGGGGCGCAGGCGGAGGCGAGGTTGCCGACGGTGAAGAGGGTCATCAGCAGCAGGAGCATCCGCTTGCGCGGGATCCGGGAGCCGACGGCGGTGAGCAGCGGGGCTCCCACCACCACACCGATCGCGTACGCCGAGACGAGACGGCCGGCGGTGGGTACGGAGGTGCCCAGGTCGTCCGCGACATCGGGCAGCAGGCCCATCATCACGAACTCCGTGGTGCCGATGCCGAAGGCGCTCACCGCGAGTGCGAGCAGGGCCAGGGGCATGAGAAGAGACCTTTCCGCGGGAAGCCCGGCCCGCCCCGGCCGGACAGGGCGGACCGGTGGGCGGGAGGCGAGGAGGAAACCGGGCGGGCCGGTGCGCGGCCTGTCCGGCGCCGTCGCCGGATGCCCTTGGTTCCCGAACGGAACAAATTCTCTCAGACGCTCTGTTCCAGCGGGTGAACGGACCGTTTCGTCAGCGTTCGAAGCCGGTGGCGGAACGACTCACCGCGTCACGGGTGTCACGCGTCACAGCTCCACCCGCGCCACGATCGGCAGGTGGTCGCTCTCCGTCGCGCCGAGCGTCCACGAGGACATCGGCTCGACGCCCTTCACCAGGATCTGGTCGATCCGCGCCATCGGGAACGAGGCGGGCCAGCTGAAGCCGAAGCCGTCGCCGGCCGCGCCCTGGGTGGAGCGCAGCTGGGCGCTGACGCCGTTCAGCGCGCGGTCGTTCAGCGTGCCGTTGAGGTCGCCGAGCAGGATCACCTTGTCGAGCTTCTCGTGGGCGATGGCCTCGCCCAGGGCGTCCGCGCTGTCGTCGCGCTGGTTGGCGGTGAATCCGGCGTGCAGTTTGACCCGTACGGACGGCAGGTGGGCCACGTAGACGGCGACCTCGCCCTTCGGGGTCGTCACCGTGGAGCGCATCGCCCGGGTCCAGCCCATCTTGATGTCGACCGGCCTGGTGCCGCTCATCGGGTACTTGCTCCACAGGCCGACGGTGCCCTGCACCGAGTGGTACCGGTAGCGGTCGGCGAGGGCCTTCTCGTACGTCGCCACCTTGCCGCTCGGCAGCTCCTCCAGGGCGATGACGTCGGCGCCGGAGGCCGCGACCTTCCGGGCGGTGCCCGCGGGGTCGGGGTTGTCGGCGTTGACGTTGTGGGTGGCCACGGTGAGGTCGCCGCCGCTGCCGGACTTGTCGGTGAGCAGGCCGCCGAAGATGTTGAACCAGACCACGACCGGCAGCAGCAGGGCGATCAGCGCGGTCGCCGAGCGGCGCATCAGGCCGAGGACCAGCAGCAGCGGGACGAACACCCCGAACCACGGCAGGAACGTCTCGGAGAGGCTGCCCAGGTTGCCGATGGCGTTCGGGATCCTGGCGTGGAAGGCCATCACGAGGGTGAGCAGGACCGAGCAGAGGGCGAGGACGATGCCGCGCCGCCAGATACCCGGGTCGCCCGTCCACCTGTCGCGCAGCTCACGCAGGCGGGAGCCCGCCCCGGCGCGCTCCGGCTCCGGGCCCGGCTCCGCACGGTCGTTCCCGGTGTCCGCTCCGTACGCCTGCACCATCGCGCTGTCCTCACTGCCTTGCCGTGCATGTCGCCGCGTCCACGACCCTAGGCGATGGGCGACGGGTTTCCTGCCGTCGACGACGGCCGTACTGCCACGAGGACGAAGGGCGGGGTCCGGAGGGTTCCGGCCGGACGGGGTTCGCAGGGGCTTGTGACAGAACGATCACACTCGGGCGGGTCCGGTTCCGTTTCCGGAATTGTCGGGTGGCCGGGGGCCCGGGCGCACGGGTGTGTCAGGCGCTGTCGGCCGGGCGGGGCGCCAGGCCCTCGACCAGGATCCGCACGATGCGGTCGGCGAGGTCCTCGGGCAGCGGCGCGTCGGGCCGGTGGATGGTGCGTACGAGCATGGGCCCCAGGAACAGGTCGTCCATCAGCCCCACGTCCAGGTCCGCGCGGAGCTCCCCGGCGTCGACCGCACGCTGCACGGCGGCCAGCATGGCGACGCGGCGGGGCGCGATGACATTGCCGTGGTACTCCGCCCACAGCTTGGGGTGGCTCTTCATCTGCGCGAACACGTTGTGCAGCAGGACCGACGAGCGCTGGGCCAGGCCGCGCCTGCGCATCGAATCCAGCAGCAGCCGCAGGTCGTCGAGGCCGGCCGTGCCGGAGACGGCGGGCTCCGGCGGCTCCATGTCCTTCAGGACGTCGACGAAGAGTTCCTCCTTGCCGCTCCAGCGCCGGTAGATGGTCGCCTTGCCGACGCCGGCGGTACGGGCTATGCGCTCGATGGAGAGGCCCGCCAGGGGCTCACCGGCCTCCAGCAGTTCGACGACGGCGTCCAGGATCGCCCGCTCGGCCGCCGCACTGCGCGGCCGGCCCCGTCGCGGTTCCGGTTCCTCCCGGACCGCCCGGTTCCGGCCTTCCGCCTGTGCCTGTACCCGCACGTCGCTCCACTCCTCAATTCTCCCGGGCCGCCGGTCTCACCGGGCCGCCGGTCTCACCGGCCCGCCCCCGCCGCACGCACCGAGCGGTCGTCCTCGCCCGATCCGCCGGGCTCCCGACCGGCGGGCGGCTTCCCCGGCATGAACAGCGCGACGACGAGGGTGCCCACCAGGGCGACGCTCGCCGAACCGACGGCGGTGACGTGCATGGCCTTCAGGAACGCGTCGTTCGCCGAGGCGACCAGCGGGGCACCCGCCGGGCCCAGCTTGTCAGCAATGCCGAGCGTCGCCTCGATCGACTCCCCCGCCGCCTGTCTGGCGCCGGCCGGGACCGCGCCGAGGTGCCCCTCGATGTCGCCCCGGTAGACGGTGGAGAGCACCGAGCCGAGCACGGCGACCCCGAGCGCTCCGCCGACCTGCCGGAAGGTGTTGTTGACGGCCGATCCGGAACCGGCCTTCTCGCGGGGCAGCGCCTGCATCACCGAGACGGTGACCGGCGTCATCACATGGGCCATGCCCGTGCCCTGGACGAAGAAGAGCAGGCACAGCACCCAGACCGGTGTGGTGCCGTCGAACAGCGCGAACGAGGCCAGTCCGAGCGCGACCAGCAGCATGCCGCCGGTGCAGGTGGCGCGGGCGCCGAAGCGGTCGACGAGCAGCCGGGCCCGGGGGGCGAAGATCATCTGGGCGGCGGCCAGCGGCAGGAGCATCAGACCCGCCTGCAGCGCGCTCCAGCCGCGCACGCTCTGCATGTAGAAGGCGGAGAAGAAGGTCACTCCCATCAGCGCGAAGAAGACCAGCGCTATGGCGGCGACGGCCGCGGCGAACGACGGCTCCCTGAAGTACGAGATGTCGATGGCCGGGTGGCTGCTGCGCTTCTCGTGCCAGACGAACCAGGCCAGGACGAGCAGGCCGCCGAGGCTGGACAGCAGCACGACGGGGTCGGCGAAGTCGGCGAGCTGGCCGCCGCGGATGATGCCGTACACCAGCAGCACCAGGCCGACGATGGAGAGCGCGACGCCGAACGGGTCGGTCCGGCCCGGGTTCGGGTCCTTGGAGTCGGGGACCAGTAGCACCATCGCGGTCAGCGCCACGGCCACCACGGGCACATTGACCAGGAAGATCGAGCCCCACCAGAAGTGTTCGAGGAGCAGACCGCCGGTGATCGGGCCGATCGCGATGGCCACCCCGACGCTGCCCGCCCATATGCCGATGGCCCGGGGCTGTTCCTCGCGCTCGAAGACGTTCATCAGGACCGCGAGGGTGGCCGGCATGACGAACGCGGCGCCGAAGCCCATCAGGGCACGCCAGGTGATCAGCTGGGCGGGCGAGCCGGACATGGCGGCCAGCGCGGAGCCGACGCCGAACAGCAGGATGCCGAAGAGCAGCACCTTCTTGCGGCCGATGCGGTCGCCGAGCAGGCCCGCGGTGAACAGGAATCCGGCGAAGACGAGCGTGTAGGCGTTGATCGCCCACTCCAGCTCGCTCTGGGTGGCCCCGAGGCCCGTGGGTGCGGGGCTGGCGATGGTCTTGACCGCGACGTTCAGGATCGAGTTGTCCAGCACCACGATGAGCAGGCTGAACATCAGGACGACCAGGATCGCCCAGCGGCGGCGGTGGACCGCCTCCGGGATCTGGGGCACGGCAGCGCGAGCACCTGACGGCATCGACATGGCAAGGAGCTTATCCGATTTCGATACGGAACCGTC
Source organism: Streptomyces sp. NPDC048295 (assembly GCF_040652135.1). Lineage (NCBI taxonomy): Bacteria > Bacillati > Actinomycetota > Actinomycetes > Kitasatosporales > Streptomycetaceae > Streptomyces > Streptomyces sp. NPDC048295. Next base: position 125,778 of record NZ_JBEZLL010000007.1, read on the forward strand.
TCGTATTGGAAGGACGGGGCCGTTCGGGGTCGCCTTCCGGCCATGCCCGCACGGGCGTGTGCGGACCCACTTCCCGTGGAGCGCCGCGGGATGCCACCATGGAAGCGATCCGGGGACGCCGTCAGGGCGCCTCGAGATGATGAAGGAGCCGTTCGCAATGTCGCTTCAGGCTGCGCGGAATCAGTCCGCACCCTCCCCCGCGGGAGCCCCCGCCGACAGCAGCAAGGCGCTGTACGGAGGCAAGAGCACCCGCCGTGTCTCCATCCATGACATCGCCGCCGCCACCGAGCGCGGCGAGAAGTGGCCCATGCTCACCGCCTACGACGCGATGACCGCGTCCGTCTTCGACGAGGCCGGGATCCCGGTGATGCTCGTCGGCGACTCCATGGGCAACTGCCATCTGGGCTACGAGACCACCGTGCCCGTCACGATGGACGAGATCGCGATCCTCTCGGCCGCCGTCGTACGGGGCACCAGGCGTGCCCTGATCGTCGCCGACCTGCCCTTCGGGGCGTACCAGGAGGGCCCCGTCCAGGCCCTGCGCAACGCCACCCGGCTGATCAAGGAGTCCGGTGTCGGCGCGGTCAAGCTGGAGGGCGGCGAGCGCAGCCACGAGCAGATCAGGCTGCTGGTCGACGCCGGTATCCCGGTCATGGCCCATATCGGGCTGACCCCGCAGTCCGTCAACGCGATGGGCTACCGGGTGCAGGGCCGCGGCGAGGAGGCCGCCCAGCAGATGCTGCGCGACGCCAAGGCCGTGCAGGACGCGGGCGCTTTCGCCGTCGTCCTGGAGCTCGTGCCGGCCGAACTGGCCGCCGAGGTCACCCGCACCCTGCACATCCCGACCGTCGGCATCGGCGCCGGTCCCGACACCGACGCCCAGGTGCTGGTCTACACCGACATGGTCGGGCTGACCGGCGGCAAGGTGCCGCGCTTCACCAAGCAGTACGCGAACCTGCGCCAGGTGCTCGGCGACGCGGCGAAGGAGTTCGCGGAAGAGGTCGTCGGCGGGGCCTTCCCGGCCGCCGAGCACACCTTCCACTAGTTCCGCCGGTTCCGCCGGTTCGTTCCGCCTGAACCACTGCCCGCACCACCGACAGCCCGCCGACATCCCCCATCGGCGGGCTGTCGGCCCGCTGTCGGCGGACTGTCGGTGGCGTCTGGTCCCATGGTGGGCATGACGCGAATCGACAAGAACCCCAGGAGCGGCTCGAACGCCGTGGAGGTCCGGGGACTGGTCAAGCACTACGGCTCGACCAAGGCTCTGGACGGCGTGGACCTCGATGTCCGCGAAGGCACCGTGCTCGGTGTCCTCGGTCCCAACGGAGCAGGCAAGACCACGCTCGTACGCTGCCTGTCCACCCTGATCGTTCCCGACGCCGGACACGCCACCGTGGCGGGCTACGACGTGGTGAAGCAGCCCCGGCAGCTGCGCCGCACCATCGGCCTGACCGGGCAGTACGCCTCGGTCGACGAGAAGCTCTCCGGCTGGGAGAACCTCTACATGATCGGGCGGCTGCTCGATCTGCCCCGGAAGACCGCCCGGTCCCGGGCCGATGAGCTGCTGGAGCGGTTCTCGCTCACCGAAGCGGCCCGCAAGGCCGCGATGGACTACTCCGGCGGCATGCGGCGCCGGCTCGACCTGGCCGCCTCGATGATCGGCAGCCCGGCCGTGCTGTACCTGGACGAGCCGACGACGGGGCTCGACCCCCGGACCCGCAACGAGGTCTGGGACGAGGTGCAGCGGATGGTCGCGGAGGGGGCGACCGTGCTGCTCACCACCCAGTACATGGAAGAGGCCGAGCAGCTCGCCAGCGAGCTGACCGTCATCGACAAGGGGAAGATCATCGCCCGTGGCGGGGTCGACGAGCTGAAGGCGAAGGTCGGCGGCCGCACCCTGCAGATCCGGCCCTCGGACCCGGCGCAGCTGCCCGCGATGGCGCAGGCGATCCGCGAGGCGGGGCTCGACGGGGTCTCGGGTGCGCAGGCCGTCCCGGACGAGGGACTGCTGTACGTGCCGATCCTCAGCGACGAGCAGCTGACCGCCGTCATAGGCCTGCTCGGCACCCGGGGCTTCTCGCTGGCGCACGTCGCCACCGCGCTGCCCAGCCTGGACGAGGTCTTCCTGGCCATCACCGGCGAGAAGTCCGCTTCCGCCGCCGACACGATCCCCGAGGAGGTCGCGGCATGAGCACGGCGACTCTGACACCCACGCCCACGCCCGCCGAGTCCGCCCGGGCGAAGACGGTCCACGACGAGGGCCGGATAGGGCTGCGCAACAACCTGCGCCACATCGGGGCCCTGGTGCGGCGCAACATGCTCCAGATCAAGAAGGATCCGGAGTCGATGTTCGACGCGCTCCTGATGCCGGTCATCTTCACGCTGCTGTTCGTGTACGTCTTCGGCGGATCGGTCGGCGGCAGCATGGGCGGCGGCCGGCAGGAGTATCTGAACTACCTGATACCCGGGCTGATGGCGATGATGGGCATGAACATCGCCATGGCGGTCGGCTCCGGTGTCAACGACGACTTCCGCAAGGGCGTCATGGACCGGTTCCGGACGATGCCGATCGCCCGTTCCTCGGTGCTCATCGCGAAGATCGTGGTCGAGCTGGGCCGGATGATGGTCGCCACCCTCATCCTGCTGGCCATGGGCTTCGCGCTCGGCATGGAGCTCCAGGAGTCGGTGCTCGGGCTGATCGCGGCGATCGCGCTGTCGGCCGCGTTCGGCGCCGCCATCATGTGGATCTTCATCCTGCTCGGACTGACCATGAAGACGGCCCAGGCGGTTCAGGGGATGGGGATGCTGGTGCTGATGCCGCTCCAGTTCGGCTCCTCGATCTTCGCCCCGACGAAGACGATGCCCGGCTGGCTCCAGACGTTCACCGACTACAACCCGCTGTCCAATCTGGCCGATGCCGCGCGCGCCCTGATGATGGGCGGCCCGCTCGCCCACTCGGTCCTGGTGACGCTCGGCTGGACCGTGGTCATCACCGCGGTGATGGCGCCGCTCGCGGTCTCCAGGTTCCGCAAGAAGTCCTGACCGGCGGGGTCATTCCCGGTACGCGTCCACGAGGGCGGTGGCCTCCTCCAGGGAGAGGCCGCCGCCCTCGGCGTACGCGTTCGCGTAGGCCTGCGGGCCGAGCACGGCGACGGCGAGCTCCTCGGCCCTGGCCCAGTCGTCCCGCTCCATCGACGTCGGTACGTGCCCCCGGGGCAGCAGGTCCCGGCCCGCCCCCAGCAGCCGGGCCGCGGTGGTGGCCCGGCGCTCGCCGCCGATGCCGGCCAGCGAGCGGGCGAGGCAGACGAGATTGATGACGGACATCTGCGGCGCCACCAACTGCGACAGCCGGTCGTGGGACCGTTCCAGCGCCGCCAGGCCCTGGGGCAGGGCCTGCGCGTACAGCCCGTCCTGGTTGTCCAGCCAGGCCATCGCACCCAGCACGACCCCTTCGAAGATCGCCATGGTCTCGGAGTGGAACTCCCCGCGCAGCACGGCCAGTTGCTCGCGCGCCTCGCCGGTGCGGCCGGTGCGCCCCAGCCACATGGCGAGATGGAGCCGGGCGATGGACCTCGTGTCGTGCCGCCCGGCGATCACCTCGCGCAGGATCGCCTCGCCCTCGGCGCCGCGGTCCATCTCGGTGAGCACGGCCGCGTACCTGGTGCGCAGGACCGCCACCTGGGAGGGGGCTCCCAGCTTCTCCGCGTGGCCGATGGAGACCCGGAAGTCCTCGGCCGCGAGGGCGTACTCGCCCCGGCGTTCGTAGGCCTCGCCCCGTGCCGAGAGCGATTCGGCGACGCCCCAGTCGTCACGGATCCGGCTGAAGAGCTCCAGGCTCTCGTCGGCGTCCGTGCGCGCGTCGCCCGCCCACTCGGGCCGGTTGGCCAGCACATTGGCCCGCATCTGGAGGGCCGCGGCGAGCTCCCATTCGTAGCCGAACTCCCGGCAGGCGCGGACCGTTTCGTCCAGCAGCTCGCGCAGCCTCCCGGTCTCCCCGACGAGCATGACCGCGAAGAACCAGAGCGACGCCGGCACCCGGCAGGTCTGCGGCTGGCCGGCCCGGTAGGTGTCCGCGATGACCCGCAGCCGGGCCATGTTCGCCTCGTCCGTCCACCTCTCCGCGGCGTGGTCCATGCTGACCAGCCGGATCAGGCCCGCCTGGCGGCGTGCCTCCTGGAGCAGCTCGGGGCCCATCGGCGGCGGTGCGTCGGTGCAGCGTTCGTGGATGGAGGGCGCGGGTTCGGCGGGCGGGTCGAACGGGTCGGGGCCCAGCGCCGCGGCGGCGTCGGCCCAGTGCAGCGCGTCGCTGCTCAGATCGCGCATCTGCCAGTACCAGCACAGCGAGAGCACCATGCAGAGCGCCTCCTGCTCGTCGCGGGCGGCGACGGCGCTTCGCAGGGCGGTGCGGATGTTCTCGTACTCGCGCTGGAGGAGTTCGACGGCGGACCGCTGTCCGGCGCCGCGGAGCCGGGGTTCCGTGGTGCGGACCAGCTCCCGGAAGAACACCAGGTGGCGCCGGACCACGGGGCCGCGTTCCGCCGCCTCGTCGAGCCGGGCGGAGGTGTACTCGCCGACGGTCTCCAGCAGCCGGTAGCGCATCTCGCCGTCCTCGGTGGGCGCGGCGACAACGAGCGATTTGTCGACGAGGGAGCCGAGCAGCCCGGCGACCTCGCGCGCGCCCTGCGGCCCGTCCGCGCACACCGCCTCGGCCGCGGTCAGGGTGCAGCCGCCCGCGAAGACGGAGAGCCGGCGCAGCACGGCGCGTTCGGATTCGTCGAGCAGGTCCCAGGACCAGTCGACGACGGCGCGCAGGGTCTGCTGGCGGGGCAGTACGGTGCGGGCTCCGCTGGTGAGCAGGCGGAACCGGTCGTCGAGCCGGTCGGCGATCTGGCGCGGGCCGAGCATCCGCAGCCGGGCGGCGGCGAGTTCGATGGCGAGCGGCAGTCCGTCGAGGCGGCGGCAGATCTCCGCCGAGGCGGCCGCGGTCTCCTCGTCCGCGTCGGTCCGGAAGCCCGGCCGGGCGGCGGCGCCGCGTTCGGCGAACAGGCGCAGCGCCATCGGGTCGGGCAGCGGTTCGACGGGGCGGACGAACTCGCCCGGCACGCCGAGGGGTTCACGGCTGGTGGCGAGCACGGTGAGGTGCGGGCAGTGCGCGAGCAGGTGGTCGGCGAGCGCGGCGGCGGCCCCGACGAGGTGTTCGCAGTTGTCCAGGAGCAGCAGCATGCGGCGCCGGGAGCAGTGCTCGGTGAGGCGTGCGAGGGGGTCGTTCACGTTTCCCTCGGCGACCCTGAGCTCCTCGGCGCCGGCGCCGCGCAGCACGGTCTCGCGGGCGCCGAGCGCGGTCAGTACGGCCTCCGGCACCGCCTCGGGGTCGTCGACGGGGGCGAGTTCGGCCAGCCAGACGCCGTCCGGCCAGGCGGACGCGGCGGATTCGGCGGCCTCCTGCGAGAGCCGGGTCTTGCCCGCGCCGCCGGGGCCCAGGAGGGTGACGAGACGGGCGTGCGAGAGGTCCTCGCGCAGGCTCTCGATGTCGCCCTCGCGCCCGACGAAGCTGGTGAGCCGGGCCCGGAGGTTGCCCTGCCGTGCGGCGGGGGTGCCGGTGCGGGCCGGCGGCGCGGGCGGTGCGGGCGGGTGGGCCGGGTCCTGACGGAGCAGCTCGGCGTGGAGCGAGCGCAGTTCGGGGCCGGGGTCGGTGCCGAGGCGGTCGGCGAGCACGGTGCGGACCTCGTCGTAGGCGGCCAGTGCCTGTGCCGTGCGCCCGGCGTCGCGCAGGGCCCGCAGCCGCAGCGCCTGGAGGGGTTCGTCGATGGGGTGCTCGGCGCACAGGGCGACCAGTTCGGGCAGGGTCTCGTCCGCGCGGCCGAGCGCGAGGGCCGCGCGGAGCCTGTTGCGGCGGGCGTCCAGGTGCCGGGCCTCCCAGCGGGCCGCGACGGCGTCGCGGTCGGGCAGATCGGCCAGGACCGGCCCGCCCCACAGGCCGAGCGCGTCGTCGAGCACGGCCCCGGCCTTCGTCGCGTCGCCCTCCTCCAGCGCCCGCGCGCCCTCCCCGGCGAGCCGTTCGAAGCGGTGGAGGTCGACGGCGTCCGGCTCGGCGGCCAGCCGGTAGCCGCTGTCCGCGGAGATCACCGCGTCGTGGCCGACGGCGCGCCTGAGCCGGCCGACGAGCGCCTGCAGGGCGCCCACCCCGTCGGCGGGCGGCTCCCCGTCCCACACCTCGTCGACGAGCACGGCGGCGGGGACGGTGCGTCCGGGGCGCAGCGCGAGGACGGTGAGCAGGGCGCGCAGCCGCGCCCCGCCGAGGGCGACGGCCGTGCCGTCGTCGCGGAGTGCCCGGGTCGTTCCGAGAATGCAGTAGCGCACCGGCCTATTCTCCGTGACCGGGGCCGGGATGGGCACACATGTCCGGTCGCACCCCTGTGCGCCGTGTTCCGGGATCGCTCGTCATGCCCCCACCCTTTCCGGAACCACCGCCCCGGCGCGAGACGTTTGTGCCGTGTCGGCGGTACGGTCGGGCTCGCCGCCCTCCGCTCCGTCCCTTTCCGGCCGCCCGTCAGGAGTTCGCCGATGACCAGCGCAGCAGCCCGCAGCGACCGGCGGGTCAGCCCGGTCTTCCTCGTGATCGTCGCCGTGGCGGCGGTGTCGGGCTGGGCGGTGTGGACGAGTACCGGATACCCGTACGGTCTCGCGGCCTTCGTCTTCGTCACGGCCGCCTGGGTGGTCTCGCTCTGTCTCCACGAGTACGCGCACGCCCGTACCGCGCTGCACAGCGGGGACATCTCGGTCGGCGCGAAGGGGTATCTCACCCTCAATCCGCTCGCCTACACGCACGCCCTGCTCAGCATCGTGCTGCCGGTGCTGTTCGTGATCATGGGCGGGATCGGGCTGCCGGGCGGGGCCGTCTTCATCGAGCGGGGGCGGATCCGGGGGCGTTGGCGGCACAGTCTGATCTCGGCGGCGGGCCCACTGACGAATGTGCTGTTCGCGCTGGTGTGCACGGCGCCGTTCTGGCTGCATGCGCTGGACGGTGTGCCGAGGGAGTTCCGGTACGCGCTGGCGTTCCTGGCCCTGCTCCAGGTCACTGCGGCGATCCTGAACTTCCTGCCCGTCCCCGGGCTGGACGGGTACGGGGTGATCGAGCCCTGGCTGTCGTACCGGATCCGGCAGCAGGTGGCACCGTTCGCGCAGTTCGGACTGCTCGCGGTGTTCGCCGTGCTGTGGATCCCGGGGATCAACCATGTCTTCTTCGACCTGGTCCACGGGGTGCTGGGCTCGCTGGGCGTGAGCGGCCTGGAGACGGAGTGCGGCCGCGCCGCCTACCGGTTCTGGGCGAACTGGAACGAGGAGTATCCGGTCTGCGCGGTCGGCCCGTAGCGGCCGCCCGCCTCATTCGGCGGTCCGCGCCCGCTGCCGTCGCAGGTAGAACCACGCCATGTTGGACGAGAGCCCGGCCAGCAGCACCCAGACGATCCCGAGCAGGCTGCCCTGGACGAACGAGATCACGGCCGCGACGACCGCCAGGACACAGACGGCGATGGCGTAGAGAGCGAGTCGGGGCATGGCGGGCGGCTCCTGTCGGGGGTGATGCGCGGTCCCGTCCAGTGTCCCCCATGCCCCTTTTCGCTCGCCGCAGGGTGGGTCCGCGTCCGGGCCGGGCCCGGACGCGGACGGTCTCCGGTCCGGCTCAGACGTCGGTGGTACGGAGCCCGGCGTGCGCCTTGTAGCGGCGGTTGACCGAGATCAGGTTGGCGACCAGCGACTCGACCTGGTGCGCGTTGCGCAGCCGCCCGGCGAAGATGCCGCGCATGCCGGGGACCCGGCCCGCCAGCGCCTGTACGAGGTCGGTGTCGGCGCGGGCCTCGCCCAGCACCAGCACGTCGGTGTCGATCTCCTCGATGGTCTCGTCCTGGAGCAGCACCGCCGAGAGGTGGTGGAAGGCGGCGGTGACCCGCGACTCCGGGAGCAGAGCGGCGGCCTGCTCGGCGGCGCTGCCCTCCTCGGGCTTCAGCGCGTAGGCGCCCTTCTTGTCGAAGCCGAGCGGGTTGACGCAGTCGATGACGAGCTTGCCCGCGAGTTCGTCCCGCAGCGACTCCAGGGTCTTGGCGTGGCCGTCCCACGGCACGGCGACGATCACGATGTCGCTGCGGCGGGCGCACTCCGCGTTGTCCGCGCCCTCCACGCCGTGGCCGAGCTCCTCGGCGGCGCCCTTCGCACGGTCGGCGGCCCTGGAGCCGATGATCACCTGCTGCCCGGCGCGGGCGAAGCGGTAGGCGAGGCCGCGCCCCTGGGGTCCGGTGCCTCCGAGCACGCCGACGGTCAGCCCGGAGACGTCGGGAAGGTCCCAGGGGTCCTTGGCGGGGGGCTTGGCCGCGCTGTCACTGCCATTCGTAGTCATGGCTCCGACATTACTGCCCGCCACGGAGCGGGACCCGGTGTCACCCCGAGGTCTGTCCGCCCCCGGTCCGCCGGACGGTCCCCGGGTTCCCCGTTCGGCTGGTCCGCTGCCGATCTCCGGTGCCGGGCGGGGATTCTCGGGCATGATGCCGGGCCATGGATGCCGTACGCGTGGCCCTGCTCCGTGAAGTGCTCGCCGGGACCGAGTGGCCCGCCGCGACCCGGCGGTTCGCCGGGGCGCTGAGGTCCTCCGTCGTCCCGCACGGCGGCGGTCTGCTGCTGGTGGGAACGGCGGCGTACGAGCCGTGGCACCTGGCGGCCCATCTGGTCGACGAGTCCACCTGGTCGGGGCTGCCGGAGCTCGCCCCCACCCTGGTGCGCCACCGGGTGGAGCCGGGCCGCCCCGCGCATCTGGCCGTCGGTCTGGGCAGGATCGAGGCGGCCGGGCGGGGCGAGACGCTGCTGCTGGTGGCCCCGGAGCGGCCCGGAGCGGGGCTGCTGGAGCGGGTGCACGACGCGCGGCGCGCCGGGGCCACGGTGCTCTCGCTGAACGACGGCGACCCGGAGGTGCGCGGGCTCTCCCACGAGACGCTCGCGGTGACCGGCGACGACGTGGACCTGGACACCGTGCAGCATCTGGTGAGCGCGGCGGCCGGGGAGAACAGCGCCCCCGCGCCGCGCGGCGGCCGCGGCTTCCGGGACCGGCTCTCCCGGCTCGCCGACCTGCTGACGGCTCCGCCTCCCGCCCGCTGGTGACGGCCCGGGGCCGGCCCGCCGCGGAAATTCCGTTGCGGCGGCCCCCGTGGCGCCGGAGCATGGCCTTCCGTGACTTCTGCCCCGTCCCCGGCCGCCCGGCTGGCCGCCCTGCTGCCCGATCTCTCGCCCCTGCGCTCCTCCGCCGACTTCCGGCTGCTGTGGGTCCAGGGCCTGGTGACGTACTTCGGCAGCTTCATGGCGATGATCGCGCTGCCGCTCCAGATCAAGGAGCTGACGGGCTCGCCGCTGGCCGTCGGTGTGATGGGCGCGGTCGAGCTGGTGCCGCTGGTGGTCTTCGGCCTGTACGGCGGGGCGCTCGCGGACGCCGTGGACCGCCGCAAGGTGATCCTGGCCACCGAGGCGGGGCTGGGGCTGCTCGCCCTGGTGCTCCTGGTCAACGCGGCGATGCCCACCCCGATGCTCTGGCCGCTCTATGTGGTGGCGGCCGGGGTCTCCGCGCTCTCCGGGCTCCAGCGGCCCGCGCTGGACTCCCTGATGGCCCGGATCGTCCCGCACGAGCAGCTGACCGCGGCCGCCGCGCTGAACTCGCTGCGCTGGCAGTTCGGCGCGATCACCGGCCCGGCGGTGGCGGGGCTGGTGGTCGCCTACGCCGGGCACGCCACGGCGTACGCGGTCACGGTGGCCACCTTCGCCGTCTCCGTGCTCCTGTGTCTGCGTCTGGCGCCCGCGCCGCCCGCCCGGGACAGCGCGAAGCCGTCGCTGCGCGGCATCGTGGAGGGCGCGCGGTACGCCTGGAGCCGGCCGGTGCTGCTGGGGACGTACGCGGTCGACATGGCCGCGATGTTCTTCGCCTTCCCGAACGCGATCTTCCCCTTCCTGGCGGACGACCTGGGCGCCGACTGGTCGCTGGGCCTGATGTACGCCGCGGGCTCGGTCGGCTCACTGGTGCTGGGGCTGACCAGCGGCTGGACGTCGCGGGTGCGGCGGCACGGGCTGTTCGTGGTGTTCGGGGCCGCGGTCTGGGGGCTGGCGATCGCGGCGGCCGGGTGGTTCGGCAATGTGTGGCTGGTGCTGGTCTGCCTGGCGGTGGCGGGCGCGGGCGACATGCTCAGCGGTCTGGGCCGCTCCACGATCTGGAACCAGACGATCCCGGAGGAGCTGCGGGGCCGGCTGGCGGGCATCGAGGTGCTCTCGTACAGCGTCGGCCCGCAACTGGGTCAGGTGCGGGCCGGTGCGATGGCGGGCTGGACGGGGACCCGGGCGGCGATCTGGAGCGGCGGCGTGGCGTGCGTGGCCTCGGTCGCGCTGCTCGCGGCAGCGCTTCCGAAGCTGCTCACCTACGACTCCGAGACGGACGAGGACGCGCTGCGCAGGCGGGGGGCCAGGGAGTCCAGCCCGTCCGCGGCCTGAGGTACGGGCCCCCGGGAGGCGGGGGCCCGGGGGCGGGTGGCCCCGCTCAGGCCTCCGGGTCGCGCGGTGTGCCCCCGTCGTGCCACTTGGGGTCGTTCTCCCACTCCAGGTTCCGCTCCCGTGCGGTGTCCATGGCGTGCTGGGCCTCCTCGCGGGAGGTGTACGGCCCGAAACGGTCCTTGGCCGGGCACTCGGGGCCCTCCTCGACCTTGTGATGCTCCAGGCAGTAGTACCACTCGCCCGGCTTGCCGACCGTGCGCTTCTTGAACAGGGCCATCAGCGGCTCCTTCCCTCGGGGCCATGCTGCCCCAAGCGCGCTGGTTAGACTCGCTGACATGTCTGGCCAGTCGCTGCTCGCACCCGGGGAGATCACTCCCATCCGTTCCGTGCCCGGAAGGATCCGCCGCCCCGAATACGTGGGCAAGCCGGGCCCCACCCCGTACACCGGTCCGGAGATCCAGGACACCGACACCGTCGAGCGCATGCGCGTCGCGGGCCGGATCGCCGCGCAGGCGATGGCGGAGGCCGCGAAGCACATCGCCCCGGGCGTCACGACGGACGAACTCGACCGGGTCGCCCATGAGTTCATGTGCGACCACGGCGCGTACCCCTCGACGCTCGGCTACCGCGGCTTCCCCAAGTCGCTCTGCACCTCGCTCAACGAGGTGATCTGCCACGGCATCCCGGACTCCACGGTGCTGCGCGACGGCGACATCGTGAACCTCGACGTCACGGCGTACATCGACGGTGTGCACGGCGACAACAACGCCACGTATCTCTGCGGAGACGTGGACGAGGAGTCCCGGCTGCTGGTGGAGCGCACCCGGGAGTCGCTGAACCGGGCCATCAAGGCGGTCCGGCCGGGGCGGCAGATCAATGTGATCGGGCGGGTCATCGAGTCGTACGCCAAGCGCTTCGGCTACGGCGTGGTGCGGGACTTCACCGGGCACGGGATCAGTTCCTCGTTCCACTCCGGCCTGATCATCCCGCACTACGACAGCCCGCACGCGACCACCGTGATGCAGCCCGGAATGACGTTCACCATCGAGCCGATGCTGACGCTGGGCAGCCATGACTACGACATGTGGGACGACGGCTGGACCGTGGTCACGAAGGACCGCAAGCGCACCGCGCAATTCGAGCACACGCTGGTGGTGACGGAGACGGGTGCCGAGATCCTGACGCTCCCGTAACCCCCACCCGGACAGTTCCTCCCCGGAAGCGGCCGCCCCCACGGGCGGCCGTTTTCGCGTGCCCGGCCGCTTCTCCGCGCCCCTCTTCCCACGTGCCCGGCGCGGAGGCGGGACGAGGCGTATCGTTTTTACCGACAGAGCGTCGGGAAGATATTGACTTAGGTAAGCCTAAGTAGGAAGATCGGAGTTGTCGACAGCAATCGCCGCGATACGCGGTCGCTGCCGATATTTCTGTCTTTTCCAGGACTTTCCGTCCCCTCGGTCCCCGGAGGCCCGCCTTGGACGCAACCGCCGCCACCACGCCCTTCTCGACGCTCATCCGCACCGCGTCGCACGAGCAGCACACCGAGGCGGAGACCTCGACCTTCATGAGCGACCTGCTGGGCGGGCGGCTCGGAGTGGACGCGTACACGCGCTACACCGAGCAGCTGTGGTTCGTGTACCGGGCACTGGAGGACGGCGCGCAGGCGCTGCACGGCGATCCGGTCGCCGGTCCCTTCATCCGGCCCGAGCTGATGCGCACCGCCGAGCTGGAGCGCGACCTGGCCCATCTGCGGGGCGCCGACTGGCGCGAGGGCCTGGAGCCGCTCCCCGCCACCGCCGCGTACGCCGACCGGGTCGCCGAATGCGCCCGCAGCTGGCCCGCCGGCTATGTCGCGCACCACTACACCCGCTACCTCGGCGACCTCTCCGGCGGCCAGATCATCCGCGACCGGGCGGAGCGGGCCTGGGGCTTCGCGCGCAAGGGCGACGGGGTCCGGTTCTACGTCTTCGAGGAGATATCCAACCCCGCCTCGTTCAAGCGGGACTACCGCGAGCTGCTGGACGCGGTGGACGCGGACGACCTGGAGAAGCAGCGGATCGTCGACGAGTGCAAGCGCGCGTTCGCACTGAACACCGCGGTGTTCCGGGAGCTGGGCGAGGTGTTCCCGCTCAGCGCGTAGTGTCCGCGGCCCGGTTCAGTACCGGGCCCGGCCCGCGGCGAGTGCCACGCGGCCCCCGATCTCCACCGCGCCGTCGGGTGCGGGAGCGGTGAGGATCTGGGAGCCGCGTCCCTGCGTGATGTTGAGGGCGCGCCCCAGTTCCGCGCTGAGCAGCAGTGCCGCCGCGCCCGTCGCCTCGTCCTCCACGATGTTGTCGTCGCGCCGGGGGAAGGCGCGCGCCCTGACCCGGCCGGCCGACTCGTCCTCCCAGGCCCATACGTACAGCCAGCCCTCCCCCGGCGGCGGCCCGGTGAGCGCCTCGACCTCGGCGGCCGAGCCGTACCGCTCCAGCGTGCGCGGGGGCGCCCACTCGGGACGGGCGGTGATCCAGCTGAACTCGCCGTCCTGGCGGGCGAAGACCTCCCCGACCGGAAGCTCCAGGATCTCCAGGTCGAGCAGCCAGGCCGCCCCGACGAGCGGATGCCCGGCGAACGGGAGGCGCAGCCCCGGGGTGTAGATGTCGACGTGTCCGCGCTCGGGGTCGTCGACGAACACCGTCTCGCTGAAGCCCAGCCTGCGGGCCAACTCCTGCCGGGAGGCCCGGTCCGGGTACGTACGCCCGTCACGCACCACGCCGAGGGCGTTGCCGTGCCGGCCGTCGGGGCCGCAGAACACGCGCAGTACGTCGATGCCTGCGGGTACGTCGAAGTCGCTGTCGCTCACACGCGCATTCAAGCACCGCCCGGACGGCGGCCGTTCGGCCGGTCCGTCCGGGTGGTGGCGTCGTGGGACGCGGACGGGTCAGGCGGTACGGCGGCGGCGGGCCACGGCCACGGCTCCGGCGCCGGCCGCCACGATCACGCCCGAGGCGGCGAACAGGACGCCGGCCGGGAGGTCGGAGCCGGTGGCGGCGAGGGAACCCGCGCCGCCGACCGAACCGCCGACGGAACCGCCCGCCGAACCACCGACGGAGCCGCCGCCCACGCCGGCGCCACCGGTGGCCGTGGAGCCGCCCGCCTCGCCGGAACCGCCCGGGCCGCCCGGGAGTTCGGCGTCCTTGTCGAGGGCGACCGCGACGGTCAGCGCGTCGAGCTGCTCACCGGCCCGGTACATGCCGCCGAACGCCTTGGTTCCGTCGGCGGTGAGGGTCGCCGGGACGGCCGAGAGGTTCACCACGCCGTTCCTGGCGGCGAGCTGCCCCTTGGCCGGCTTCAGGTCCGCGAGGGCCAGGCCGGTGTACGTGGAGACCTTCTTGGTCTTGCGGTCCTTGGTGGAGACGTCCGCGATCAGGGTGCCCTTCGTGCCGTTCACCTGGATCTCCATGCCGGTCAGGGAGAGATCGAGGGTGTACGCCCCGTCCTCCTCGTGGCCCAGGAAGCGGACCTTGCCGTGGAATTCGGCGTTCAGGGTCTGCTTCGCGGCGTCGAAGCGGCCGGTCGCGTCGGGGAACCGGTAGCCGTCGCCGGACGCGGTGGCACCGGCCGTCGTCTCGACCTTGCCCTGGGCGATCGGGCCCGTGACGTACGAGCGGAAGGACTTCTTGACGCCCCAGTCCAGGGTGCCGTCGACGATCTCGCCCGGGGTGGCGGCCGGCTTGCCGGTGGCCGTGGCCGAGGGGGACGGGGACGCGGGCGTGGTGGGCTTCGTGCCGGGTTCGGTGGACGGGTTGCCGGTGGGCTCCGTGGACGGCGTGCCGGTCGGTTCGGTGCCGGGCTCCTCGGTGGGGTCGGTGGTCGGGGGCGTGACCGCCTTCACGGAGAGGGTGGCCGGGTCGAGCGCGTCGCCCTCCTTGTACTGGCCGTTGAAGGCCTCGGAGCCGTCCTTGGTCAGCGTCGCCGGAATGTCCTTGAAGACCATCGCACCGCCCTCGCCCTGGCCCGGCCGCACCGCCGAGAGGTCGAGGGAGGCGAACTTCACGTCGTCGCGGGTGCCCTGCGGGGTCGTCACATCGACGGTGATCGCGCCGCCGGTGCCGCTCGTGGCGAGCTTCACGTCGGAGAGGGTGATGTCGAGGACGCCGCCGTGGGCGTAGAAGTTGACGCCGCCGCCGAAGGCGGTGTCGGTGCCGTGCGTGGCCGTGTCGTACGTGCCCTTGCCGCCGGAGAAGGTGAACACTCCGTTGTCGGGCGCCTGGACGGCACCGTCCTCGACCGTGATCTTCCCGCCGGAGAACGACGAGGCGAGGTACTTGCGGAAGGACTCCTTGACGCCCCATTCCAGCGTGCCGTCCTTCAGCTCCAGCTTCGGCGCCGCGGCTCTCGTGCCGGCGGCGGTGCTGTCGGCGGCGAGTGCCGGAAGGGCGAACACGGTGGCGCCGAGAGCGGCCGCGGTGGCGACTGCGGCGGTGAGTGCTATGGGGCGGCGGGTGGCTGCCATGGTCGTTGGTCTCCTCATGAACAGGGGGTGAAACGGGGGGACGGGGGTCTAGTCGTTGTTCTGCGGGGTACGGCGGCGCCGGGCGAGGTACAGCGCGCCCGCCGCGACGGCGAGGACGCCCGCGCCGCCGAGGACCGGGTACAGGGCACTGCCGGAGCCGGCCGCCGCCGCGGGGGTGGCGCCCGCCGTGGCCGGCGCGGACGCGGTGGCCGACGGCTCCGACGACGGGCCGGGGACGCTGCCCAGGTCGGGCAGGGCGGGGAGTTCGGCCCCGGCCTCGACGGCGACGGCCAGCGAGACCGGGTCCATCGCGGTGCCCGCCCGGTAGAGCGAGCCGAACGCCTCGGCGCCGGCGGCGGTGAGGGTGGCGGGGGCTTCGGTGAGGACGGCCAGGCCGTTCTTCGGTGCGAGGTCCTTCGCGGTGAAGGTGACGAGCGGGACGGCCCTGCGCCGGTCGCCGTCGCTGTGGACGTCGGCCAGGAGCGTGCCCTTGCCCGCCTTCACCCGGACCGCGACGCCCGACAGTTCCAGATCGAGCCCGTCGGCACCGGTGAACCGGACGCTGCCCGCGAAGCCGGCGTCCAGGGTCTTCTTCACCGGGTCGTACGTGCCCTTGCCGCGTGGGAAGCGGAAGAGCGCTCCGCCGTCCTGGGCACCGCCGGCGAGGGTCCACTTCCCCTTGCCGATGGAGCCGGTGACGTATTCGCGGAAGGTCCGGCGGACGCCCCAGTCGACGGCGGCGTCCTCGAAGCGCCCGGCGGCCGCCGCGGTCTTCTTCGACTGCGGCTTCTTCCCGGGGGACTTGGAGGCGGCCGGCTTCCCGGCCGGGGCGGAGGTGTCCACGGAGAGGCTGACCGGGTCGAGCGGGGTGCCGGCCGTGTAGTAGCCGGCGAAGGCCTTCGCGCCCTGCGGGGTCAGCGTCGCCGGGATGTTGCGCAGGGCGACGGGGGTGGTACCGCCCCGCATGTCGATCCCGGACAGGCCGAGCGTAGCGAGCGGCACCTGGGCGGCCGAGGTCACCCGGCCGCTCCCCCGGTCCTTGCTGACCATGTCGGCGTACAGGGTGCCGCTGCCGCCCGCGATGCGGACGGTGGGGCGGCTGATGGTGAGGTCCAGTTCGTGGCTGCCGTCGGACTTGCGGTGGCCGAGGAAGTGGACCCCGCCGCTGAAGCCAGAGGCGAAGGCGCCGGTCGCCGGGTCGTAGGAACCGGTGGCGGAGTGGAAGCGGAACTGGCTGCCGCCGACCGTGGCGGCGCCGCCGGTCAGGCTCCAACTCCCGTTCGCGATCGGCCCGGTGACATAGCTCTGGAAGGAGGACTTGATGCCCCAGTCCAGCCTGCCGCCCTGCACCGTACGGCCCGCGGCCTGCGCGGCGGTGGCCGGGAGCAGGGCTCCCAGCACCGCCGTGAGGAGCGCGACGGCGAGTGCGCGGGCAGGTCTGGACGGCAGCATGGAACCCCTCCGAGGTCTGGAAACTGAGGTAAGGCTAACCTAAGGCGTGCAGGTCTTGTGGAGGACCCCCCTTCCGCCACATCGCTCGCGAACCATGACCAACTGCCCACGCTGAACGACAGGACGGTGCCCCAGTGCGCTTCTCGCAGGACTTCGCCCCACCGGACCAGGGCGGCCGGCTGCCGGGGCGCGGGCGGGCCGGGACCCGTGGACCGCTCGGCGCCCTGACGGCCGCTCTCGCGCTGGCGCTCGTCCTGACGGGCTGCGGCGGCGGTACGGAGGCGAAGGCTCCCGCCGCCGCGGCCGAGGCCGCCGCCGACCGGATCGAGCCCCTCGCCACCGCGCCGGAGCCCGAACTGCCCGTCACCGTGAAGTCGGCGGACGGCGCCGAGGTCACCGTCGCCTCGACGGACCGGATCGTTCCGCTGACCGGCGGTCTGAGCGAGATCGTCTTCACGCTCGGCCTCGGCAAGCAGGTCGTGGCCCGCGACATCACCGCCACCTTCGAACAGGCGGCGGAACTCCCCGTGGTGACCCGGGCCCATGACGTCTCGGCGGAGAGCGTGCTGTCGCTGAAGCCGACCGTCGTGCTCGCCGAGACCACGACCGGCCCGGCGGAGGCCATCGACCAGATCCGGGATGCCGGCATCCCGCTCGTCGTCGTCGCACCGGCCCGGCAGCTCTCCGACGTCGGCCGCAGGATCGGCACCGTGGCAGCGGCCCTGGGCGTGCCGGACTCGGGCACCGAACTGAAGGCGCGCACCCGGTCACGTATCGACGCCGTACGCGAGTCCGTGCCCGCCCCGGCGGACGGGCACGAGAAGCCCCGGGTCGCCTTCCTCTATCTGCGCGGATCGGCCTCGGTGTATCTGCTGGGCGGCCGGGAGTCCGGCGCGAGTTCGCTCCTCGAAGCAGCGGGCGCCGTCGACGCGGGCAAGGCGTCCGGGCTGAAGAAGGACTTCACCGCCATCACCAGCGAGGCGCTCGCCAAGGCCGCCCCCGACGCCATCCTGGTGATGAGCAAGGGGCTCGAATCGGTGGGCGGCGTCGACGGGCTGGTGAAGATCCCGGGCGTCGCCGAGACCCCGGCCGGGATGGACCGGCGGATCGTCTCCGTCGACGACGGGGTGCTGCTGAACTACGGACCGCGCACGGACCGGGTGCTGGCCGAACTGATCGCCCAGCTCTACCCCGGGGACGGGGCGGACAAGTGACCGCCATCTCCCCGGAACGCGACCGGGCCGGCGCCGGCCCGGTGCCGGCGCCGCCGAGGCCCCGGCGCTTCTCCTCGTCCTTCGCGCTGACCGCCGGGCTGCTCGCCGCCCTGCTGGTGTGCTGTCTGCTCTCCGCCGGGCTCGGCGCGTACAGCATCCCGCTCGGCGACGTCCTCGCCTCCGTCCAGCACCGGCTCGGCCTCGGCGGGGCCGCGCTGGACCGGGTCGGCGAGAGCGTGCTGTGGAACGTACGGCTGCCGAGGGTCGTCCTCGCGCTGCTGGTCGGGGCGTCGCTGGGCTGCGCGGGCGCCCTGATGCAGGGGGTGTTCGGCAATCCGCTCGCCGAGCCCGGGGTGATCGGGATCTCCTCCGGCGCCGCGGTCGGCGCGGTCGCCTCGATCGCGCTCGGGCTCAACTTCCTCGGCAACTGGACCGTCACCGTCTGCGCGTTCGCCGCCGGGCTCGCGACCGTGCTGCTGGTGTACGCGCTGTCGCGGTCGGGCGGCCGGACCGAGGTGGTGACACTGATCCTCACCGGGATCGCGGTCAACGCCTTCGCGGGCGCGCTGATCGGGCTGTTCATCTTCTTCGCGGACAACGCGCAGATCTCGCAGATCACCTTCTGGCAGCTGGGCTCGCTGGCCCAGGCGACCTGGCCCAAGGTACTCGCGGTGCTGCCGTGCGCGGTGCTCGGGCTGCTCGTCGCGCCGTTCCACGCCCGGAAGCTGGACCTGCTCGCGCTCGGCGAGCGCCCCGCCCGGCATCTGGGGGTCGATGTCGAACGGCTCCGGGTCGTGCTGGTGCTCGTCGTGGCGCTGCTGACCGCCGCCGCGGTGGCGGTCGCCGGGATCATCTCGTTCGTGGGGCTGCTGGTGCCGCATCTGCTGCGGATGGCGAACGGTCCCGGCCACCGCTTCCTCGTCCCCGGCAGTGCGCTCGGCGGCGCCCTGGTCCTGGTGGTGGGCGATCTCGCGGCCCGGACCGTCGCCGACCCCGCCGAGCTGCCGCTCGGCGTGCTGACCGCGCTCTTCGGCAGCCCGTTCTTCTTCTGGCTGCTGCGCAGGACCCGTCGTAGGCAAGGTGGTTGGGCATGAGGTCCCTGAAGAATCCGTTCCGGGTACGCGTACGGCGCCTGCTGCCCGCTCCCGCCGCCCCCGGCTCCCCCGTCGCCGAGGCGCGCGGGCTGCGGATGCTGCGGGGGCAGCGGCCGGTGCTCGACTCCATCGATCTGACCGCGCACGCGGGCGAGGTGCTGGCCCTGGTGGGTCCCAACGGGGCGGGCAAGTCGACCCTGTTGGCGGCGCTCGCCGCCGATCTGCCCGCGGCCGGCGGCGGGATCCGGATCGACGGGCGCCCGGCCGGCGACTGGTCGGCCGCCGAACTGGCGCTGCGCCGGTCCGTGCTGCCGCAGTCCGCCCCCCTGTCGTTCCCGTTCCCGGTGGAGGACGTCGTACGGATGGGGCGGGCGCCGTGGGCCGGTACGGAGCGGGCGGACGAGGACGATCCCGCGGTCGCCACGGCGATGGCTGCGACCGAGGTCACCGGATTCGCCGCGCGCCCCTTCTCCGCCCTGTCCGGCGGGGAGCGGGCCCGGGTCGCGCTGGCCAGGGTGCTGGCGCAGCGCGCCCCGCTGCTGCTGCTCGACGAGCCGACGGCCGCACTCGATCTGCGCCACCAGGAACTGGTGCTGCGGATCTGCCGGGAGCGGGCCTCCGCCGGGGACGCGGTCGTCGTGGTGCTGCACGATCTGGGTCTCGCGGCGGCGTACGCGGACCGGGTGGCCGTGCTGCACGACGGGCGGATCGCGGTGGCGGGGCCGCCCGCCGAGGTGTTCACCGGCGAGCTGCTCGGCGAGGTCTACCGGCAGCCGGTCGAGGTGTTCCCGCATCCGCGGACCGGGGTGCCGCTCGTCATGCCGGAACGAAGGGCTTGACCATCGCTTGACCATTTGGTGGGGCACCCATGGGTTGCCCGTGATCACCCCGTTCCCGGGCGTCCGGGATGAGAGCTGAATCACTGCACGGGTGGGTATTGCTGAGGTAAGCCTCGGTTAAGTTAGGTCCGCCTCACCTGTCTTTGTCCGATCTTCACCCGCTTCTCCTTCGTCCTCATGTGGAGCCCGTATGCGAGCCGTTCGTTTCTCCGTCGTCACCGCTGCCGCCACGGTGGCCGCCCTGACCGCCGTCACGGGCTGCGCAGAGAAGAGCGACGGCAAGGGCGACGGTGCCGTGCAGGTCGTCGCGAAGGACGACTCCTGCGAGGTGTCGAAGAAGAAGCTCCCGGCCGGTCACATCGAACTGGCCGTGCAGAACAAGGGCTCCAAGGTCACCGAGGTCTACGTGCTCTTCCCGGACGACCGCATCGTCGCCGAGCGCGAGAACATCGGCCCCGGCACCAAGGCCACCATCACGGCCGAGATCAAGGCCGGTTCGTACGAGGTCGCCTGCAAGCCCGGCATGAAGGGCCACGGCATCCGGCAGAAGCTGGAGATCACCGGCGCCAACGCGGCCAAGCGCAGCCCCGAGATGGACAAGGCCGTCGCGGAGTACCGCACCTACGTCCAGGCCCAGGCCGACGAGACGCTGCCGAAGGCCAAGAAGTTCACGGACGCGGTCGCCGCCGGTGACATCGAGGCCGCCAAGAAGATCTACGCCGACTCCCGCCTCGGCTGGGAGCGCACCGAGCCGGTCGCCGAGTCCTTCGGCGACATCGACCCGAAGGTCGACATCCGCGAGGACGGCCTGGAGGACGGCCAGAAGTGGACCGGCTGGCACCGCCTGGAGAAGGCGCTGTGGCAGGACAAGAAGCTGGGCGCCGAGGAGAAGGCCCTCGCCCCGGCGCTCTACAAGGACCTGCTCGACTGGCAGAAGCGGGTCGGCACGGCGGAGATCACGCCGACCTCGATGGCCAACGGCGCCAAGGAGCTCCTCGACGAGGTCGCCACCGGCAAGGTCACCGGTGAGGAGGAGCGCTACAGCCACACCGACCTGGTCGACTTCAAGGGCAATGTCGAGGGCGCCGAGAAGTCCTACGAGCTGCTGAAGCCGATCGCCTCGAAGAACGACGCGGCGCTGACCGCCACCCTGGACAAGCGGTTCGCGGAGCTGAACACGCTGCTGGACAAGTACCGCAAGGACAAGGGCTCCTACGAGTTCACCTCGTACGAGAAGGTCGGCAAGGCGGACCGCAAGGAGCTGTCGGACGCGGTCAACGCGCTGGCCGAGCCGCTGTCCCGGCTCGCCGCCGCGGTGACGAAGTAACGGGCGGGAGGGCTTCGGTCATGTCCGATCAGACACAGGCCGGCGAGACTTCGCAGGAGAGCGCCGGTTCCGCCCCGTCCCGCCGGGCCCTGCTCGGCTGGGGCGGCGCGGGGCTCGCGCTGGGCGCCGTCGCGGCCGGCGGCGCGGCCGCCGCGGTGCGCACGGGCAGCGACCCGGTGCCGGCCGCGGACAGCGGAGCGGCCGTGCCGTTCCACGGTGCGCACCAGGCCGGGATCGCCACCGCCGTACAGGACAGGCTGCACTTCGCCGCGTTCGACGTGACGACGAAGGACCGCGGTGAGCTGATCGCGCTGCTCAAGGAGTGGACGCGGGCGGCGGAGCGGATGACGGCCGGTCACGCGGTCGGCGACGGGGCGTACGGCGGTCTCGCCGAGGCCCCGCCGGACGACACCGGCGAGGCGCTGGGGCTGAAGCCGTCCCGGCTCACCCTGACCATCGGCTTCGGGCCCTCGCTCTTCGCCAAGGGCCGGTTCGGCCTGGAGGACAAGCGGCCCGAGGCGCTCGTCGATCTGCCGAAGTTCCCCGGCGACAACCTCGACGCGGCCCGCAGCGGCGGCGATCTCTGCGTCCAGGCGTGTGCGGACGACCCGCAGGTCGCGGTGCACGCCATCCGCAACCTGGCCAGGATCGGCATGGGCCGTACCGCGATCCGCTGGTCCCAGCTGGGCTTCGGCAAGACGTCCTCGACGACGCCGGACGCCCAGACCCCGCGCAACATGATGGGCTTCAAGGACGGCACCCGGAACATCTCCGGCACCGACACCGCCGCCCTGGACAAGCATGTGTGGGTCGGCGGGAAGGACGGCGCGGGCTGGATGACCGGGGGTTCGTACCTGGTGGCCCGCCGCATCCGGATGCACATCGAGACCTGGGACCGCGCCCCGCTCCAGGAGCAGGAGGACGTCTTCGGCCGCGACAAGGGCGAGGGCGCCCCGGTCGGCAAGTCCAAGGAGCGCGACGAGCCGTTCCTGAAGGCGATGCTGCCCACCGCGCACGTCCGCCTCGCCCACCCGGACAGCAACGGCGGTGCGACGATCCTGCGCCGCGGCTACTCCTTCACCGACGGCACGGACGGCCTCGGCCGGCTCGACGCCGGGCTGTTCTTCATCGCCTACCAGCGCGACGTCCGCAAGGCGTTCATCCCGCTCCAGCGGCGCCTGGCGGCGCACGACGCGCTCAACGAGTACATCCAGCACGTGGGTTCGGCGCACTTCGCCGTCCCGCCGGGCGTCCGCGACAAGGACGACTGGTGGGGCCGGGCACTGTTCTCGTAACGGGCCGAAGCGGAAAAGGAGAACGAGACATGTTCAGCAACTTCCTGATCGGCCTGCGTGAGGGCCTTGAGGCCAGCCTGGTCGTCTGCATCCTCATCGCCTATCTGGTGAAGACCGGCAACAAGAACAAACTGGTGCCGATCTGGACCGGCGTCGGGATCGCGATCGTCGTCAGCCTGGCGTTCGGCGCCGGGCTCGAATTCGGTTCGCAGGAGATGACGTTCAAGGCCCAGGAGGCGCTTGGCGGTTCGCTGTCGATCGTCTCCGTCGGCCTGGTCACCTGGATGGTCTTCTGGATGCGGCGCACCGCGCGGCACCTGAAGACGGAGCTGCACGGCAAGCTCGACGCGGCGCTCGCGATGGGCACCGGCGCACTGGTCGCCACGGCGCTCCTGGCGGTGGGCCGGGAGGGCCTGGAGACCTCGCTGTTCGTGTGGCGCGCGGTGCACGCGGCGGACGACGGCTGGCACCCGATGATCGGCGCGCTGCTCGGCATCGCCTCCGCCGTCGTGCTGGGCTGGCTGTTCTACCGGGGCGCCCTGAAGATCAACCTGTCGAAGTTCTTCACCTGGACCGGCGGCATGCTGGTGGTCGTCGCCGCGGGCGTGCTCGCGTACGGCGTCCACGACCTCCAGGAAGCGGAGTTCATCGGCGGTCTCCACAACCAGGCGTTCGACATCAGCGCCACGATTCCGCCGGACAGCTGGTACGGAACGCTGCTGAAGGGCACGTTCAACTTCCAGCCCGACCCGACCGTTCTCCAGATCACGGTGTGGGCGCTGTATCTGATCCCCACCCTCGCACTGTTCCTCGCCCCGGTAGGGTTCGGACGGTCAGTGGGGGCGACGGATCGGAAGGCGCGGAAAGCAGCGGATGAGAAGCCTGAGGCCGGTTCGGCTGATGACGGGGCTCGCGACGGCGACGGTGCTGTCCATGACGGCGAGCGGCTGCGTGACGGTGCACGGCGAGCTGGAAGTGGTGCCGGGGGCAACCAGGTCTGAGGCCGCGAAGGCCCTGGCCGACTTCACCGCCGCGTACAACGCGGCGGACAAGGCCTACGACCCGGCCCTGGACGCGGACCGGGTCACCGGCTCGCTCGGCGCGATCAACCAGGCCGGGCTGAAGGCACGGCAGAAGAGCCATCCGGACGGCAACCCGGCCCACTCGCCGCTGGAGCTGACCGACGCCGAATTCGTCATCCCGAAGAAGGCCGGCTGGCCGCGGTGGTTCCTCGCGGACACCGACTCCAACCGCGACCAGGACAGCGGGAAGCTGGACACCCGCTGGCTGGTCGTCTTCGTCAAGTCCGGGCCCGACGCCGGGTGGAAGGCCTCCTACCTCTCGGTCGTCGCGCCCTCACAGATGCCCGCCCTCGCGAAGGACGGCGACGGCACGGCCAGGCCGGTGGCCGTCGACAGCACGGAACTGGCCGTGGCCCCGGAGGACTTGAGCACCCAGTACACGCAGTACCTGCAGAAGGGCACCCCGGACGTCTTCGCCCCCGGCTCCACCACCTCGGGCTGGCGGGAGGCGCGCCGGACCACCCGGCGGGCGGGGTTCTCGTACCAGTACATCGACCAGCCGCTGGACAGCGGTTCGTTCGGCCCGCTCGGCCTGGAGACGGAGGACGGCGGGGCGCTGGTCTTCTTCAGCAGCAAGCACTTCGAGCGGCAGACCGCGGCGAAGGGGCTGCGCCCGTCGGTCGACCAGGACGTGGAGGCGCTGCTGACCGGTGAGGTGCGGTCCACCCTCACCAAGGAGCGGATCTCCAGCGAGATGGTGTACGTCCCGAAGAAGGGCTCGGCGAAGGACGGCGGCAAGGTGGTCGTGCTGAACCGGCTGCCGGGGCTGACGGCGGCGAAGGGCTCGTGACGGAACCGGGGCCGCCCCGCGTGCGGGGAACGGCCCCGGTCATGATCCGCCGGCCCAGGGCCTCTTGTTCGGACCGTGCCGGGCTCGCGGGGCCCGGTGCGCACGCTCGCCGCGTCGTCGTCACCCGCCAGGGCTCCGCCCCGACAGGTCCCGCTCCCTGATCCGGCCCGATCCGGACGAAAACCTCAACGGCTCAGCGGCCAGGCCACCGAGTCGTGGTCGAGATCGCTCTGGTCCGCCTCGTCCGCGTACTGCGCGCACGCGTCGGTGAGCGTCTCCAGCAGGGTCAGGGGGTCGGGCAGCGGGTTCTCCGGCCCGCGCACCCACCGCACGTCCAGTTCGCCGGGGAGCCGGGCCGGCGGCAGCAGCACATAGCTGCCGCGGCAGTGCCACCGCAGGCCCGGATGCTCGTCCATGGTCTCGGGGTGGCAGTCGAGCTCGCACGGCCACCACTCGTCCTCGTCCTCGGGCGTGCCCCGGGTGGCGGTGAAGAAGAGCATCCGGTCGTCGCCGGACCGGGCGACCGGGCCGACGTCGACACCGGCGGCGAGGAGCCGTTCCAGTGCCTGGGTGCCCGCGGACAGCGGCACGTCGAGCACGTCGTGGATCATGCCGGTCGCGGTGATGAAGTTGGCCTGCGGCTGGCTGCGGGCCCAGCGCTCGATCTGGGCCCGGTCGGTGGTGGACTGCGTCTGCCAGGCGAAGGAGATCGGGTGCCGGGCGGGGGTGGGACAGCCGATGCGTTCGCACGAACATCGGTATCCGATCGGATGCGCGGCCGGGGCGATCGGCATTCCGGCCTCGGCGACGGCCAGGAGCAGCGCCTCCCGGGCGGTGTCGTCGACCTCGCTCTGGTGCGGTTTGGGTCGGCGGCGAAGCCATTGGGAAAATTTGCTCTCTGAGCCGCGATAACGGCCGAAATCGGCGCCCATCTATCCCCTTACCTCAGCGTTGCCTCCACCCATGGTCCCACCATCCTGCGCCTCGGGTGGCCGGAGTCCGGAAGCGGGGTACGGGCGACGATGCCGTGAGCTGGGCACTATGCCATTTCTTGTCATGAAATGACGGGTGCGTCTCAGGGGGCCAGCCCGCGCAGGGCGTGGTCGACGATCGCATCCGCGTACTCATGGGTGAGCGGGAGGGTACGCAGCAGCCAGCGGTGGGTGAGCGGTCCGACGAGGAGCTCCGTGGCGATCCGCGGGTCGACGCCGGCGCGGACCCGGCCCGCCTCCTGGGCGGCGCGCAGCCGCGCCACGTACAGCTGGAGCCCGGGTTCCAGCAGCTTCTGGACGAATTCGGCGCCGAGCTCCGGGTCGACGATCCCCTCGGCGGCGAGCGCCCTGGTCGGCCCCTCGAAGGCGGGGTCGTTCAGCTCGTCGACGGTGGCCCGCAGGACGGCCTTGAGGTCGGCCGCGAGATCGCCGGTGTCCAGGATCCCCTGCGCCCCGTCCGCGCCGTTCTGCTCGGCGGCGCGCTCACCGAGGCCCACGAAGGCCTCCAGGAGGACGGCCGCCTTGGAGGGCCACCAGCGGTAGATCGTCTGCTTGCCGACACCGGCCCGCGCGGCGATGGCCTCGATGGTGGTCCTGGGGTAGCCCACCTCCGCGACCAGGGCGAGCGCCGCGTCGTGGATCGCGCGGCGCGAGCGCTCGCTGCGGCGGCTGGCGTCGGGCGACCGGTTCTCTGCCATGCCGGCCAATCTAGCAGCGGGACGAGGCGATACGTATCGTCTCCCGGTCGCGCGGAACCACCCGATCGGATCACTGCGCGCGGGCTCCGCAGAGCGGACCATGGGCTCACGCACACACCCGTGCGATGTCCCGGCAGGCAACCCCTGCCTTTCGTGAGGAGCCTTCGTTGCCTCGTGAAGCCACACCCCGCCGCTACCTGATGTGCGCGCCCACGCACTTCAGGGTGACGTACTCCATCAACCCCTGGATGGACCCCAGCAAGCCCGTTGACCTCCCCCTGGCCCAGACCCAGTGGGAGGACCTGCGCGACCGGTACCGCGCCCTCGGGCACACCGTGGAGCTGATCGCCCCCCGCCCCGAGCTGCCCGACATGGTGTTCGCCGCCAACGGCGCCACCGTCATCGACGGCCGGGTGCTGGGGGCCCGCTTCGCGTACCGGGAGCGGTACGAGGAGGCCGGGGCCCATCGTGACTGGTTCCGGGCGAACGGCTTCACCGAGATCCATGAACCGGACCATGTCAACGAGGGCGAGGGCGACTTCGCGGTGACCGCCTCCTACGTCCTGGCCGGGCGGGGCTTCCGGTCCAGTCCGCTCTCGCACGGCGAGGCGCAGGAGTTCTTCGGGCGGCCGGTGATCGGGCTCGATCTGGTCGACCCGCGCTACTACCACCTGGACACGGCGCTGTCGGTGCTCGACGACGCGGGCGACGAGATCATGTACTACCCGGGCGCCTTCTCGCCGGGCAGCCGGTCGGTGCTGGCCCGGCTCTTCCCCGGTGCGCTGATCGCCGAGGAGGCGGACGCCGCGGCGCTCGGTCTGAACGCGGTGAGCGACGGCCTCCACGTCCTGCTGCCGCAGGCCGCGACGGGGCTCTTCGACCCGCTGCGGGCGCGGGGCTTCGCACCGGTGCCGATGGACCTGGGCGAGCTGCTCAAGGGCGGCGGCAGTGTGAAGTGCTGCACGCAGGAGCTGCGGGGGTGAGCGGACCGGCCGCCCTCGGGGCCTGCCGGGCGGCCGCCCTCGGGGCCTGCCGGGCGGTCGCCCGACAGGCCTTCAGGCGTTCTCGCCGGGCGGCCACTCGTCGCCCCACGCGACGTCCCGGGCGGCCCGGTACAGCTCGCCGTGCCGCTTGGTGACCGTGGCCCGCCGCAGGGCCTCGTCGCGGGTGCACAGGTCCAGCAGCACCAGCCCCTTGCGGATCTGCGGCTTGCGGGTGACCCGTGCCGAGACGGGCTCCGTCGCGAAGCGGGTCGCCACGACATAGCTGAACTTCTCGTCCTCGTACGGCAGCGAGCCGCCCTTGACCTTCCGGTGCAGCGAGGAGCGGCTGACCCGGGCCGAGAAGTGGCACCAGTCCGTGCCCGGCTCGATCGGGCAGGCCTCGCTGTGCGGGCAGGGCGCGGCGACCCGCAGCCCGGCGGCGATCAGCCGGTCGCGGGCCTCGATGATCCGGGCGTAGCCGTCGGGGGTGCCGGGTTCGACGACCACGACCGCCTGCGCCGCGGCCGCGGCGGTGTCGACGAGGGCGGCGCGGACGTCCGCCGTCAGTTCCTTGAGCACGTAGGAGACGGTGATCAGGTCGGTGGGGGCGAGTTCCTGGCCCGCGCCGATCCGGGCCCGGCGCCACTCGGCGGCGCGCAGGGCGGGGCTGCCGGAGAGCTCCGCCAGTTCACGGCCGAGGGCGAGTGCGGGCTCGGCCCAGTCCAGCACGGTGGTGCGCGGCCCCTCCCAGGTCCCCGCCACGGCCCAGCTCGCCGCTCCGGTGCCGCCGCCGATGTCGGTGTGCGTGACGGGCGCCCAGTCCGGGGCGGCCTCCTGGAGCGCGGCGAGGGCGGCCCGTACCGCTTCGAAGGTGGCCGGCATGCGGTACGCGGCGTACGCGGCGACGTCGGAGCGGTCGCGGAGCACCGGTGCGTCGGTCGGGGTGGTCCCGCGGTAGTTGGCGATGAGCCGGTCGACGGCCTGGGCGGCCTGCTTGGGCGGCAGCCCGTCGAGCAGTCCGGCCAGCGCCGCGCGCAGGTCTTCCGCGGTGGGGAGGGTGGCGTTCACCGACGAATTGTAGGCAAAGGCGGACCACCTGCTTCCGCCCCGGCTTCGGCACCGAACCGCAACCCGTCCGAACTGCCCCGGCACCTGCGCAAGTTGCTACGCTGACCGCCGCGAGGTCGGGATCGCCCATCGAGGGAAACCATGAGACAGAAGATCGTGCGCCTGGTTCTGGTCGGCGGAGTGCTCGTGCTTGTCATGCTTCTTCTGCTCGCCACCTGCGGCAGCGGTGAGAAGCACAAGGACGAGCCCGAGAAGCAGACCGGAAAGAACCCGACCCGGGTGACTCAGCTCACCGTTCCCTCCGCGTACGCGACGGAGCACGGCTGGGAGCTCATCGGGACCTCGCCCGACTATGCGATCTCCCGGACGACGGGCCGTCTCGCCTATCTGGTGCGGGAGTCGGAGACCAAGTACCAGCTGCGGACCATCGACGCCAAGACGGGGCGGGAGGGCTGGCACGGCGAGAGCTGGCGCCCCCCGTCCCCGCACCAGTTCCCCAAGCTCCTCCAGGTCACCGTCGACGACCACGAGTACTTCGTGACGTGGGCGTACGGGAAGGTCGGCGAGAACGCGCTGACCCCCGCCGACACGATCGTCTCGCTGGACGTCTACGACGTGGAGGACGGCTCCCGGCGGCGCGTCGAGGTGCCGTGGAACTCCGTGCCCACGGTCTCGACGACCGGCCCCGGCATCCTCATCAGCGACGGCCGGACGAACAGCGCGGTGGTCGACCCGGTGACCGGCCGGGTGTCGAAGGTCGAGGCCTCCACGCTCAAGTACCCGAAGAACTGCAAGACCTGCAAGCAGCTCACCGAGGTGCGCGGGCTGACGCAGAAGGGCCTGCTGGTCAGCGGGTCCAAGGAGTTCTGGGTGCAGGGCGGCTGGTTCAGCCGCGATGTCGCTCCCAAGGGCACGGACAGGCTCAGCGGGATCCCGACGTCGGTGATCCCGGGGCTGATCCTGGCGAAGTGGCAGCTCGCGAAGAACGCCAAGCGCGCCACCACCCACGACATGTGGGCGGTGCAGGACGCGGAGACGGGCAAGACCCTGGCTTCGGTGGAGTGCAGCAAGCCCGCGATAAAGCCGGGCCAGTACCCGCAGCTGGTCTCCGCGCCCTCGGGCTCCTACCTGGTGGCCGGGCCGCTCGCCTTCGACCTGGCCACGAAGCGGGGCTTCTGCTTCGAGGGCGCGGACGGCACGAAGCCGCTGACCCTGGCCTCCGTGAACGACGAGGGCACCGCGTACGGCGCGGCGAGCGCCCGTAACGCGGCGGACGTCCTGGCCGGCGGCGGTGCTCCGGTCGCGGTCGCCGTCAGAAGCGGTTCGACGGGCGCCCTGCCCTCGAACGTCCGGGTTCCGGGCATGGAGACCGCCGACGGTGTGGGCCTGTTCCGCTGGACGGACGAGAAGGACCGCCCGCACCTGATCGGCTACCCGAGGTCGTCGTAGCGGCGCGGGCCCGGAGCGGGGCGTCGGGGAAACCCGTTCGCCCCGCTCCGGGCCCCGCTGTTACAAGAGGGGCATGGGAATCTGGACCGACGCCTTCATCGCGCCTCCCGAGCCGGCTCTCCTGCGGCCGGAGGCGTTCGGCCGTCTCGTGGTCGAGCTGGCGCGTGAGCGTGTGGTCCGGACGCCGTGGGCGCTCGTCGCGGGGAAGCTCTGCGTCAACGCCTGCCTGAACTGGGGCAGCGTCAGCGGGCAGGCCCGCTGGGACCGGCCCCCCGTCGGCACGTCGCTGCGGACCGAGGAGCGCCCCGAAGACCTGCGGGACGACGATCCGCCGCCCTGGGGGGATTCCCACGAGGAGGCCCGGCTGCTCGCCTCCGGGGACGCGGTCCTGGACGTACTGCCGGCGCTGCGGGCCGCCCCGTACGGCGACGAGGACGTCGCCGTGGTCTTCGACCGCATGGACTTCGGCAACCGGGCGGTCAAGGACTACTTCCGGTTCGAGGACCACCGCACGATGCTGGTCTGCTTCGCCCTGGCGCGCCCGCAGCACCGGCCCCTGTACGCCAACGACTGCGACGAACCCGGCGGGCCGACGCATCCGGTGCAGACCTGTGTGGTCCACACCTTCAAACACGCGCTGGGCAACCTCGGCCTGGAGGGCGGCCCGGTACCGGCGCTCGCCTCCGTCACCTCCGGCTGCTTCGGACCGGACCAGGTCAGCGGCAAGACCCGGGGCTGAACCCGTCCGGCTCGCCCCGCCCGGCGTCACGGGGCCCGCGTCACGCCGTCCGCCGCCAGGGCCGGCACAGGCCGAGGAAGCAGGCCATCGCGCCGACCGCGCAGACCAGCTGGACGACGGCCATCGGGACGGCCGTGTCCTCGCCCGCGATCCCGACGAGGGGCGAGGCGATGGCGCCGATCAGGAAGGACGAGGTGCCGAGCAGCGCGGAGGCGGAGCCGGCGGCGTGCTTCGTGCGCATCAGTGCCTGCGCGTTCGTGTTCGGCATCGCCATGCCCATCGCCGACATCAGCACGAACAGCCCGGCGGCGACCGGGGCCAGGCCCACCTCGCCGAAGACGCCGGTCGTCATCAGCAGCAGCGCGAGCGCGGCGAGCGTGATGACACAGAGCCCGAAGGCGAGCGCCTTGTCCAGGCTGACCCGGCCGACCAGCACCTTGCCGTTGATCTGGCCGACGACGATCATGCCGACCGAGTTGAGGCCGAAGAGCAGGCTGAACGTCTGCGGCGATGCCCCGTAGATCTCCTGCACGACGAACGGCGAGGCGCTCACGTACGAGAAGAGGGTGGCGAAGGCGAGGCTGCCCGCGATCATGTAGCCGGTGAAGACCCGGTCGGCGAGCAGTCCGCGCATGGTGCGCAGCGCGTCGCCGAGGCCGCCGGTGTGCCGGTCCTGCGGGGGCAGGGTCTCGCCCAGCCACTTCCAGACGACGAGGGTGAGCACCAGACCGACGACGGTGAGGACGGCGAAGATTCCGCGCCAGTCGGTGAACCGCAGCACCTGGCCGCCGATCAGCGGGGCGACGATCGGCGCGACACCGGAGATGAGCATCAGGGTGGAGAAGAACCTGGCCATCTCCACGCCGTCGTACATGTCGCGCACCACGGCACGGGCGATGACGATGCCCGCCGCACCGGCCAGGCCCTGGAGCAGACGGAAGCCGATGAGGAGCCCGGTGGTGGGCGCGAAGACGCACATCGCGGTGGCGACGACGTAGATCATCATGCCGATGAGCAGCGGCCTGCGCCTCCCCCACCGGTCGCTCAGCGGTCCGACGACGACCTGTCCGAGCGCCAGGCCGGTCAGGCATGCGGTGAGGGTGAGCTGCACGGTGGCGGCGGGCGTGTGCAGGGACTCGGTGACCGCGGGCAGGGCGGGGAGGTACATGTCCATGGAGAGCGGCGGAACCGCGGTGAGGCCGCCGAGGACGAGGGTGACGAGAAGTCCGGTGCGCCGGACCGCCGGGGCGGCCGGTGCTCGGGGTGGGGTGCCGGTGGTTCCGGGCTCCGTGGCCCCGGTTCCGGCGGTCGGTATGTGTGTGCGTTCCTGCTGGGCCCGGCTTGCGCCGCTCTCCGGCATTCTCATCTCCATGTCGTTGAATCCGCATCTATGCTCTCAGCTCAGCCGGACTGGTCGAGACCTCTTGGGGAGCAGGCATGACAGGCATGAGCGGCACTGTGCGGTGGGGTGTGCTGGCGACCGGCGGTATCGCCGCGGCGTTCACCGAGGATCTCCGGTCGATGCCGGACATGGAAGTGGTGGCCGTCGCATCTCGGACAGAGGCCTCGGCCCGGGCGTTCGCCGAACGGTTCGGGATACCCCGGGCGTACGGCAACTGGGCCGCTCTCGCCGCCGACGACGAGGTCGATGTGGTGTACGTCGCGACGCCGCACTCGGCGCACCGGGAGGCGGCGGCGCTCTGTCTGGAGGCCGGGAAGCACGTGCTGTGCGAGAAGGCGTTCACGCTCAACGCGCGGGAGGCGGACGAGCTGGTGAAGCTCGCCCGGGACCGGGGCCTCTTCCTGATGGAGGCGATGTGGACGTACTGCAACCCGGTGATCCGGCGCATGACGGAGCTGGTGCGGGACGGCGCCATCGGCGAGATCCGCACCGTGCAGGCCGACTTCGGGCTCGCGGGCCCCTTCGGCCCCGGACACCGGCTGCGCGACCGGGCGCTGGGCGGCGGCGCGCTGCTGGACCTCGGGGTCTATCCGGTGTCGTTCGCGCAACTGCTGCTGGGTGAGCCGGACCGGGTGCAGGCCGACGCGGTGCTCTCCCCCGAGGGCGTCGACCTGCACACGGCGATGCTGCTGGGCTGGTCGGAGGCGGGCGCCTCGGCGCTGCTGAACTGCTCGATCGTCGCGGACACCCCGCAGACCGCGGCGGTCACGGGCTCCAAGGGCCGGATCGAGTTCCCGCGCGGCTTCTTCTACCCGGAGCGGTTCGTGCTGCACCGGCCCGGCCACGAGCCCGAGGAGTTCACCGCCGGAACCGCCGGAACGGCCGGAACCGGCGGCGGCGCACTGCACGGCCTGCAGTTCGAGCAGGCCGAGGTGGCGCGGGCGCTGCGGGCGGGCGAGACGGAGTCGCCGCTGGTGCCGCTGGACGGCTCGCTCGCCGTGATGCGGACGCTCGACGCGGTACGGGACCGCATCGGCGTCCACTACCCGGCGGACGGCCTCACGCGGGGGTGAGGCCCTGGTTCCCGACCTCGGTGACGAACGACGCGGCCGTCGCCAGGGGCGCGCCGGGCCTGGTGACGGCGGACACCGTGCGGTAGTCGGCGCGCGCCCGCTCCCGGCCCAGCGTGACGACGGCGTATCCGCGCCGGCCGTTGAAGAACTTCATGTGCGGGTTGGCCCGCATCTGGTTGTTCCAGCTGCCGGGCTTGTCCGAGCCGTCCTTGCCGCTGGTGATGGAGGTGGCGACGATCTCCGTGCCGACGGTGCGGGAGGCGGGGTCGTCGAAGTCCTTCTTCAGGTCGAAGCCGTAGCCGACGTGCACATCGCCGGTCAGCACCATCAGGTTGTCGACCCCGGCGGCCTCGGCGCCCTTCAGGATGCGGGCGCGGGAGGCGGGGTAGCCGTCCCACGCGTCCATGGACAGCTTGAAGGCGTCGGTGGGCACGTCGCGCCGCTGGGCGAAGGTGACCTGCTGCGGCACGACGTTCCAGGTGGCCCGCGAGGTGCGCCAGCCGTCGATCAGCCAGCGCTCCTGGGTGGCGCCGGTCATGGTGCGCGACGGGTCCTGGGACTCCGGTCCGGGCGTCTGCCAGCCGTCGCCGTACGCCTGGTCGCTGCGGTACTGGCGGGTGTCGAGGATGTCGAACTGGGCGAGCCGGCCGAAGTGCAGGCGCCGGTAGAGCCTCATGTCCGGGCCGGTGGGGCGCTGCGGGGCGCGCAGCGGCTGGTTCTCCCAGTACGCGCGGTACGCGGCGGCGCGGCGCAGCAGGAACTCCTGCGGCGGGACGTCGTTCTCCGGGATCTCGCCCGCGTAGTTGTTCTCGGTCTCGTGGTCGTCCCAGGTGACGACGAAGGGGTGCGCGGCGTGGGCGGCGCGCAGATCGGGGTCGGACTTGTAGAGGGCGTACCGCAGCCGGTAGTCCTCCAGCGTGACCGTCTCCCGGTTGAAGTGGGCGGGGAGTCTGCGGTCGGTGTAGCCGCGGGCGCCGCCGGTCGCGTCGACGGCGTACTCGTAGAGGTAGTCGCCGAGGTGGAAGACGACGTCGACGTCCTCCTGGGCGAGGTGCTTGTACGCGGTGAAGTAGCCGTCGTGGTACGCCTGGCAGGAGACGGCGGCCAGGCTCAGCGAGCTGTTGCGGGCGCCGCGGGCGGGTGCGGTGCGGGTCCGGCCGACGGGGCTGGTCCAGCTTCCGGCGCGGAAGCGGTAGTAGAGGACCCGGTCGGCTTCGAGGCCCTTGACCTCGGCGCGGACGCTGTGGTCGAACTCCGGGTGGGCGGTGACCGATCCGCGCCGTACGACGCGGGAGAAGCGCTCGTCGCGGGCGAGTTCCCAGCGCACCTGCACCCGGGCCCGGGGCAGTCCGCCGCCGGGCTCGTAGGGGCGCGGTGCGAGTCTCGTCCACAGCAGGACCGAGTCGGGAAGCGGGTCGCCGGAGGCGACGCCGAGGGTGAACGGGTCGTCGCCGATCTTCTTCGCGTCCAGCTCGGCGGCGCTCGCGGTGCCCGCGGCGGGCAGGTTGACCGAGAAGGCGAGCGCGGCGGCGGCGCCGGTGACGGTGAGGAAACGGCGCCGCCCGATCTGCTTGGCGGCGTCGCGCATCTCCTGCTGGTGCGATGAGTCTGTCATCTGACCCTCCCCTGGCTGGTGGTGTACGGGCAGTTCACCGGCTCAGCACATCGAGCGGCTGTCGTGTTCGCGTCGCTGGGGCGTCGCGTGGATGAGAAATGCGGCAGCAATGGGTTCGCGGGGACAAAGCGCGCATCCACGACGGGGCAATGATCATCTTCTGCGGCCGGCCGGGGCGCGAACGCGCCGCCCCGCACGCCGCCTTGACCCCCATGTGGCCTCACGCGCACCCCGGCGGGGAAGGGCGTACGCTGCGGCCCCATGAGCAACAAAGTGTTGAATTCCGCCGCGAAGACGGCGGTCGTGACGGGCGCGGGCTCCGGGATCGGCCGCGCGGTGGCGCTCGCCCTGACCGGCGCCGGCTGGTCGGTGGCGCTCGCGGGCCGGCGCCCGGAACCGCTCGCCGAGACCGCCTCGCTGGCCGGGGAGCACGCCCGGGTGATCACCGTCCCCGCCGATGTGTCCCGCCCCGACGACGTGACCGCGTTGTTCTCCTCGGTACGGGAGTGCTTCGGCCGCCTCGACCTGCTCTTCAACAACGCCGGTACGTTCGGCCCGCGTTCCGTCCCGGTGGAGGAACTCCCGGTGGCGGAGTGGCGCTCGGTGGTGGATGTGAACGTGACGGGCGCGTTCCTGTGCGCGCAGGCGGCGTACCGGCTGATGAAGGACCAGGACCCGCAGGGCGGCCGGATCATCAACAACGGCTCGATCTCCGCCCACGCGCCGCGCCCCCACTCGGTCGCCTACACCACGACCAAGCACGCGATGACGGGACTGACGAAGTCCCTCTCGCTGGACGGGCGTCCGTACCGGATCGCCTGCGGGCAGATCGACATCGGCAACGCGGCCACGGACATGACCGAGCAGATGCGGACCGGCATCCTCCAGGCCAATGGCGAACTCGCGGCCGAGCCGGTGATGGCGGCGGCGGACGTGGCCCGGACGGTGCTCCACATGGCGGAGCTGCCGCTGGAGGCGAACATGCAGTTCGCGACGGTCCTGGCGACGGCGATGCCGTACGTGGGACGCGGCTGACGGGGCGCGGCAGGACGGACGTCGCGACGAGCACCCCGGCGCGGGCGGTCACCCCCGCGTGCCGGGGCGCGGCGCGCTGCCCCTATGCTGACGCTCCTTCACCGGAACTCCACAGAAGGAACACGGCATGCGCATACGCATCGCGGCTCCCCTCGCCCTGGCAGCGGCCACCGCCCTGGCCGGGCCGCTGCTCGTCGCGGCCCCCGCCTCGGCCGCCCCGCACCAGGGCGGGCTGCACCTCGGCAGGATCCAGTACGACAGCCCCGGCAAGGACACCCGGAGCAACTCGTCCCTGAACGCCGAGTGGGTGGACATCCACAACAACAGCAAGTCGAAGCTCCAGCTCAAGGGCTACAAGCTCAAGGACAACACCGGCTACACATACACCTTCGGCAGCTACACGATCGGCGCCGGAAAGACCGTCAAGGTCCACACCGGCCGGGGCAGGAACGCTTCGGGCAACGTGTACTGGAACCGCGGCTCGTACGTCTGGAACAACACCGGCGACAAGGCCCGGCTGATCAAGCCCAACGGCAAGCTCCAGGACTCCTGCTCCTGGACGAAGTCGGACAAGGGCACCAAGAACTGCCACTGAGCCGGGCGGCCGCGGCCCGGACGGACCCTGGGGGGAATGCCCCGGGCCGCGGCAGGGTTGACCTGCGGCATGAGCCAGATCCCAGATATCGAGGTCCTGCGGTACACGGCGTTCTCCACCGACCCGGAGGGCGGCAATCCGGCCGGGGTCGTCCTCGACGCGTCCGGTCTCGACGACGCCGCCATGCTCGCCGTCGCGGCGGAGCTGGGCTACAGCGAGTCGGCGTTCCTGACCGGGCGGGGAGAGCCGGGCGGCGCGGGGGCACCGGATGCCCGGGAGTACACCGTGCGCTACTTCAGCCCGAAGGCCGAGGTCCCGTTCTGCGGTCACGCCACCGTCGCCACGGCCCTGGCGCTCGCCGAGCGCGACGGCCCCGGAGACCTGGTGTTCGGCACGCGCGCGGGCACGGTCCCGGTCACCGTCACCCGGGAGGGCGGCGAACTGCGCGCCACGCTCACCAGCGTCGAGCCGGACGTCCTGGACATCGCCCCCGAGGACCTGGCGGAGGCGCTCGCCGCCCTGGACTGGCCGGCCGCCGACCTCGACCCGGCCCTGCCGCCCCGGATCGCCTTCGCGGGCGCCCGCCATCTGGTGGTGGCCGCCGCGACCCGGGAGCGCCTGGCCGACCTCCGGTACGACTTCGCGCGCCTCGAAGCCCTCATGCAGCGACTGGACCTGACGACCCTTCAGCTGGTGTGGCGGGCGGCGCCGGACGTCTTCCACGTCCGCGACCCGTTCCCGGTCGGAGGTGTCGTGGAGGACCCCGCCACCGGCGCGGCGGCGGCCGCCTTCGGCGCCTATCTGCGCGCCGGGGGCCTCGTCCCCGACACCGCGGTCCTCACCCTCCACCAGGGCGAGGACATGGGCCGCCCCGGCACCCTCACGGTCGAACTGCGGGCGGACGACGCCCGGGTGCGGGTGAGCGGGACCGGAACCCGCATCGGGGGCTGACGGACCCTGGCAGGCTGGGGGCCATGGACCAGCGCGGCACCCACGGCCACGAGGATCAGGACCACGGCACCTGGCGGACGATCGACGAGCTGCACGGCTGGCTCGACGCGGAGACCGGCATCCCGCCCGAGCAGGATCTGCTGCTGCGGATGCTGAAGCTGTCGGAGGAGGTCGGCGAGGTCGCCCAGGCCGTCATCGGGGCGACCGGCCAGAACCCGCGCAAGGGCGCCACCCATTCCTGGCAGGACGTGGAGGGTGAGCTCTGCGACGTCATCGTGACGGCGATGGTCGCGCTGCGCACCCTCACCCCCGACGCGGCGGCCGTCTTCGACCGGCACGTACGGCGCCTCGCGGCACGCCCGCGCACCCCGCTCGCCCCGCCCCCGCAGGCGCCCGGCACGGCGCCCCGGACGAGAACCACGGGGCACGGCGGGTCAACAACGGGTGGCTGAACAACGGGCGACCATCGCTTGCGGCTACGATCACGGGCACCGCAGCGAGACCAGGAGTGCCGACCGTGTCCGAACCGCGCATCGCCGTTTCCATCGTCACCATGGGCGATCGCCCGCAGGAGGTCGAGGCCCTGCTGGCCTCGGTGGCCGGGCAGGACGTCCGCCCGGCCCGCCTCGTCGTCGTGGGCAACGGATCACCCCTCCCGAACTTCGCCGCGTTTCCGGGCCTGTCCGATCTGTCCGGCGGTGTGACGACGATCGAGCTGCCGGAGAACCTGGGCTGCCCCGGGGGCCGCAACGTCGCCCTCGCCAAGCTGGCGGAATTCGGCGACGTGGACGTCGTCATCGAGCTCGACGACGACGGACTCCTGGTCGACAACGGGGTGTTCCGCAAGGTCCGGGAGCTGTTCGCCGCCGACCCGCGGCTCGGCATCATCGGTTTCCGGATCGCCGACGAGCGCGGCGAGACCCAGCGCCGTCACGTACCGCGGCTGCGCGCCGGCGACCCGATGCGGCGCGGACCGGTCACCGCGTTCCTGGGCGGCGGCCACGCCTTCTCCATGAAGATGCTCGCCCAGACGGGGCCCTGGCCCGCGGAGTTCTTCTTCACCCACGAGGAGACGGACCTCTCCTGGCGGGCGCTCGACGCGGGCTGGAAGATCCTCTACGAGCCCGATCTGCTGCTCCAGCACCCCAAGACCTCCCCGGCCAGGCACTCCGTCTACTACCGGATGACGGCCCGCAACCGGGTCTGGCTGGCCCGCCGGAACCTTCCCCTCCCCCTGGTCCCGGCCTACTTGGGCACCTGGACCCTGCTCACCGTGGCCCGCACCCGCTCGGCGACGGGTCTGCGCGCCTGGGCCGGCGGTTTCGCCGAGGGCGTCCGTACCCCGTGCGGGCGAAGGCAGCCGATGCGCTGGCGCACGGTGTGGCGGATGACCAGACTGGGACGGCCGCCGGTCATCTGACCCGCGCCGGGTCCGGCGACGACGGGTGGCACGGAGTCAGTCCCGTGACAGGAGTTGCCGATGTCCGTCCGCAGAATCGTCCCCAACATCCGGACCGCGGGCGGCCCGGCCGCCGGAGGGATGGAGCGGAGCGCGGAGTTCTACGGTCTGCTGGGCCTGGAGGAGGTCATGAACCACGGCTGGATCATGACGCTGGCCTCCTCCTCCCACCCCTCGGTCCAGCTCAGCGTCATGGGGGCCGACGCGACCGCCCCGGTGGCACCGGACCTGAGCATCGAGGTCGAGGACGTGGACGCCGCGCACACGGCCATGCGGGAGAGCGGCGCGGAGATCGTGTACCCGTTGCGCGACGAGGAATGGGGCGTACGCCGCTTCTTCGTCCGCGACCCGAACGGACGCGTCGTCAATGTGCTGGGCCACCGCTGACGGCCCCCTCCCGGCCGGCCCCGCCGCCGTTCCCCTCGCCGCCGCCGTCGCCGTCGTACGGAAGGATCTGCCGCAGCAGGCCCCTGGGGTGGCCGCGCTTGCGCCACTCCCTCGGGTAACCGATGGAGACCTCTTCGAAGCGCACCCCGTCGTACCAGGTCGTACGGGGGATGTGCAGATGGCCGTAGACCACGGCCGCCACATTGAAGCGTCGGTGCCAGTCGGCGGTGAGCCGCGTACCGCACCACTGGGCGAACTCCGGGTACCACAGGACGTCCATCGGTTCGCGCACCAGCGGCCAGTGGCCGACGACGACCAGCGGGATCTCCGGATCGTGTGCCGCCAGGCGCCGTTCGGTCTCCGCCACCCGCGCCCGGCACCAGGCGTCGCGGCTCGGGTACGGGTCGGGGTGCAGCAGGAACTCGTCGGTGCACACCACCCCCGTCCGGCGCGCGTACTCCAGGGACTCCTCCTTGGTCGCCGTGCCCGGCGCCCGGAAGCTGTAGTCGTACAGCACGAACACGGGCGCCACGGCCACCGGCCCGCCGGGCCCGGACCACAGGGGGTACGGATCCTCCGGGGTGCTCACCCCGAGGCTCCGGCACAGCTCGACCAGATGCTCGTAGCGCTCCTGGCCCCGCAACCGGACCGGATCGCGCTCGGGCGTCCACAACTCGTGGTTCCCCGGGGCCCAGACCACCCGCCTGAAGCGGCCCGCGAGCAGCCGCAGCGCCCACTCCACGTCCGCCATCCGTTCGGCGACATCACCGGCGACGATGAGCCAGTCCTCGTCCGATCCGGGCCGCAGGGACTCGATGAGGGGGCGGTTGTCCGCCATCCCCACATGAAGGTCACTCACCGCCAGCAGGGCGCCGGGGCTTCCATCGGTTCGCTCGGGCATCCAGAACCTTCCCGCGGGTCGACTGAACGAAATAGTGCCTCACCGCGGACCGTCCCGGTCGAGGACGGCCGGATCCGGGCCCGCGACCGGCTCGCCGGGACTGGCGGGCACAACGAGCGGAGGGATGATGGAGACGTCCGTGGACGCGGCGCGGGAACGTCGGCAGGGCCGTGAAAGGGAGCTGAGAACGAGGTGGACGGCATGACCCTCCCGGGCGCACCCGGGCACAGCGGGCTCCCGTTCGCGGACAGCGCGGCCGGGGCCCTGCTCGATGTGGACGGACTGATCATCGGCTGGACACCCGCGGCGGAGGAACTGTTCGGACTGTCGGCCGAGCAGGTCTGCGGCAGTCCCGCCCTGGAACTGCTCGCGGACCCGGCCGCCGGTCCCGAACCGCCGGCCGGATACGAGGGGACCGCCTGGTCCGGCGAGGCCGTGGTGCGCACCGGCCGGGGCGAGGACATGGGCATCGTCTTCCACGCTCTGCCGCTGGCGGCCGCCGGCGGTGCGGTCGGGTACCTCGTGCTCTGGGCCCCCGTCGGGACGGTCGACCGCTGGCGCCAGGACCAGGCGTTCACCCGGGAGCTCTTCCTCCAGGACCGGCTGGGTCTCGCCGTGTTCGACGCGGAGCTGCGGCTGGTCAGGACCAACACCCACCTGCTGCCGTACACCGGCCTCCTGCCGGATCTGCGCGGCCTGCGCCTGAAGGACTTCCTGGAGGCCGAGGGCGCCGCTGCGGTCGAGGGCCGGCTGCGCGAGGTGCTGCGGACCGGCCGGCCGCTGATCCTGGCGGAGGAGACGGTACGGACCATCGAGGACCCGGGCGGCGGGGTGGTGATGGCCGTGTCGGCGTTCCGGCTCCAGGCGCCGGACGGGCAGGTCTTCGGCGTCACCGCGCTGTTCACGGACGTCACCGAGCAGCGCCGCTCGGACGAGCGGCTGGCGATTCTGCACCACGCCACGGCGGGCGTCGGCGGATCGCTGTCCGTCTCCGGCACCGGCGAGGAACTGGCCGCCGTGCTGGTGCCCGGACTGGCCGATGCCGCCGTGGTGGAGATCGCGGACGCGGTGTTCACGGGCGAGGAACCGGCTCCCGGCGAGGACGGGCTGCTGCCGCTGCGCCGGACCGCGACGGCCGGTGGGAGCGCGGCGGATCCGCCGGCCGGCACCGTGGTCCCGGCCGATGCCGACTGCGCCCCGGCCCTCGGCCGCTCCCCCGCGTCGATGACCGCCCCGCTGCGGGCCCGGGGCATCTTCCTCGGCCGGGTGACCGTCCGGCGCGGCCCCGGCCGGCCCGGCTACGCGCCGGCCGACCTGGACCTGCTCTGCGAGATCGCCGCCCGCGCGGCCCTCGCACTGGACAACGCCCGCCGCTACACCCGCGAACACCGGGCCGCCGTCGGCCTGCAACGCAGCCTGCTGCCGCCCTCGCAGGCCGAGACCGTCGCCGTGACCACCTCGGGTTTCTATCTCCCGGCCGACACCGCCACCGGCGTCGGCGGCGACTGGTTCGACGTGATCCCGCTGTCCTCCGCCCGGGTCGCCCTGGTCGCCGGGGACGTGGTGGGCCACGGGCTGGCGGCCACCGCCACCATGGGCCGGCTCCGCACCGCCGTCCGTACCCTCGCCGACCTCGAACTCGAACCGGACGAGCTGATGGTCCATCTCGACGACCTGGTCTCCCAGCTCCGTGACGAGCCCAACGAGCCCGACGAGCCCGACGGACCCGGCCGGCCGGGCGGACCCGTTCGGCCCAGCCGCCTCACCCGGGCGGGCGAAGGCGGGGCGGACGGCGGACGGCGGGCCGACCCGGTCGGCGCCACCTGTCTGTACGCGGTCTACGACCCGGTCTCCCGGTGCTGCGCGATGGTCTCCGCCGGACACCCGCCGCCCGCCGTCGCGGATCCGGACGGAACCGTCTCGTACGTCCCCCTGAACCCCGGCCCGCCGCTGGGTGTCAACGGCCTGCCCTTCGAGGTGACCGAGGTCGAACTGGCGCCCGACAGCCTCCTCGTGCTCTACACCGACGGGCTGATCGAGGGACGTGACAGCGACCTCGACGAGGGCATGGCCGAACTGCGCCGCCGGCTGGCCCGGCCCGGCGCCGCCACCGCGCCGCTGAGCGAACTGGGCCAGGAGATCATCTCCGCCCGTCCTGCGCACCAACTCGCCGACGACGTCACGCTGTTGCTCGCCCGCACCCATGCGGTGCCGTCCGGGAACACCGCGGTCTGGCCGGTGGACGCCGACCCGGTCGCCGTCGCACAGGTCCGGCAGGAAGCGGCCCGGCAGTTGCGCGAGTGGGGGCTCGAGGAGCTCGTCTTCACCACCGAACTGGTGCTGAGCGAACTGGTCACCAATGCCATCCGTCATGCCGGCGGCCCGGTCGAGGTACGGCTGATCCGCGCCGCACAGCTGACCTGCGAGGTCTCCGACCCCAGCGCCACGCAGCCCCGCATGCGCCGGGCCCTGCTCACCGACGAGGGCGGCCGCGGCCTCTATCTGGTCGCCCAGCTCACCAGCCGCTGGGGCAGCCGCTACACCCGGCGCGGCAAGACGATCTGGGCCGAGCAGCCGCTCCCGGACACCCCGCACGCCCGGAGCGGCTGATCCGCCCGTGCCCTCATCGGCCGCGGTCCGGCGGTGTGCGGACCGGCAGGAGGTCGGGGCGTTTCGCGGTGCGGCCGTCGCCGGAGGAGTGGCCGCCGAGCCGCCTCAGGAGCCAGGGGCCGAGGAACGAGGCGGCCCAGCGCAGTTCCGCGGCGGCCATGCGCAGGCCGGCCGGGGCGGGGACCGCCGGTGGCGGCAGTGGCCGGGTCCAGGCGTCGTCGCTGTCGGGGAGGGCGAGCGCGTGGGCGAGGGCGTCGGCGATGCGCCGGTGGCCGAGCGGGGAGGCGTGGAGGCGGTCGGGACTCCACAGGCGGGGATCGGTGACGACTTCGTGGTGGCCGGTCTCGGCGACGGTGACGCCGTGGCGGTGGGCGGCGGCGCGGACGCGTGCGTTGAGGGCCGCGATACGGGGCGCCAGGGGGCGGGCCAGCGGGATCACGCGCGCCATGTCGGGGAAGGTGAGCGTGGCGACCCGGGCCCCTTGGGCGGTGAGGGCGGCGAACATCGCCTCCAGGTGGCCGGCCACCTCGTCCGCGTCGAAGCGCGGCCGGAGCAGATCGTTGACGCCGGCGACCACGGTGACCAGGTCGGGGCGGAACGCGAGTGCGGGGGCGAGCTGTTCGGC
The DNA here is from genome assembly GCF_040652135.1 of Streptomyces sp. NPDC048295. Taxonomy (NCBI): domain Bacteria; kingdom Bacillati; phylum Actinomycetota; class Actinomycetes; order Kitasatosporales; family Streptomycetaceae; genus Streptomyces; species Streptomyces sp. NPDC048295. The sequence continues at coordinate 168,463 of NZ_JBEZLL010000007.1, forward strand.
GCGTACCTGGTGGGCGAGGCGGCCCCGCACGGCGAGGTTGGCGTAGCGCAGGTCCGGGTTGTGCCGGGCCAAGTGTTCGGCGAGGCGGTCGGCGAAACCGCGCAGGCCGGTGGCGTCGTCGCCGTCACCGAGGCCCTCGCTCTGGCTGTCGCCCAGGGCCACGAAGCGCTCGTAGCGCGGGTCAGTGCCGGGCACGGGCCCGCTCCCTCTCCCGCAGGACCCCGGCCGCGCGCTCGCACCAGTCGCGGTTGCCCTCCTCGAAGGCCAGGCCGCGGGTGCAGGTCAGATAGGGGCCGACACGGTCGCCGTGGAGCAGGAACTCCTCCTCCGTGCGGTCGCCCCGCATGGTGCGCAGCAGGTTCCCGAACAGGTCGATCCTGGCCCGGGCTGCGGCGGCCCGCTCGGTGAGCCGCGCGATCAGGGCCCGGGTGTCGACGTGGTCGGCGGCCTGGACCTTGACGAGCAGGTCGTCGCGGATGAAGGAGGGCTTCGCGACGGCGGCGGTGAAACTCTCCAGTTCCGCGAGTCCGGCGTCCGTCACCCTGAACAGGCGTTTGTTGGGGCGGGATTCCTGCACGATCTCCCGGCCCTCGACGAGTCCGTCCTCCTCCAGCCGCTTCAGCTCGGCGTAGAGCTGCTGCGGCTGGGCGTGCCAGAAGTTCGCCACGCCCAGGTCGAACGCCTTGGCCAACTGGTAGCCGCTGAGCTCCCCTTCGAGCAGTGCTGCCAGCGCGGCATGCCGTAGCGCCATCGGATGCCTCCTCCTGCCTCTGTCGTCGAGTCCACCGGCCATGATAGTCAAGAAACTGACTAGTCACATTCATGACTACGAAGGAGTGGGACATGAAAAGGAGTGGGACATGAACGAGCGGGACCTGACCACCGCCGACCGCTTCCGCGCCGCCGTCGACAGCCGCGACCTGACGGCTCTCGACGAGCTGTTCACCGAGGACGTCCGCCTCTACAGCCCGGTGAAGTTCACGCCGTTCGAGGGCAGGCCGATGGTGCTGGGCCTCTTCGGGGTGCTGCTGCGCACGTTCGAGAACTTCCGCTACGTCGGTGAGTTCACCGGCACCGCCCGGACCGGCACCGACGGCACATCCGCCCCGTCGGCGGTCCTGCTGTTCCGCGCCGACGTGGGCGGCAAGGAGATCCACGGCATCGATCTGCTGCACTTCGACGAGGACGGCCGCATCAAGGAGTTCACGGTGATGGTCCGGCCCCAGTCCGCCGTACGGGCCCTCGGTGACGCCGTACTCACCGGCCTGATCGCGGACGGACTCGTTCCGGCACCGGCCGGTCAGCAGAGGTAGTCCGCACGTCCGGCCTCGCCCAGGACGTCGCACCACCACCCCGGAAGGGTGGACCAGGGCTCGGGCGACCTCTTGAGTACCCCAACGCCCCCATGCTAGAAAACGCTTACCACGCTGGCATTCCCGCACTGGTCCACTCTTCCTCCGGAGCTTCGATGACAACTGCCTGGTCCCGTCGCGCCCTGCTGGCCACGGGCGGCGGTGCGGCGCTCGCCCTCGGCCTGCCGACCGCCGCGACCGCGTCCGACTCCGCCTCCCGCCCGGCCGCCTCGCCCTCCGCCGAAGCCGCCGAAGCCGCCGACGAGTTCGCCGCCCTGCGCGCCAAGTGGCGCGATCTGTACCTGGGAACGGGGTTCAGCCCGACCGCCGAGCCCTTCAAGTCCAAGCTCGCCGACCTCGGCACCCAGGCAAGCGGTTACCTCTCCACGATGGCCCCCGCGCGCGGCTCCCTCTGGCCGGACCTGGTCTACCTGGACCCCGAACCGGACACCGACACCGAGTCGTTCAACTTCTCCGCCAACATGAACACCGGCTACAACCGGCTGCGCACCATGGCGGAGGCGTACGCCCAGCCCGGCACCGGAGTCACCGGCGACACCGGCCTGAGGGACGCGGTCGTCACCGGCCTCGACCACCTGTACGCCGATGTCTTCAACGAGTCGACCACCCGCTACGGGAACTGGTGGAACTGGCAGATCGGCGCGCCCCAGGCCCTCATGGACACCTGCGTGCTGCTCCACGACGCCCTGTCGGAGACCCAGAAGGCCAACTACTGCGCGGCCGTCGACACGTTCCTGCCCGACTCGGCCGTCGGCTCGTACACCGGCACCAGCACCGGCGCCAACCGTGTCGACCTGTGCCGGGGCATGATCCTGCGCGGCATCGTCGGTGCCAGCACCGCCAAGATCGCGCGGGCGGTCGCCGCGCTCTCGCCGGTCTTCCCGTACGTCACGACCGGCGACGGGTTCTACCCGGACGGCTCCTTCGTCCAGCACACCTCCATCCCGTACATCGGTGGCTACGGCGCGGTCCTCAACGACGGGCTCGGCCGGCTCTTCGCCCTGCTGCGCGGCTCGACCTGGGAGATCACCGACCCGGGCAGCCGGCAGTTCCTCGACACCATCGACGCGGCCATCGCCCCGTTCATCTACGACGGCCTGATGATGGACAACGTCTCGGGCCGCGGCATCACCCGCGTCGGCTCCAGCGACCACACCCGCGCCCACGGCGTCATGGCCTCCATCGTGCTGCTCGGCATGGGCGCGGGCCCCGAGGAGAACGCCCGCTGGCGCGCCATGGTCAAGGGCTGGCTCCAGCGCGACTACTACGCCCCGGCGCTCAAGGCCGGATCCCTGAGCCTGGTCAACACCGCCCGGCTGCAGTCCCTGCTGGACGACGCCACCGTCACCGCGTCCCCGGAGCCGTCCGCGCACCGCGTCTTCCACAACATGGACCGGGTCACCCACCGCCGCCGCGGCTGGGGCGCCGGGCTCTCCATGGCCTCCGAGCGGATCGCCCACTACGAGTTCGGCAACGGGGAGAACAAGCGCGGCTGGCACACCGGCGCGGGCTGGCTCCAGTGGTGGGGCGACGGCACGGGGCTCGACCAGTACTCGGACGCGTACTGGCCGACCGTCGACCCGTACCGGCTGCCCGGCACCACCGTCTCCCGGAAGCGGCTCGCCGACGGGCAGGGCGGCGCCTGGGCCAACCCGACACCGGACACGGCGTGGGTCGGCGGCACCGGCGACGGCGAGTTCGGCACCACCGGCCAGCACCTCCAGGGCCTGGCGAGCACGATGCACGCCCGCAAGTCGTGGTTCTGGCTGGACGACTGCGTGGTCTGCCTCGGCTCCGGCATCACCTCCGCCGACGGCGCGGGCGTGGAGACGGTCGTCGACAACCGCTTCCTCGGCGCGGACGGCACGCAGCGGCTGCTGCTCGACGGCGTGGCGCAGCCCACCACCCAGGGCTGGACCACCACCCGCACCACCACCTGGGCCCACCTCGACCGGCACGCCGGATACGTCTTCCCCGGCGGCACCGGACTGCACGCCCTGCGCGAGGAACGTACCGGCGCCTGGAAGGACATCAACGACGGTGGCACCGGCACGGCCAACACCCGCCGGTACCTGACCCTCTGGCAGGACCACGGCACCGATCCGGCGGACAGCTCCTACGCGTACATCCTGCTGCCGGGCGCGAGCAGCAAGCGCACCGCCGACCGCGCCAGGGACACCGGCTGGCTGCAGATCCTCGCCAATGACGCCCGGCGCAGCGGCATCCGGGTCCCCTCCCTCGGTTTCACCGGCGTCAACTTCTGGGCGGCCGGCACGGCGGGCAAGGTCACGGCGAGCGCGCCGGTCTGCGTGCAGATCCACGAGAAGCGCGACGGCACCGCCACGATCTGCGTCTCCGACCCGTCCCGGACCGTCACCGGGCTCACCCTCACCTGGCGGCGGCCGGTCAAGTCCGTGCTGTCCAAGGCGGACAGCGTCAGCGGTGTCCGGACCGGCTCGTCGGTGACCGTGACCTACGGCGACCTGAGCGGGAGCCGGGGCGCCACGCACACGGTGCGCGTCCGGGTGCGGTGATCACGGGCCGGTCCGGACGGCCGAGCCGCCGGCCGCGGGTGTGCCCGCGTACCGGCGGGATGCCGCCGGGCCGTACGCCACGCCCCGGCTGAGCCGGGCCGGGTCCGACGGGGGTGCCGTCGCGGGAAACGGGTCCGCGACGGCACCCCCGTGCCCGTACCGGCTCACTCGACGTGGCCGCCGGACCCGTTCCGGAGGGTGGCTTCGAGCAGGGCGACCAGCCGCCCGACCCGCTCCTGCGCGTTCCGCCGGTCGGGGCCGCCGGTCATGAGCAGATGGTGGACGGTCCCGACCAGGGCGAGGGCCGCGGTGGCGGTGTCGGCCCCCTCCGCGATCCGGCCGCCCCTCCGCTCCTCGTCCAGGTACTCGGCGATCGCGTCCTGGACCGTGCCGAAGCCCGGCGCACCGCCCGCCAGGGCCTCGCGGATGCGCGAGGACGCCTCGGGCCGGACGAGCGCCAGGCCCGCGACCGTGGGGCCGGCCGAGGACAGCAGCGCGAGAGCCGTGCCGAGCAGGTTCTCCGCAACGGTGCGCTGCCCCACCCGCCCCCGGAGCTCTTCGGCGTGCCGGGCCACTCGCGCGAAGCGGTCCAGGACCAACTCCGCGACGAACTCGTCCAGTCCGGAGAAGTGGGCGTGCAGCAGGCCCTTCGCGCAGCCGGCCTCGCCGGTGATCGCCCTGCTCGTCAGGGCTCCCGGACCCTCGCGTTCCAGCACCCGCTCCGCGGCGCCGAACAGCCGCTCGCGGACGTCCGGGGTCGTCACACCACGCGGTGACATGGGCCCCTCCTTCCCGGTGTGTTTACAGTATGGGCGATTGCCCATACCTTTGAATGGGCGCCCGCCCATACTAGTCGTCCCGACACCTCCGGGCGCCCTCATCCACCGGGGAGCACCACATGCGACACATCGTCAACACGGATCAGGAGCAGGGATGGAACGGTTACGAGGGGACGTACTGGGCGACCCACCAGGCCCGTTGGGACCGTGTGAACGAGGGATTCGACGAACCCCTGCTCACCGCCGCGGCGATCACCGACGGGGACCGTGTCCTCGACGTCGGCTGCGGGGCGGGGTCCACCACCCGGCTCGCCGCGCGTCGGGCGGGCGGCGGGCAGGCGCTGGGGCTCGACCTGTCGGCGCCGATGCTCGCCCGCGCGCGGGAGTCCGCGGAGCACGAAGCGCTCGGCAATGTGACGTTCGAGCAGGCGGATGTCCAGGTCCACCCGTTCGGGCCCGGGAGCTTCGACGTGGCGATCAGCCGGTTCGCGGTGATGTTCTTCGCCGATCCCGTCGCCGCATTCGCCAACATCGGGCGGGCGCTGCGCCCCGGCGGCCGTATCGCCTTCGTCTGCCCGGCGGAGCCCGGCCGGACCGAGTGGCTGCTGGCCGTCCAGGGGCTGCGCGACCTGCTGCCCGTCGGCCCACTGGGCGCCCCGGGAGAGCCCGGCATGTTCTCGCTGGCGGACCCGGCGACCGTGCGCGACGTGCTGTCCCGGGCCGGGTACGAGGCGATCGGCACCGCCCCCGTCGAGGCGTACGGGACGTGGGGCCCGGACGCCGCCGACGCCGCCGGCTTCCTGCTGGGCTCCGGCCCCGGACGGCACCTGATCGACCGGGCCGGGGAGGATGTCCGGGACCGGGCCCGGAGCAGGCTCGTCGATCTCCTGCGCCCCCATGAGCGCGAGGGGGCGCTCCGACTGCGCACCTGTGCCCTGCTGGTCACCGCCCGACGGCCCGGATGACGGCGGGCGGAGTCCGCTGCCGGGACGGACACCCGCCCCCGGCAGCGGGCGCCGCCCGGCCGTCGTCGTCGGCGAACCACCGCCCCCTTTTCAGGCCGTGGCCTTTTCCGACGGGTCGCCGTTGCCCGCGCCCTCGGCGGCGGGTGCGGTACGCAGGCTCAGCAGCGCCGCGAGGGCGCCGGCCACGGCGAGGGCCGCGGCACCGAGGAAGGCGGCGGAGAAGCCGTTGGTGAGGGCCACCGGGTCGCCGGGTTCACGGGCGCCGTGTGCGGCGGCGATCGCGGTCATGGCGGCGAGGCCGAGGGCGGAGCCGACCTGGTAGCTGGTGTTGACGATCCCCGAGGCGAGGCCGCCCTCCTCGGGACGGGCGCTGGAGAGCGCGGTGCCGAGCGAGGGGATGAACGCCAGCGACATGCCCACCGCCGAGAGCAGCGAGGCGGGCAGGACGTCGACGAGGAAGTTTCCGTCCGGGCGGGCGAGCGAGAGCCAGAACATGCCCGCGCCGAGCGCGAACAGCCCGATGACGATGAGGGGCTTGGGCCCGAACCGGGAGATCAGGCGCGGCGCCAGGACGATCATCATGATCATGATGGCGACGGTCATGGGCAGCAGCGCGGAGCCGGAGGCGAAGGCGCCCAGTCCCAGGACCTGCTGAAGGTAGAGGTTGAGGAAGAACCACATGGGTATCCACGCGGCGGCCATGAGCAGCTGGGCGATGTTGGCACCGGCCAGGTTGGGCGCCCGCCAGATCCCCAGCCGCATCAGCGGTTCGCGCCGCCTGGACTGGATCGCGACGAACGCGCCGATCAGTGCCGCACCGGCCAGGAGAACCAGCCAGGTCTCGGCGGAGCCCCAACCGGTCTCGGGGGCACGGACGATGGCGTAGACGGCGGCGGCGAGACCCGCCGTGACGGTGACCGCGCCGGCCAGGTCGATGGAGCCGCGCCGCCCCGCACCCGAGGGCATGACGGCGGGCGTGGCGGCCAGGACGATCAGGGCGACGGGGATGTTGATGTAGAACACCCAGGGCCAGCTGGCGTACTGGGTGATGACCCCGCCGAGGAAGACCCCGGCGGTGCCGCCGGCCGGGGCGGCCGCACCATACAGCGCGAAGGCCTTGCCCAGCTCCTTGGGCCGGGAGCCGAACAGCGTCATCAGCAGGGTGAGGGCGGACGGGGCGATCAGCGCGGCACCCACACCCTGCAGGGCCCGCCCGGTCAGCTCGACCCAGACCTCACCCGCGAGACCCGCGGTCAGGGAGCCCGCGGCGAGGACGCCCCATCCGGCACTGAACAGGCGCCTGGCGCCGAGCAGGTCCGACAGCCGCCCGCCGAGCAGCAACAGCCCCCCGAAGGCGACGACATAGGCGTTGAACACCCACGACAGGTTCTCCTGGGAGAAGCCCAGGTCGGCCTGCATCTTGGGCAGGGCCACGCCGATGATCGACGTATCCATGATGACGATGAACTGGGCCAGGGCGATCAGCGCGAGCGCGGACCATCTCCGCGAATCGGTTGACGCGGTTGGTGCGGCTGACACGGTCATTGCAAGTACTCCTATACGGGAGGGGGGTATCTATGGATCGTGAATATACCCCCTGGGGGTATCTATGGCCAGCGTCGCAGCGCAAAGACGAGTGGCGAGATCCGGCCGGAGACGAATGACCCGCCGACCTTCGTTCGATAGCTTGGGCACGGAAGTTGACGGATCGTCAGAAATCCTGATCAACCGGCCGAAACCAGCACGGAAAAGAGCAAAGATGACAGAGACGTATCGCGCAGTGGAGTTCTCGGAGTACGGAGGTCCCGAGGTCTTACGCGTGGTGGACCGCGAGCTGCCCCGCCCTGGCCCCGGGCAGGTGCTGGTGGAAGTCCGCGCCGCCGGGGTGAGTCCGCTGGACTGGCGGCTGCGCAGCGGGGCCGTCGCGGCGATGATGCCGGTGGAGTTCCCCTCGGTGCCCGGTGGTGACGTCGCCGGTGTCGTCGCGGCGGTCGGTGCGGACGTGACCGGCTTCGCCGCGGGCGACGAGGTCTTCGGTTCGATCGGCTCCGGCGGCTACGCCGAGTTCGCGCTGGCGCCCGCGGCGCAACTGGCGCGGAAGCCCGGGGGCGTGCCCTGGGAGGTCGCGGCCGGACTGCCGGTAGCCGTCAACACGGCGTACCAGGTGCTCGCGGACCTCGGGGTGAAGGCCGGGGAGACCCTGGTCGTGGACGGGGCGGCCGGTGGCGTCGGGTCCGTGGCCGTTCAGATCGCCAGACATCTCGGCGCGACCGTGATCGGCACGGCCGGCGAGCACAACCACGCGTATCTGCGCTCGCTCGGCGCCGAGCCCGTGACATACGGCGAGGGTTTCGCCGAGCGGACCCGCGCCGTCGCGGTGAAGGGCGTGGACGCCGCGTTCGACGCCGCCGGAAAGGGATCGCTTCCGGCCCTCGTCGAACTGACCGGCGGCCCGGAGCGCGTGGTCACCATCGCCGATCACCGGGCGGCGGAGTACGGCGTGCGCTTCGTCTTCGCCGGCCCCGACACCGTCCGCGAGCGCCTGGAGCAGGCAGCCGCACTGGCCGTGAGCGGCGAACTCGGCCTGTCCGTGGCCCGGACGTACCCCCTGTCCCGGGCGGCCGACGCCCACCGGGAGAGCGCGGGCGGCCATGTGCGCGGCAAGCTGATCATCGTGCCGGCCTGACGCCCGTAGCCCTCGACCGGCCTCACCTCACCAGGAGGGATCCACCCTCACCGGCAGGCCGTCCGGCAGGCCGATCGAGGCGGAGGACGCACGCGCGTGCGCGTCTCCTGTCCCGTTCTGCGGCCATTGAGCCTATTGTCAAAAGATGAGCAAAGCCGAGCATGAGACCGGTCCCCAAGGGGCGCTTGTCTGCCCGGTCTGCAAGCAGCCCGTGACCGCGGTCGTGAAGAGGCGCCACAAGAGTCTCGGAATCTTCGTGCCCGTGTGGCATCCCGGCCCCTGCCACAACCCCGAATGCCCTGAGTACCTGGAGGCCCCGGAGCAACCCGGCCACCAGGACGGCTGACACGGCCGAGCCCGGGGCGCCTCCCACCTCAAGGGCGCGGAGCTGCCGAGGGGCGCGCGGGGCATCCTGTCCGGCGTACCGGCCGGGCAGGCGGAGCCGCCGGCCGACCTCAGGGCCGCCGGCTCCGGACACCCCGGGCAGCCGTGGACCGCCCGCGCCCGAGGGACCGGAACGGGCCCCGCACCCCAGGCCGGCGGGCCCGTAACCCGAGCGGAGCCGCAGGTGGCGGTGGACGAGCCGGGCCGCGCACCGGCTCGACGCACCACCCGAACAGGCGCGGGGCGGTCAGCCTCACGAACGACCCGCGCCGGGCGGCGCCGGCGGAGCGCAGGCTCTCCGGACCGGGCCGACGATCCGGCGCCCTGCCAGTGAAGCGATGCAGGACGGAGCCCCCGTCGAAGCGGAGCCCGCGCCGGTGAACCACCCGTCACCCGCCCGCGCGGGCCGGCCGACTCATCGGAAACCAGTTGCGCCGAACCTCTTGCCGGGTCGGTTCGATCTCCCTAATGTGAACCTTCAAATTCCCAGAAGACGTATGCAACAAGCTTCGTTAGGGCAAGTTTTTGAACGATCAAATCTGTGATCAGATCCAGGTACCCGAAGCCGCCACCTCCGCGGCCCCCGGCCCGGCCCCCGTGCGCGGTCCGATGGCGGGCTACCTCGACCACGCCAGGGTCGGCCCGCTCTCCCGCCCGGCCGCCGCCGCACTCGCCGAGGCGACCGCGCTCGCCGCCCGCGTCGACCCCGCCGACCTGGACCGGCTGTTCGCCCTCGGCGACGCCGCCCTGGCCTCGGCGGCCCGGCTGCTCGACGCCCGTCCGCACGAAGTCGCCCTCGCCCCGTCGACCAGCAACGGCCTGTTCACCGTGGCCGCCGCGCTCCACGGCCCCGGCACCGTCCTGGTGCCCCGTGGCGAGTTCCCCGCCAATCTCTACCCCTGGCTCCGCTTCGCCGGCCGCGGCGGACCCGCCGTCCGTCTCGTCGACCCGGCCGGGCAGCGGCACATCACCCCCGACCTCCTGCGCCACCACCTCACCCCCGACGTCACCGCCCTCACCGTCAGCGCCGTCGACTCGCTCACCGGCCACCTGGCACCGCTCGCCGCCCTCAAGGAGGTCCTCGGACCCGAGCGGCTGCTGATCGTCGACGCCATCCAGGGCCTGGGTGCCGTCCCGCTCGAAGCGGACGCCGCCGACATCCTCGTCAGCGGCGGCCAGAAGTGGCTACGGGCCGGCTGGGGAGCCGCACTGCTGCTGATCCGCGACCGGTGCGCCGAGCGCCTGGCTCCCGGGCTCGGCGGCTGGGCCGGCGTAGCGGATCCCTTCGCACCGCGGCATCCGGCGCCGCCGCTGCCCGGGGCCGCCGCCCACCTCGCCACCAACCCGGACTTCCCGGCCGCCGCGGCCCTCGGGGCGGCGATCGACGACCTGGCCGACCAGGGCGGACCGGCCGTCGTCGGCGGCCGGATCCGCGCCGTCCTCGACGAACTGCTCGACCGTGCACGCCGGGCCGGTGCCGAGGTCCTGCTGGACGGGCTCGGGCCCCAGGAGCGCGGCGGCATCGGCGCTTTCCGGCTGCCCGGCCGTGATCCCGCCTCCGTGCACCGCGCCCTCGAAGCGGGCGGAGTCATCACCACCCGCCGCGACGAGTGGATCCGGCTTTCCCCCCACGCCTCGACCCCCGACGCCGCAGCGGACCTGCTCACCGAGGCGCTGCACGTCTTCACCCGCCCCACGTCCCACTCCCAGGAGCCCATATGTCCCACCAACTGAGCCGTCGCCGTCTGCTTCAGCTCGCCACCGCCTCCGTCGCCGGACTCGGCCTCGCCGCCTGCGGCGACAACGGATCGGGCAGCGCCGGAGGCGACGGCGACAGCGGCAGGATCACCGTCTGGAGCTGGACCACCGCGGCCGAGGGCCTGCGCAGCGTCGTCCCCTCCTTCGAGCGGGACAACCCCGGCATCGAGGTCGACGTCCAGGACGTCGGCAACCCCGCCATCTGGGACAAGATCACTGTCGGCCTCGCCTCGGGCGGCAAGGGCCTCGCGGACGTCCTGCACATCGGCGTCGACTACCTGCCCGGTTACCTGGACAAGTTCCCCGACGGCATCGCCGACCTGTCCAGGCTCGGCGCCGACACGTACAAGGATGCCTTCGCCAAGGGTCTGTGGCCGACCGTCCTGGGCAAGGACAAGGCCGCCCACGCCCTCCCGTGGGAGGTCAACCCGCTCGGTCTCTTCTACCGCCACGACCACTTCGAGAAGGCCGGTGTCGACCCCGACACCATCAGCGACTGGAACGACATGGCCGCCGCGGGGTCGAAGATCCTCGACGCCACCGGGGTCCGGCTGCTCGGGCTCGACAAGACCGGCGCCACCCAGGACATGGACTTCTTCCAGAACCTGATGCAGCTCCAGGACGTCTTCTACTTCGACCAGGACGGGAAGATCACGCTCGCCTCCCCGGCCGCCCTCAGGGCCCTCACCCTCATCAAGCGGCTCAACGACGCCGGTCTGATCGCCGACACCGCGGGCCAGGGCACCGAGAAGCGCCTGCTCGGCCAGGGGAAGCTCGCCACCTACGCGGAGGCGGCCTGGGCCGTGGAGTATCTGGCCTCCACCTTCCCCGAGCAGAAGGGGAAGTGGCGCTCCATGCAGCCGCCCGCCGCCGTTCCCGGGGGCAAGCGCAACGCCGTCGTCAACTCCACCTACCTCACCGTCTCCGGCTCCAGCACGCGCCGCAAGGCCGCCTGGCGATTCATCGAGTACGCGCTCACGAAGCCCGCCCGGATCAATCGGATGTTCGCCTCCGGCGGCGTCTTCCCCGCTCTCAAGACGGCGTACGACGACCCGAGGTTCAGCGCGCCGCACCCCTTCTACGGCGGCCAGAAGGTGCTGAAGCCCTTCGTCGAATCGCTCTCCGCCGATGCCGGGGCCACCAACTTCACCGGCGACTACGCCCGCGCCCTCAAGTTCGCCAGCGACGCCCAGAGCCAGGTGCTGCTCAAGGGCGCCGACCCGGCCGACGCCCTCAGGAAGGCCGCCGAGCAGCTTGCCCGGCAGACCGGCCGGCAGCAGGCGGTCTGACCACCATGTCCCTCGCCCCGTCCGAACACGCTCCCGCCACCGCCGCCCCGGACGGCCGCGGCACCACCGACCGGGCCGGCCGCACCCGCCCGGACCGCCGCCGGCTGCTGACCCGCGCCTCCGTCCCGTACCTGCTGATCATGCCCGCCGTGCTGGGCTTCGCGGTCTTCAAGGCGTACCCCGTCGTCGCCTCGCTCTGGATCAGCCTCACCACCGGCAACGGCGCCGGTCGGCACTTCACCGGGCTCGACAACTACCAGCGCCTGCTGAACGACCCGCTGTTCTGGACCGCGCTGAAGAACACCGCGCTGATCCTGGTCGTCCAGGTGCCTCTGATGCTCGGCCTGGCCCTGCTCGTCGCCCTCGGCCTCGACTCCACCAAGGTCTGGCTGCGCCCGCTCTGGCGGCTCGGCGTCTTCGTCCCCTCGCTGACCGGGCTGGTCGCCGCGGGCGTGATGTTCTCCGTGATCCTCAACCGCGACGCCGGACTGTTGAACTGGGTCCTCTCCCTGTTCGGCATCGACCGGGTGAACTGGCTCGGCAGCCCCTTCTGGGCCCGTGTCGGCGTCGTCCTCGTCATCACCTGGCACTACACCGGCTACAACGCGGTGATCTACCTCGCCGGCCTCCAGGGCATTCCCCAGGAGCTGTACGAGGCCGCGAAGGTCGACGGCGCGGGACCGATCCGCCGCTTCGTCTCCATCACCCTTCCCCAGCTGCGTCCGATCCTGCTCCTCACCGTGGTGCTCTCCACCATCGGCACCCTGCAGCTCTTCGACGAGCCGTACGTCCTCACCGGCGGCGGCCCCGACAACTCCACCCTGACGGTCACCATGTACCTCTACAACAACGGCTTCAAATACTTCGACTTCGGCTACGCCTCGGCCCTCGCCTACGCGCTCGCGCTGATCGTGGCCGTGCTCGGCTTCCTGCAGGTCCGCCTGATGGGAGAGCGCAAGTGAAGCGCCGCAGCCTTCTCCTCACCCTGCTCCTCGCGAGCGCCTTCGGGCTCTGCGTCGGTCCGTTCTACTGGCTCGCCATGGCCGCCACGCAGAAGAACAGCGACGTGTTCTCCTGGCCGCCGAAGCTGCTGCCCGGCGGTCACCTCATGGAGAACCTCCAGGGGCTCCAGGATTCCATCGGGCTCTCCCGTGTCCTGTTCAACACCGTGCTGGTGGCGGGTGTCCAGACGGTCGGCGCGGTCGTCGTCTCGGTCCTCGCGGGCTACGCCTTCGCCAAGTTCGAGTTCCGCGGGCGCAATCTCTTCTTCGTCCTGCTGCTCAGCACCCTCGTCCTCCCCGACACGGTGATGCTCATCCCGATCTTCGAGATGATGATGAAGCTGGGACTGATCGACTCCTACCAGTCCGTCGTCCTCCCGGGCCTGGTCACCCCGTTCGGCATCTTCCTGATGCGGCAGGCACTGCGCTCCATGCCCGACGAACTCCTAGACGCGGCCCGCGTCGACGGCGCCGGCGAACTGCGGGTGCTGTGGCGGATCGTCATCCCGGTCAACCGGCCGGTCATCGCGGCGCTCGCGCTGTTCGTCTTCCTCGGCGGCTGGAACCAGTTCGTCTGGCCGCTGATCGCGCTGCGCAGCCCCGACATGTACACGCTGCCCGTGGCCACCGCCACCCTGCAGGGCCTCGCGACCACCGACTACGCGCAGGTCCTGCTCGCCGCCGCCATCGCCGCCGTCCCCGTGATGGCCCTCTTCCTCGTCCTGCAACGCCAGTTCATCTCCGGCCTGCTGGCCGGGGCCACCAAGGAGTGACCACCGTGACCACCGAAACACCCGCGGTCCCGCAGCAGCCCGTCCCGGTCTGGCGCCCCGGCACGCCGGCCGACGCGACCACCGGCACCGTCGTCCACCAGCAGCTCGTCACCGGGCTGTCCGACTCCACCGGAGCCCCGCTCACCGTCCACCTCACCGGGCTCGGCTGCGACCGGCTGGAGACCGCCGTCACCCCGGCCGGCGACGGCGTGGCCCTGATCGAGGTCACGGCATCGGCCGGGGCCACCGTCCGCGCCGAATGGCGGATCCCCTGCGTCGGGGCCACCGCCTACTGGACCCCGGACACCAACGCCTCCCGCTGGCTGCCGCCGTCCTGGATCGCCCCCCGGACCGTCTCGCTCGCCCTGGGCGCCCCCGTCGCCAGTCTGGTCGGCGCCGACGACCGCGCCCTGTGCACCGCCGCCTGCGAGACCTCCGCACCCGTGCGCGTCGGCGCCGGCGTGGTGGAGGAGAGCGGCGAGTTCGCCTTCACCGTCGAACAGGACCTCGCCCCGGACGGGACGCCGCTGCGGCTGCGGATCGACCTCGGCGGCCGTCACTTCGCCGCCACCCTGCAGGCCGTCACCGCCTGGTGGGCCGAGGGACTGGACCACCCCGGCATCGCGCCCGCCGCCCGGATGCCCGCCTACTCCACCTGGTACAGCCTCCACCAGAACGTCGACACCTCCGCCGTCGAACGCCAGGCCGCCCTCGCCGCGGCCGTCGGCTGCGAGAGCATCATCGTCGACGACGGCTGGCAGACCACCGACCGCGCCCGCGGCTACGGCCACTGCGGCGACTGGGAGCCCAATCCGGTGGCCTTCCCCGACCCCGCCGCCCACGTCGCCGAGGTCCACCGGCTCGGCCTCGCCTACCTTCTCTGGTACGCGCTGCCGTTCATCGGCCGGCACAACGACGCCTGGGACCGCTTCCGGGGCATGATCCTGCGCGAGGAGCCCCACCTGGACGCGGCCGTGCTCGACCCGCGTCACCCCGAGGTCCGCGCCTACCTGGTCGAGAAGGTCTCCCGCGCCGTCGAGCAGTGGGACATGGACGGTCTGAAGCTCGACTTCATCGACCGCTTCGCCGTCACCGACCCTCCGCCCGCCCCGGCCGGTGCCGACCGCACCGCCGTCCACGAGGGCGTGCTCCAGCTGCTCGCCGACCTCGACACCCGCCTGCGCCGCACCCGGCCGGACGTGATCGTCGAGCACCGCCAGCCCTACGTCGGCCCGGGGCTGTGGCCGTACGCCACCATGGTCCGCGCCACCGACTGCCCGCTCAGCCCCGCCGAGAACCGTCAGCGCACCGTCGACTGCCGGCTCACCGCGGGCCCGCTGGCCGTCCACGCCGACATGATCACGTGGCACTCCGCCGAAACGCCCGAGTCCGTCGCCGTCCACCTCGTCAACGCCCTGTTCTCGGTGCCGCAGATCTCCGTCGACCTGGCCGCCCAGAACCCCGGCCAGCTCGCCACGCTGCGCTTCTGGCTCGGAGTCTTCCGCCGGTACGCCGATGTCCTCCAGCTCGGCATCCTGGAACCCGCCAGGCCGGACCTCGGCTACCCCCTGGTCCGCGCCCGCGACCACCGCACCACCGTGGTCGCACGCTACGCGCCGCTGCCCGTCGCCCTCCCGGACCGGCGTGGCGCGGACGGCCCGCAGACCCTGCTCGTCGCCAACGCGGACGGCGACCCCGTGGTGCTCCTGACCGCCACCCGGCCCGAACAGACCCTCGCCCGCGTCCAGGACTGCCGTGGTGAGATCCTGTCGGAGACCGTTCTCGACCTCGTCGCCGGGGTGAACCCGGTGACCGTGCCGACCGGTGGCCTGCTCACCCTGACCCGCGAGCACTGACGACCGGGGGCCGGGGGCGGCCACCGGCCGCCCCCAGCCCGCCGACCACAGAGGAACGATGACCGCTCGACAGGTGACCATCGAGGACGTCGCGCACGCGGCCGGAGTCTCCCGCCAGACCGTCTCGAACGCCCTCAACGCCCCCCACCGGCTGCGCGCCACCACCCTCGCCCGGGTCACCGCCGCCATCGACGAACTCGGTTACCAGCCCGACCAGTCCGCCCGCAGCCTGCGCACCGGCACCCGCAAGGTCATCGGCTACCCCGCCCCCGCCGACAACCCCGCCGACCCCAACCCCTTGATGGGCGGCTTCCTCCAGGCACTGGTGACGGCCGCCGATGCCGTCGGACATCGCATCCTGGTGTTCCGTTCCGACCCCCGGCAGGGCGCCGGAGCAGTCGCCAGGTCCTTCAACGGCTTGATCGCGGCCCGCCAGGTCGACGGGTTCGTCCTCTCCGACGTCGTCCACGACGACCCCCGCGTCGATGTGCTCGCCGAGGCCGGCTTCCCGTTCGCCGCCTTCGGCCGCACCGCCCCCGGCCGCCCGCAGAACTGGGTGGACATCGACTCCACCGCCGCCACCGCCGCCCTGACCGGACTCCTGCTCGACCAGGGCCACCGCCGGATCTGCTACCTCAACTCCGCCGCGTCCCTGCCCTGGCTCGCCGACCGCAGAGCCGGCTTCCTGCAAGCCGCGGCCGCCGCCCCCGACGGCGCCTTCGAGGTCGGCGTCCCCGACGACGACCCGGCCGCGCTCTCCCACGCCGTCGAGCGCCTGCTCAGCGGCCCCGACCGCCCGACCGCGCTGGTCTGCGCGAGCGACTGGCTCGCCCTGTCCGCCTACCAGGCCGTCCGCGCCGCCGGCCTCGCCGTCGGCGAGGACATCGCCGTCACCGGCTTCAACGACATCCCGCTCTGCACGCTGCTCCAGCCCGCCCTCACCAGCGCGCGCCTGCCCCTGGCCGCCATCGCCCACACCCTCGTCGACCGGCTGATCACCGCCGTCGAGGACCCCGCCGCCACCCCGGCGAGCGGGCTGCTGCTTCCCGCGGAACCGGTCGTGCGCGGCAGCACGCCGGAGCGGTAGCGGCTGCCGCCCGCCACACCACTCGCCCGAGCCGTGCGAGATGCCCCGGGCACCGTCGAGGAAGGCCGCCATGGCCCATGTGATCGAAGCCCCCCGCGCCGAGGACGCCGAGTCCCTGGGCCCTGTGCAGTTGAGGGCCTGGCTGCAGACGTATCCCAACGAGGAGGCGGGGATAGACGAGAAATGGATACGTGAGCACCGAGGCTCCTCCGCCGCCGCGGAAGGGATCGCTCAGTGGCGGGATTTCATAGCGGCGGTGGAGGAACGGCCGGACCTGCTGTTCTGCCGTGTCGTCCGCTCCAGCGCGGAGATCGTCGGTTTCCTCTGCGGCCGCCGGGACGACGTGGTCACCCTCGGGCCGATGTATCTGCTGAACGAGGCCCAGGGCGAAGGCGTCGGAGGGCGAATGATGAGCGAATTCCTGGCCTGGGCAGGAAGCGCACCCATGCGCCTGTGGGTCACCGAGTACAACGAGCGCGCGGTCCGCTTCTACGAGCGCTACGGATTCAGGGCCACAGGCGAACGGGAGATCTGGCGAGGACGGCTGCCCAACGTGCGCATGACCCGCAACTCCACGCCGGGGGACGGCCTCGGCTGAGCCGGGACACAGCGAGTCAGTGCGTTCCAGGTGTCGGGGCCGACGACACGCCGGGCCCCGGCCAGGGGCCCTACTCGGTGTAAAACCGCAGGTGGCGGCAGACGAGTCGGGCTGTAGGCCCGGGACAGTCACCACAGCGCTATGACCTGCGCAAACACACAGGGAAGGCACCTTTGTGGCTACCTTGACGGCTACGCAAGGAGACGCCCCCGCCCGGCAGAGTCCGGACGGAGGCTTCGTCTTTCCCAGGGCTCAGACGGTCTGTTCGATGCACTCGAAGATGTCCGAGTCCGTCTCCTGCTGCCAGGTCGGCAGCTCGGCCCAGTCGGCGACGTATCCGGGCTTCGGGTCCTCGAAGTGCTTGAACATCTGGGCGGTCCAGCAGATGGCGACGAAGCGGCCCTTCTGCTCACGCGTAAGCCGTGCGGCATGCCCTTCACTGACGCTGATGAAGTCGCGCACCTGTCCGTACACGGCAGCGGCGGCCTCGCGCTCCCATTCGGGCATCTCACCCCACGGCGTGATGTAGCCGGGCTTCGGCTCGCCAGGGTAGTACCTGGTCACCCCTGCGATCCACGCCTCGCGGAAGATTCGACCGTCACTCATGCGCGTGTCCCTCTCGTCATGCGGTGCGCGAAAGCGCCGCGATTCGGTGATCCAGATCTGAGACTCGGCCATCGGTCATGAGCGGGGCAAGGCGCCTTCGAAGCCCGTCCAGCTTCTTGCCGATGAATCCCGAGTCCGAGCGCTCGGTCAGGCCAAGCACGGCCTCCGCGTACTGCACGACCTGATCGACATCGCCCCTATGCGCTCCGAGGACGGCAAGGTCACTCAAGACAGCGGCACGGCGGCGCAGCGAAAGCGACTGGGCGAGGGCTGCGATGAGAGCGTCCTCCGCGAGGTCGGGGCGGCCGAGTTGGAGGTAACAGGCTCCTCGTTCCTCGGGGAGGCGGGAACCGTCGAAGCGGAGCCAGCCACCATTGTGGAAGTGGCCGTCGAGGAAGTGCACCTTCTCTGCCTCGTCGAGAGCCCGGTCGCAGCCGTCGATGTCGCCCATGGCCGCGTACGCCTGAGCCTGGACAGAAGCGACCCAGTGCCGGGTGGACAGGGCAGTGTCGCCCCGCCGGGCGATCCGGGAGGCCACGGCCAACAGGGGCTGGGCGGCGGGTGCGCGGCGGGCGTACAGCTCGACGTAGGCATGACGGGTCATGGCGCAGGCCCAGAGGTCGTGGTCGCCACCGGCATGGGCAGCGTTGGCAGCCAGCGTGTAGCACTGGGCAGCGTCGGTATATCGGTTGGCATCGAAGAAGAGCTCGCCGACGAGCTGGTAGAGGTCGCCTGTCATCGCGCACAGCCGGGCCCGGTCCGTTGCGGTGCGCGCCTCGGCCAGGCCTTTCGCCAAGACGTCGAGTTGCCTGCGGACCGCCGGGAAGACGGCCTGCTTGGAGTCCGAGAGGGTGAAGACCTGCCACAGGCTGCGGTGCAGTTCCTCCCCTGTCTTCAGGAGCGCCGCTGTTGCGTGTCCTTGAGATGCCTCGTTCGAACCGGGCAGGGTGACCAGCGCGCCCGTGACGGCGAGCAGGCCCAGAACATCGCGGCGCTTCATATCGTCATCATCACCGTGGAGGAGGGGCGGGGTGCCAGGAAGCACGGCGGTTTCGGCCGGCTGTTCTTCGAAGAGAAGCCCTTCCAGCTCGGAGAGGGCGACTCCCAACAGGCTGGCGATCTTGGAACGTTGGTGCGGCTGCGGGGTGGCACGGCCGCTTTCCCAGCGGACCACGGTGGACGCGGCCACCGTAAGCGCTTCTGCGAATTCCTCCTGAGAGTAGCCCTTCGCCACCCGCCGCTCGGCAAAGCGCCTACGTCGTAAAGCCATTGGACTCCTCTCACGAAGAGAATCTCTCCCAATCGCGCTACCCGATGCCCGGCAAACGCCTGGGCAACGCACGGGGTTCGCTCTGGGAGACGGTAACGGATCGTCGTTCACTGGTCACACGTCGCCCGGAGGCCGAAGGCCCCTCCGGGCGGTTGCCCACGGAGAGGAGCAACCGCGTGACAAACTCCGAACTGCCCTGCAGAAATTCTGGCGCCAGTGGCCGTACGTACACGTCCCCGGAGCCCCAGCCAGGTGCGCCGAGCCGGGCTCTGCGGGTACGAGCAGCCGGCGGCTGGGAGAGGTTCATGCGCCGCGTCGAGACCCGGCAGGAGTCGCAGGAGTGAACCCGGTCGGCTCCGACGGCTATGAGCATCACCCACTCCTGGACACGGGTGTCCGTGACATCGCCTCGCGCGGGGAGGGCGTGCTCGTCGCCGTCACCCACGAGCTCCACAGCCACGGCACGGTCCGGATCGCGGACATCCGACCCGCGTCCGGAGTCGAGTGGACGACCGCGGCCGACAACATCCAGGCCGCTCGTCCCTGAACCGCTGCCCACAAAGCGCCGTCCGTGCCCCCTGAGGCGGGGCGGCTTTCCGCACCACCCACTTCGACCCAAGGAGTCTCATGACCGCCCCTGTCGCACTCCCCTCCCCCACACGACCATGGGGTGCAGGCCGACTCAAGCCCTACCCGACGATCATCCGCCGACCCCACGCCACGGTCGCCGTCGACCCCAAGACGCAGCTCGGGGTGTTCCGCGACCACGCCGGGCATGTGGTCGAGATGGGCAAGCACGGCACCAGCTCCGGTACCGAGACCTCCACGACGACGAACTCGGACTCCCGGAACGACCAGGGTCACGATCAGGACAGCAACCAGGACTGATGGCCATGACCGAGAAGAGGCCGGTTCTGGTTGCCACCGAGGCGGACGACATCACCGCCGACATGGTGATTGCCGAACTCAACGGACGCAATGTGCCGGTGGTCCGGTTCAACCCCGCCGACATCGGCGAGAACCTCACGGTCTCGGCTCGGTTCGGCACCTGCCCGGCCCCGGTGGTCGGGCAGGTGCGCACCCCGTCGAGAACTGCTGATGTGACGCAGATCCGGTCTGTGTACTGGCGCCGCCCGGAGTGGCCCAGGTTTGCCCACCTGTCCCCTGACGACTCCCGGTTCGCAGCGGCGCAAGTCCGCTACGGACTCGGCGGCACCCTCTACGCTCTGGGCGGCCCGCTCTGGGTCAACCACCCCCTGCGCGTTGCCGCAGCCGACTACAAACCCGCGCAGCTCGTTCTCGCCCAGCAGCTCGGCTTCACCATCCCGCCCACCCTTGTGACCAACGACCCGGACGAGGCCCGCGAGTTCGTCCACGCTCAAAAGCAGGCGATCTTCAAGACACTGCGATGGACCCCCTACACGCGTGACAGCGTGCCGGTGACCGGCTGGGCGGACCCGGTCACCGTCGACGAGATCGACGACAGCGTCCGGGTCACCCCCCACTTGTTCCAAGCCCGCGTGGACAAGGTCGCCGACGTCCGGGTGCTGATCGTCGGCCGGCATACGTTCGCCGTACGCATCGACTCCGACCTCCTGGACTGGCGAAAGGACTACAGCGCCCTCACCTACACCGTCGAGCACCTCCCGGGCCAGGTGGAAAGAGCCCTGCACACCTACCTGGACCGGCTGGGCCTGGCATCGGGAAGCTTCGACCTCTCGGTGGACCGAGGGGGCGACTACTGGTGGCTGGAGCTGAACCCCAACGGCCAATGGGGGTGGCTGGAGACGGAAATCGGCCTTCCGATGTCTGCGGCCTTCGCTGACCTACTCATGCAAGGAGACAGCCGATGAACGACTCAGAGCCCGAGCGGCACCGCCTGGCCACCCTTCTGGTGAGCAAGGGCGTTCTCACATCCCCCTGGCTGCGGGAAGCCCTCGAAACTGTGCCGCGCGAGCAGTTCCTCCATCCCGGCGTCTTCCTCGACGAGGGACGGACCTGGCGGCCCGTCACCGCGCTCGGCACTGCCTCGGATGAATGGTTGAAGATCGCTTACAGCGTCGAGACCCTCACCACTCAACTCGACGGCCATCTCACCGCCGACCAGGTCGGCGAGCCCGTCGCAGGCGTGCCCACCTCGTCCTCGACCGACCCGACCACGGTCGTCAGCATGATCGAGGCCCTGAACCTCACGGCAGAACACCGCGTCCTGGAGATCGGCACGGGCACCGGCTACTCCACCGCCCTGATGTGTCACTACCTCGGCGAGGACAACGTCACCACGATGGAGGTCGACCCGCAGGTCGCAGCACGCGCCGATGCCGCCCTGGAAACGGTCGGTTATCCGACGTGGACGATGACGGGCGACGGACTCCTCGGCCATCCGGTCCGGGCCCCGTTCGACCGGGTCATCGCCACCTGCGCAGTCCGTCGCATCCCGTACACGTGGATCCGGCAGACCAGGCCCGGTGGAATCATCCTCAGCACGGTCGGCTCCTGGCCCTGGGGAACCGGTCTCGCGAAGGTCACCGTCGGCGACGATGGCACAGCCGAGGGCGTCATCATCGGGCGGTCTTCCTTCATGCAGGCGCGGGCCCAGGCAGCGACCCCCGTGGCGGGCGACCTCTCCGCGCGGACCGCGTACGCGGACAGCGAGCGGGCCACGCTGGTCTCTCCCCTCGTACTGGAGGAGTGGATGCCCGCCTTCCTCGCGCAGCTTGCCGCCCCTGGCATGCAATTCGTCCGCGCTGCGTGCAGCGACGGGACACAGCTGCGGTACCTCTTCGATCCGGACCGGGAATCGTTCGCCGAGTTCCTCACCGACGGCGAGATCTGGACCGTCCGCCAAGGCGGACCCGTGGCCTTGTGGGACGACGTCGAACGCTCCCTAGTCGCCTGGCAGGACGCCGGGGCGCCGGAGATCGACTCCGTACGGCTCCGTGTGACGCCCGCGTGCCACCGGTACTGGATCGGCCAGGCCCCCTCCCTGTACTGGGAGCACCGGATCACCTGACCCACTACCCTCCGGACATGGACGACGAACCGCTCTCCCAGTGGCCCGAGCGCCGGGACGCGTGGATCGGGCAACTTCGCGCCGGCCCGTGCCATGCCTCTGAAACGGCTCCCACCCGGTGGACCACCTGGGGCACACTGTCCGCCCGTGAGTAACGGCATATGCGATGACCCATGGGCTCGGCGGGTGTACTTGACGTGGCTGGCCCGCGACACTCGCTACGCTCTGGCGGTCCTCAACGCCCTGATCGACTATGCGCAGAACACTCCGGTCCCGCCAGCAGCATGGGTCTGCTTCGAGGACTTCCTTTCCTTCCCCGGGAAGGCCCCCAGGACTCTGTGGCCTGCCCCAAGGGTCCGAGCGGGACCGACGAAGGCGGCTCTGCCGGCCACTTCGCCCCCTGCCCCGATCATCCCCTTCGACGCGCCCGCGCAGGACCCGGGCGGCATTCGAGCCTGGCTCGACGAGTAAAACTCGACCGATCCCCCGGGACAGCAACGGGAGATACCGAGGCATGGACAGGTGGCAGGGAAGGCCCCTCCCCAGCTCAGCCGACGCCCACGCCAAGCCGCCCGGAGTGGCTGCCTCGATGGCTACCTTCGTAGCGGCGAAGTTCGGTTCGAACCGGTACGAAACGGGGTGAGGCGACGCCCGCGATTCCACGAGAAAAGGCCCCTGGCCTGCGATATCTCAGGCCAGGGGCCTGAGAGGCAGACGAGTCGGGCTGTACGCCGGGTTCTGTCGCCCGGTCGCCTCGCGGCGGCCGGGGAGACGGCCATCCATCTAGGACCGGCATTGCTGCCGGTCTCGTGCGGTCTACCCGCGAACTCGGGCGGGCCGCCCTCGATCATTCGCGCAGGGCCGTCTTGCGACGGCCCCTCTTGACCTTGCTCCGGGTGGGGTTTACCTAGCCGCCTGAGTCACCTCAGGCGCTGGTGGTCTCTTACACCACCGTTTCACCCTTACCGAGGACCGAAGTCCCCGGCGGTCTGTTTTCTGTGGCACTGTCCCGCGGGTCACCCCGGGTGGCCGTTAGCCATCACCCTGCCCTGTGGAGCCCGGACGTTCCTCGGGGAGATCCGAGGATCCCCACGCGGCCGTCCGCCCGGCTCGTCTGCCGTGCCGACCATGCTACCCGTCCGCCGAGGGCGGCCGGTCGGGGCCGGGTTCGGATGAGTTCCTCGGTCTCCAGGTCGAAGGCGAACGGCGCCGGGAGAGTGAGCCGCTTGCCGAACGGGATCGTGCAGTGCTGGCGGTAGTCGTCGCCCTCCGGGTCGCTGAACAGCGTCAGCGAGGACTCCTCCCGGTCGACCAGGAGGTGGAGCGGGATGGGGCCGCGGGCGTAGCAGTGGCGCTTGTCCGTGCGGTCCGCCCGCGGCTTCGTCGAGGTGACCTCGACGACGAGGGCCACCCCGTCACACGGCATCCAGGGTTCCGCTCCTCGGTACAGACGCAGCGCGGTGGGGGCGAAGTTGCCGTCGGGGATGACGTGGTTCTTGGGACAGCGTCCGCCGCTTGCCAGCTTCAGCCCTTTGTTTCCGGAATAGTCCATATCGGTCCGGGCCAGCCTGATCACCTGCTTCACGATCAGGCTGATGCAGTCCTCGTGGTCCCCGTCCGGCGGCGGCGTCACGATGATTTCCCCATCGATCAGCTCGGCCCGGAAGCCCTCCGGCGTATCCAGCGCCAGGAAGCCCTCCAGCAGGACGTCCGCCTGCGCGAGCAGTTCATGCGGCATGGCAGTCATGTCACGCCCCTTCCTCGGTCGCTCGCCAGATTGGGACATCGATGGACCCGCCGTCCGTGAGATGGGAGTGCGCCCGTCGATCGTGGCACAGGCGGGCGCGGGGTTGTCGGATACGGAGAGGTGCGGTGCGCGCTTGACCCTGCCGCAGCGTCAAGGTTTCTACTGGCTCCATGCGTATCGGAGAGATAGCCGCGCTCGTCGGGGTCACCTCGCGGACGGTCCGGCACTACCACCACATCGGGCTGCTTCCCGAGCCCGTGCGCCGCTCCAACGGCTACCGCGTCTACAGCGTGCGGGACGCCGTGGTGCTGGCCCGGATCCGGCGGCTCACCGAGCTCGGGCTCGGGCTGGACGAGGTGCGGGACGTGCTCGCCGATACGGCGGGGCGCGAGCTCATGGACGTGCTGGCGGAGCTGGACGCGGATCTGGCCCGGCAGGAGAGCGGGATCCGGGAGCGGCGGCGCCGGCTGGCCCGGCTGCTGGAGGGTCCCGTCTGTGCCGAGGAGCCCGTGTCGCCGGCCCTCGCCGAGCTGCTGGGCACGGCTCCGGCGACCGGCTCCCCCATGGCCGCCAAGGACCGCGAGCATCTCGTACTGCTGGACACCACGGGCGTCGGCCGCGAGATCTACGCCGCGCTGGCACCGCTGGCCGAGGACCCGGCCGTGCACGCGTTGTACGAACGGCTCGACGCACTGGCCGGGGCGGCCGTGGACGATCCCCGGATTTCCCCGCTCGCCGCAGAGCTGGCGTCCGCCGTGCCGGACGCCGTGCTGGCGGCGATCCCCTCGGACGGGCCGGTCGTGACGGGGCTCGGTGCGGCGCTGCTCGACGACTACGCGCCCGCGCAGGCCGAGGTGGTGCGCCGGGTGATGGCGGCCCTGGCGGCTCGTGTGGCGGGGAGGGCGGTGGGATGAGCGTGCGCCGGCTCGTCGGGCACGAGATGCGCGCCCTGCACAGTCTCGGGCTCTGGGTGCTGCGGCGGCGGCACGCCGTGCCCGAGGACGCCCTCGCCGTCCCGTACACGGGGCCGCAGACGGCGATGATGTACGGCCTGCTGTTCGTCTCCCTGGTCGAGACGGTGATGCTGGCGCTGCTGGTCCCGTGGCCGGTGGTGCACGGGGTACTGCTCGTACTCGATGTGTACGGGGTGCTGTTCGTGCTGGGAATGCATGCCGCGTGCGTGACCCGGCCGCATGTGGTGGAGGCCGACGGCGCGCTGCGGATTCGCTACGGCGGACGGTTCGACCTGCGGATTCCGGCCGGTGCGGTCGCCGGGGCGCGGGTCGAGCGGCGCTTTCCCGAGGGCGGGCCGGTGCTGCTGGGCGCGGACGGGGTGCTCGACCTGGTCGTGGGCGGTCAGACGACGGTGACCGTGGAGCTGGCCGGTCCGGTGGAGTTCGTACGGCCGCTGGGGAAGCGGGGGCTCGCGCGGACGGTCCGGTTCCACGCGGATGATCCGGGGGCCGCCGTGGCCGCGCTCACGCGGGGGCGAAGAGCACCTTCGCCGAGCCAGGATCCGCCCGGGCCAGCCTGACCCGCAGCCGCTCCCCCAGCGGGAGCCTCGCGTCGCCGCCCTCGATCCGGGCGACGACGGCGGGGTCGTCGATGTGGACGGTGCCGGTGGTGGGTTCCCGCTCCGACACGTCGACCACGACCGCGTCGAAGACCTCGCCGATCCGGTCCTTGAGCAGTGCGGCCTCGACCAGGTCGACGCACTCGCGCTCGACGGTGTTGGCGCGCCCGGTCCCGTCCGCCATCTCCTTCGGCAGGCCGGGCAGCGCGGCGCGGGCCCACTCGGGCGGGTCCTGTTCCGCGACGGCGGCCAGGCACAGCTCGGCCGCGTACCGGTCGACGAGGCGGCGCAGCGGGGCGGTGCAGTGCGTGTAGAGGTCGGCGACGGCGGCGTGGACGGCGGGGGTGGGGAGTTCGCCGTGCTCGAAGACGGTGTAGCCGGCGCCGCGCAGCAGGGTGGTGCACTCCTGGAGGAACGCGGCGTGGCTGGCCTTCCGCGGGTCGAGGGAACGAAGGACCTGGGCGTACGGGACGTGGTGCGGCCAGTCGATGTGCAGCGCCTCGGCGGAGCGGCGGAGCCGGGCCACGGCGCCGTCCGGGGCGACCGGCAGGGTCCGCAGGATGCCGGTGCCGGTCTCGGCCATGAGGTGGGCCGCGGCCATGCCGGTCAGCAGGGAGATCTGGGCGTTCCAGCCGTCGGCGGGCAGCGGGGCGCGGTACTCCAGGCCGTAGCCGCCGTCGCGCTCGACGATCTCCTGCTCGGGCACGTCGAGGGAGATGCCGCCTCGGACGACCTCCTGCTCCTCGCGGAGCCGTCCGATGTCGCGGAGCAGGGCGAGGGGTTCCTCGGCGGTGCCGGTGTCGATCTGCCGCTGGACGCCCGCGTAGTCGAGCTTGGCACGGCTGCGGACGAGGGCCCGGCGTACCGAGGTGGCGACGGTGCCGCCCTCGGTGTCGAGGTCGATCCGCCAGAGCACGGCGGGCCGGGTGCGCCCCGGCAGGAGGCTGGCCTCGCCCTCGGAGAGCAGGGTGGGGTGGAGCGGCACCTTGCCGTCGGGGAAGTAGAGGGTCGTCACCCGGCGGTGGGCCTCGGTGTCGAGTGCGCCGCCGGGGCGTACGAAGGCGGCGGCATCGGCGACGGCGTAGTGCACCCGGTAGCCGCGTCGGCGGTGTTCGAGGTACATGGCCTGGTCGAGGTCGGTCGAGGTGGGCGGGTCGATGGTGAGGAACGGCAGATCCGTCGCGTCCTCGTGGGCCGATACCGCCGGGTCCTTCGCCGCCTGTGCCGCTTCGGCGAGGACCTCGGGCGGGAAGTCGTCGGAAAAGCCGAGCTCGGTACGCAGTTTGCGCAGGGACGCCCCCAGCGGGGTGTCGGCCGGCCCGGTCATACGGAGATGGCGGCGGGGCATGGACCGAGCGTATGGCGGGGCGGGGCGGGCGGCATCCCGGGTGGCGGCCCGGCCGGTCCCGGCGTGCCCGTACGCTGGCGCGGGGGCCTGGTCCCGTCGCCCCGACTGTGCGTACGAAGGAGAACCGCCGTGCTCGTGCTGTTGCCGCCCTCCGAAGGAAAGGCCGCCTCGGGGCGCGGGGTGCCCCTGAAGCCGGAGTCGCTGTCGCTTCCGGGCCTGGCCGGGGCGCGGGCGGAGGTTCTCGACGAGCTGGTCGAGCTGTGCGCGGCGGACCGGGAGAAGGCCCGCGAGGTGCTCGGGCTGAGCGAGGGACTGCGCGGCGAGGTCGCGAAGAACGTGGAGCTGCGGACGGCCGGGACGCGTCCGGCCGGGGAGATCTACACGGGGGTGCTGTACGACGCGCTGGACCTGGCCTCCCTGGACGCGGCGGCCAAGCGGCGGGCCGGCAAGTCGCTGCTGGTCTTCTCCGGGCTGTGGGGCGCGGTGCGGGTGGGCGACCGGATTCCCTCGTACCGCTGCTCGATGGGTGTGAAGCTGCCGGGCCTGGGCGCGCTGGGGGCGTACTGGCGTGGCCCGATGGCCGAGGTGATGCCGGAGGCGGCCGGGGACGGGCTCGTCCTGGACCTGCGGTCCTCCGCCTACACCGCGGCGTGGAAGCCGAAGGGGGAGGTGGCGGAGCGCACGGCAAGCGTGCGGGTGCTGCACTCCCAGCTGGTGGACGGGGTCGAGAAGCGGTCGGTGGTCAGCCACTTCAACAAGGCGACGAAGGGGCGGATGGTCCGCGATCTGCTGGTCTCCGGTGCGCGGCCGAAGGGGCCCGCGGAGTTGGTGGAGACCTTGCGCGGGCTCGGGTACGTGGTGGAGGCCGAGGCTCCGGCGCGGGCCGGGCGGGCGTGGTCGCTCGATGTCGTGGTGACGGAGATCCACTGAGCCGTGGGCCGGTTGCCGTTGGGCCGCCGAGCCCTCTTCGTTGCATCATGCGCAACGCTCGTTGCGTACAGTGCGTGCGGCGCGGCAAGATGAGCTCATGACCTCCTCTGTGCTGGACCTCGCCCCCGTCGTGCCCGTAGTCGTCCTGGAGGACGCCGCCGACGCGGTGCCGCTCGCCCGGGCCCTGGTCGCGGGCGGGCTCCCGGCCATCGAGGTGACGCTGCGCACCGCCGCGGCGCCGGCCGCGATCCGGGCGATCGCGGCCGAGGTGCCGGACGCGGTGGTCGGGGCCGGCACGGTCATCTCCGTACGGAATGTCGCCGACACCGTCGCCGCGGGGGCCCGGTTCCTGGTCAGCCCCGGCTGGACCGACCGGCTGCTGGACGCGATGAAGGCGTCGGGGGTGCCGTTCCTGCCGGGCGTCTCCACGACGTCCGAGGTGGTCGCGCTGCTGGAGCGCGGGGTCACGGAGATGAAGTTCTTCCCGGCCGAGGCGGCCGGTGGCACGGCGTATCTGAAGGCGCTCTCCGCACCGCTGCCCCAGGCCCGCTTCTGCCCGACGGGCGGCATCTCCCTGGACTCCGCGCCGTCCTATCTGGCGCTGCCCAACGTCGGCTGCGTGGGCGGTAGTTGGATGGTTCCGGCGGACGCGGTCGCGGCGAAGGACTGGGCGCGGGTGGAGCGGCTGGCGCGCGAGGCGTCGGCGCTGCGCGGCTGATTTCCCCTGCCCGCCCCTTCCCGTAACCGGGGCTCCGCCCCGGACCCCGGTGGGTGCGGGCGGGGGTGCGGGGCACCCCCGGGCGCCGGCAGAAGCGGCAGCTTCACGCCGCCCGGGGAAGCGGAAGGCGCTCCGCGCCTCCGCCGGAGTGGGCGACACCCTGCTGTCCCGCCGGGCGGCCGCCGCTTCCGCGCGCGGAAGCCTCCGCTCGCCGTCTCACCACAGGCGCGGAGGTGTCGTTCGGCAGTCGGACCCACACGTCGCGACCCTCCCGGCACACCAACACCGGGACCAGGACGAAAACGGGCAACACCCCGCCACACCCACCTCACCGCAGATGCGACGTGTCATTCAGCAGTCGGACCCACACGTCCCGACCCACCCGGCACACCAACACCGGGACCAGGACGAAAACGGGCAACACCCCGCCACACCCGCCTCACCGCAGATGCGACGTGTCATTCAGCAGTCGGACCGACGCGTTCCCGTCCGCGTAGTACGCCACCGCCGAGACCGAGGCCGCCGAGAGTTCCATCCGGAACATGGCCTCCGGCGGGGCGCCGAGTGCCAGGCGGATCAGGGTCTTGATCGGGGTCACATGCGTGACCAGGAGGACCGTGCGGCCCGCGTAGCGGGTGGTGAGGCGGTCGCGGGCGGCCGACACCCGGCGGGTGACCTCGGCGAAGCTCTCACCGTCGCCGGTGGGGGCCACCTTCGCGGAGGCCAGCCAGGCGTCCAGGTCGGAGCCGTGGCGCTCACGTACCTCGGCGAAGGTCAGGCCCTCCCAGGCGCCGAAGTCCGTCTCGCGCAGGCCGTCCTCGATCCGGACCTCCAGGCCGAGCCGGGCCGCCACGGCGGCCGCCGTTTCGCGGCAGCGGCGCAGCGGGGAACTGACGATCTCCTCGATCGTGCCGCGGGCGGCCAGCGACTGCGCGATGCGTTCGGCCTGGTGACGGCCGGCCGCCGAGAGTTCGGGGTCGCTGCCGCCGCTGCCCGAGAACCGCTTCTCGGGGGTGAGGGCCGTCTCGCCGTGCCGGAGCAGTACGAAGGTGGCGGGCGCCCCGAGATCCGGCGCCGCGCCCCAGCCGACCTGGGGGGCCGCCGGGGAGGCCGCCGCCGGTCGGGAGGCCAGGGCCGCGCGGGCCTTGGCGGCGCCCGCCGCCGCGTCGCCGGGCGGACCCGAAACCGGGGGGAGGTCCGCGGTGGTCGAGGGCCGGGGGGTGTCGAGGGCGGCCGTCGACGCCGACGGCTCCCACTGCTTGCCGCGCTTGCCCGCGTCCATCGCCTCGTTGGCGAGCCGGTCGGCGTGCTTGTTCTTCTCGCGCGGGATCCACTCGTACGTGACGGCGGAGGCAGGCAGGATCCTGGCGGCCTCCGCCGCGAGCGGCTTCATGTCGGGGTGCTTGATCTTCCAGCGGCCCGACATCTGTTCCACGACCAGCTTGGAGTCCATCCGGACCCGCACCTGGACCGCGCCGTCCGCCGAGGCGTCCGGTACCAGCGCCTTCGCCGCCTTCAGGCCCGCGATGAGGCCCTTGTACTCGGCGACGTTGTTCGTCGCGACGCCGATGTACTCGGCGGCCTCGGCGAGGGTCTCCCCCGTCACCGGGTCGATGACGACCGCTCCGTAGCCGGCGGGTCCGGGGTTGCCCCGGGATCCGCCGTCGGCCTCGATGACGAACTGGCGCGGCTGGGTCATTACAGGCCCGACTCCGCCGTACGGACCAGGATGCGGTGGCAGTTCTCGCAGCGCAGGACGGTGTCCGGGGACGCCGCCTTCACGTCGTTGACCTCGGTGATGTTCAGTTCGAGGCGGCAGCCCTCGCAGCGGCGCTGGTAGAGGCGGGCGGCGCCGACCCCGCCCTGCTGGGCGCGGAGCTTGTCGTACAGCTTCATCAGGTCCGCGGGGACGGAACCGGCGACGACCTCGCGCTCCTTGGTGACGGTCGCGGCCTGCTCGTCGAGCTCCTTGGTCGCGGCGTCACGGCGGGCGGTCGCGTCGTCGGTCTTGGCCTGGACGGCGGAGACCCGGTCGGACAGTTCGGTGACGCGCTCCTGGGCGGACTCGCGGCGCTCCATCACTTCGAGGACGACGTCCTCCAGGTCGCCCTGGCGCTTGGCCAGCGAGGCGATCTCGCGCTGGAGGCTCTCCAGGTCCTTCGGCGAGGTGATCGCACCGGAGTCGAGGCGCTGCTGGTCGCGGGCGGCGCGCTGGCGCACCTGGTCGACGTCCTGCTCCGCCTTGGTCTGCTCGCGGGCGGTGTCGCTCTCCTCGGTCTGCGAGGCGACCAGCAGGTCGCGCAGTTGCGCGAGGTCGCTGGTGAGCGACTCGATCTCGGCGTGCTCGGGCAGCGACTTGCGCCGGTGGGCGAGCTGCGACAGGCGTACGTCGAGGGCCTGGACGTCGAGAAGTCGGATCTGGTCGGCGGGCGCGGCGTTCAGTTGGGGGCTCCAGAAGAGTGGTGGGTGGTGGTGGTCCAGGGGTCGGTGACCTGCTTCGAGACATGGACCCGCAGGTCCCATCCGTGGCGGTCGGAAATCGCGTCGAGCTGCGCCGCGGCCTGTTCGCACCAGGGCCACTCGGTGGCCCAGTGCGCGGCGTCGATCAGGCCGAGCGGGGAGTGCTGGATGGCTTCGGAGGCCGGGTGGTGGCGCAGGTCGGCGGTGAGGAAGGCGTCGACGCCCGCGGCGCGCACCGCGTCGAAGAGGCTGTCGCCGGAGCCGCCGCTGACGGCGACGGTGCGCACGGTCGCCGACGGGTCGCCGGCGAGCCGGATGCCCTGCGCGGTGGCGGGCAGCCGGGCCGCCGCGCGGGCGGCGAGTTCGGCCAGGGTCTCGGGGTGGTCGAGCACACAGATCCGGCCCAGGCCGCGCCGGCCCCCGGGGTCGGACGGGTCCGGCACGAGCGGGCCCTCGACGCGCAGGTCGAGCGCGCCGGCCAGCGCGTCGGAGACGCCCGGGTCGGCGGTGTCGGCGTTGGTGTGGGCGACGTGCAGCGCGATGTCGTGCTTGATGAGGGTGTGCACGACCCGGCCCTTGAAGGTGTCGGCCGCGACCGTCGTCGTACCCCGCAGATAGAGCGGGTGGTGGGTGACGATCAGCTGGGCGCCGAGCCGGATCGCCTCGTCGACGATCTCGTGGACGGGGTCGACGGCGAAGAGCACCCGGTCGACGACGGCGCCGGGGTCTCCGCAGACGGTACCGACCGCGTCCCAGCCTTCGGCCCGCTCGGGCGGCCAGAGAGCGTCGAGCTCGGCGAGGACATCAGACAGACGGGGCACAAGGAAAGGCTACCTGCCCCCCGTGCCCCGTCGCCCATGGCTGTGGCGGTCCGTGCGGACCGCCACGGTCCGCACGGAGATCGTTACTTCACGAGGTCGGCACGGAGGTCGTCGAGGACCAGGTTCGCCGCCGTGACACCGAGGCCGAGGTACCAGGTCTCGTCGGAGACGTCCTTGGCCCGGCCCTCCTTGACGGCCTTCAGGTTCTTCCACAGCGGGTTGGCCTGGGTGGTGTCCCGCTTGGTGGCCTTCACGTCGCCGTAGACACCGGTGAAGATCCAGTCGGCGTCGGCCTCGTCGATCTTCTCCGGGCTGATCTCCGCGGCGAGGTCGTTGATCTGCTGGTTCTTGGGCCGCGGCAGACCGGCGTCGTCGAGGATGGTGCCGATGAAGGAGGCCTTGGCGTAGAGGCGGATACGGTCCGGCAGGTAGCGGACCATCGAGATGGTCGGCTTCTTCGGGCCGATGTCCTCGCCGAGCTTCTTCGCCTTGGCCTCGTAGGCGCCGAGCTCGCTCTTCGCCTTGGCGGTCCTGTCCAGCGCGGCGGCGTTGAGGAGGTAGTTCTCCTTCCAGGTGAAGCCCGGCCGGATGGAGAACACGGTCGGCGCGATCTTGGAGAGCGCGTCGTACTTGTCGGCGGCGCGCAGCTGGCTGCCGAGGATCAGGTCGGGCTTCAGACCGGCGATCGCCTCAAGATTGAGGTTGTTGATCGTGCCGACGTTCTTGGGGTTGCCCGCGTCCTTCTTCAGGTACGAGGGAATCGCGGCGTCGCCCTCGGAGGGGGCGTAGCCGACCGGCTTCACACCCAGCGACACGACGTTGTCGAACTCGCCGACGTCCAGCACGACGACGCGCTTGGGAGCGGACTTGATCTCCGTCTTGCCCATGGCGTGGGTGAGGGTGCGGGGGAACTGGCCGGCCTTGGCGTCCGTCCCGTACTCCGCCGTCTTCTTCGCAGCGTCGCCGAAGTCCTTGCCGCCCGTGGCGACGGCCGCCTTCTTGTCGCCGCCCTCGGACTTGGCCGAGCCGCCCGACCCCCCGTCGTCGCTCCCGCAGGCCGAGAGGGAAAGGGCGGCAGCCACCGCCAGGCCGACTGCGGCGGTACCGCGGCGACGAAGGGACATCACTTGCTCCAGTGCTAACGAACACATCAATAACGCTTAGGGCTGCCTAACCTTACTCATTCGCCCCACGCCCAGCACAGCCACCCCCTCCCTCTCAGGCGAACACCGGCATCGCCACCCTTATGTGTGAAGTGACAGGTCTCGCGTTGTCCGGCTGGAAGTGCGAAAACTACCTTCGGTTGCCGGAGGTGACCAGTCCATGACTGTCTGTGCCAGCGAGAACGGGACCGTAGGCGCGATCGGGGCCGCCGAGGACCACGGGGACGCGGCCCTGGACGGCAGCGGGCCGACGGTGCCCGGTGCGCCGGACGACCGACCGCGCGGAGCGGACGGAGGCGGCGCGCCGCCCGGGGCGGCCCCGGCCACGCCCGCGTTCACGCTCGCCGCGGACGGTTCGTACGCGGCGCGGCTCGCGTTCGCGGAAGTGGCGGCGGACGAGTCCGGCGTGGCCGGCGGGGCGTGGTTCGTGGAGCGCTGGACGCTCGACGGGCCCGAGCCGTACGCCGTGCCGCTCCCCCTCGACCAGCCGGAGGAGCCGGACTCCGAGGTGCTGCCGCTGGCCGACGGACGAGTGCTGATCCGGCGCCGGGTCGCGGACCGGCATGCGGTGTCGCTGCTCTATCCGACCGGCCCCGGGACCGGTGAACTCCCGCTCGGCGCGGTCGAATGCGCGGAGCTGACCCTGCTGCCGCCCACGCCGGACGGTGCGAGCGCGTACGCGTTGTCGGCAGGTGCGCACTCCACCTGTGTCTGGCTGGTGGCGGGCGGCGGCCACGGCCCGGAGCCGGTCGCCGAGGTTCCGGGGCGTTGCTCCGGCGGTGTCTGGCTGGACCGGGCGGGCCGGCTGCTGGCCCTGGACCGGCAGATGCCGGGCGGCGGCCCGGTCAAGGCGGTCGCCGTGGACCTGGAACGGGGCGGCGAGGTGACGCCGCTGCTGCAGATCGCCCCGGACAGCAACGACCGGCTGCTGCTCGCCGACCCGGACAGCGGACTGCTGCTGATCCGCTCGGACGCGCCGGGACACGACCGGCTGGGCTGGGGCGTGCTCGGCAGCTGTCTGCCGGTGCGCTTCCCGGAGTGCCTGCGCCCGGCCGATGTGGCGGTGACGCCGTTCGCCGTGCAGCCGGGCCAGGTACTGACGCCGGAGAGCTGCGCGGTGGCGCTGCGGATCGACGGGGCGGCGGGCAGCTGGGTCGGGGTGTGGCGCCCGGCCGGGCGCCGGCTGCATCAACTCGCCGCCCCCCAGGGGTGGCAGGCCGGCCGCGGGGCGTGGACCCGGGACGGCGTGCTCAGACTCCCGTACGCCGACGGGAACGTGTCGTGCGGCGTGGCCCTGCTGGAGGCACCGGCGGACGACGCGTACGGCGTGCGGCCGCCGGCGGAACCCGGCGCGGAAAGCGGTATGCAACCGTCCGCCGCCGCTGCGCCTCTACCTGTGTGCAAGCCGATTCCGCTGGGGCAGGCGCCTCTCACGGGGCGCATGGTGCCTGGTTAAAATCTGGGCCCGGGCTACGCAGCCGCATCCCGCGGTCGCCCACGGTGACCGCGCCGTGTCGCGGTCGGCGTGATCGGCCTGGTGCACACACGTAAGCGAACACAACGGGGTGACTTCCCACATGTCTGAAGCCCGAACCGACACGACCCAGACGCGTCCGGCGGACGCGGACCGGGCCGAAGCCGACGGCGCCGGAAAGCACCGGGGCGACGAGTCGATGGAGGACGCGTCCGCGCAGCCGCACGGCCGCCACCGCCGCCCCTCCGAGGGGGACGGCCGGGCGGCCTGACCGCGCGGAAGAGCAACGAGGGACGGGTGGGCCCCGGCAGCCGGAGACGGCTGCCGGGGCCCACCCGTTCCCGTGTCGTCCTCGTCAGCCCCGTTTCAGGCCGAGCACCTCCGCCGCGGCGAAGGTCTCGTTCGGCGGGCGGTCCTCGTAGTACGGCGAGATCAGCTCGTCCAACTCGCCGAAGGAGAACGTCTCCTTCGCGGAGTCGAACTTGGCCGCGACCCTGGGGCGTTCGACGATCGCGACCATCCCCCCGTGCACGACGAGCAGTTGCCCGTTGACCTTGGCGGCGGCCGGGGAGGCCAGATAGCCGACCAGTGGCGCGACGTGCTCGGGGGCGAGCGCGTCGAGCCGGCCGTCCGCCGGTTCCTGGAAGCCCGCGAAGACGTCCTCGGTCATCCGGGTGCGGGCCCGCGGGCAGATGACGTTGGCGGTGACTCCGTACCGGGCCAGGGCCAGGGCCGTGGAGGTGGTGAGGCCGACGATGCCGCCCTTGGCCGCCGCGTAGTTCGGCTGGCCCGCCGAACCGGCCAGGAACGCCTCGGACGAGGTGTTGACGATCCGGCCGTGGACCGGGCCGCCGGACGCCTTGGAGCGGGTGCGCCAGTGCGCGGCGGCGAAGTGCGTGGTGTTGAAGTGGCCCTTGAGATGGACCCTGATGACGGAGTCCCACTCGTCCTCGGTCATCGAGAAGATCATCCGGTCGCGCAGGATGCCCGCGTTGTTGACCAGGATGTCGAGCTTTCCGTAGGTGTCGACAGCCAGTTCCACCAGGGCGCGGGCCTGCTCGTGGTCGGAGACGTCGCCGAGGTGCGCGACGGCCCGGCCGCCCGCGGCCCGGATCTCCTCGGCGACCTCCTCGGCGGGCGTCGCGGACGCCTCGCCGGAGCCGTCGCGGCCCGGCTGCCCGTAGTCGTTGACGACCACGGCCGCGCCCAGCCCCGCAAGTTCCAGCGCTTCGGCGCGTCCGAGGCCGCGGCCCGCGCCCGTGACGATCGCGGACATGCCGTCCAGGGGAAGTGACATCGGAATCTCTCCAGTCCTCTCGGGAGGGGCGGGCGGTGGTCAGAGCTCGACGCAGGTGCGCAGCGACTCACCGGTCCGCATCTGGTCGAGCGCGTCGTTGATCCCTTCGAGCCGCACCCGGTGGGTGATCATCGATTCGAGGTCGATCCGGCCGGCCCGCCAGAGCGCGATGGCCCGTTCGTACGAGCGCAGCACATCGCCTCCCCCGTACATGGAGGGCAGGATCCGCTTCTCGTCGAAGAACAGCTCGAACATGTTGACCTGGAAGTGGTCGTCCATCGCGCCCGCGCCGACGACGCACAGGGTGCCGCCGCGCCGGGTGTTCTCGTACGCGGTGCGCGCGGTGGCCGACTTGCCGACGACCTCGAAGACGTAGTCGAAGCCCTCGCCTGCGGTGATCCGCTGCTTGGCGTCGGCGAACTCGTCGGGCGACACCGCCTCGGTCGCGCCGAAGCGCAGTGCCGCCTCGCGCCGGGAGGCGACCGGGTCCACGGCCACGATCTGGGCGGCGCCCTGCACCCTGGCGCCCTGGATCGTGGAGATGCCGACCCCGCCGCAGCCGATCACGGCGACCGACGAACCCGCCTCCACCTGAGCGGTGTTGATGGCCGCACCGAGTCCGGTGGTCACCCCGCAGCCGATCAGCGCGGCGATCTCGAACGGTACGTCGTCGGGGATCGGCACCGCGCAGCCGGCGCCGACGACGACCTCCTCGGTGAAGGTGCCGGTGCCCGCGAAGCCGAACACATCGCCGCCGGGGCGCTTGAAGTTGGGGGTGCCCGCGTTCATGAAGCCGGCCAGGCAGAGCTGGGTCTGGCCGCGTTTGCAGGACGGACACGCCCCGCAGGCGGGCAGCCAGCAGACCAGTACCCGGTCCCCCGCGCTCAGCCCGGAGACGCCGTCACCGACGTCCAGGACCTCGCCGGCGCCCTCGTGGCCCGGGATGAACGGGGCGGGCTGCGGCAGCACCCCGCTCATCGCCGAGACGTCCGAGTGGCACAGTCCGGTGGCCCTGATGCGGAGCCTGACCTTGCCGGGGCCGAAGCCCACCGCCTCGACGTCGTCGAGGACCTCCAGTTTGTCCTGGCCTATCTCGTGCAGTACGGCTGCGCGCATGGTGCGGCTCCCCTCATGGGCGTGTGGAACGTGGGCCTGCGGGTCCTCTTGGAGTCGGTCCGGCTCGGGTCAGGAGTGCTCGACGAAGGTGTCGCCGAGGACCGTGGCGTCGTCCCGCTCCACGGCCCTCACCTCGACCCGCACCTGGTTCTCGGCGGTCCACATCTCGATGCGGAGGGTCTCGCCGGGGAAGACGACCCCGGTGAAACGGGTGCGGTAGGAGCGGATACGGGTCACATCGCCGCCGAGGACCGTGTCGGTGACGGCCTTGAGCGCGATGCCGTAGGTGCACAGTCCGTGCAGGATCGGCCGGTCGAAGCCGGCGAGCGCGGCGAACTCGGGGTCGGCGTGCAGCGGGTTCCAGTCCCCGGAGAGGCGGTACAGCAGCGCCTGGTCCGGGCGGACCGGCCGCCGCACGATGTGGTCCGGGGCGACCTCGGGATACGCGACGCGCTCGGACGGGCCGCGTTCACCGCCGAAGCCGCCCTCGCCCCGGACGTAGATCTGGGCGTCGTTGGTCCACAGCGGGCCCTCCTCGTCGGCGGCCTCGGTGCGCAGCACCAGCACGGCCGCCTTGCCCTTGTCGTACACCGCGGCGACCTTCGAGGTCTGTACGGCGCTGCCCCGGACCGGGATCGGCCGGTGCACCCGTACGCTCTGCCCGCCGTGCAGGACGGCGGCGAGGTCGATGTCGATGCCGGGCGAGGAGAGTCCGCCGACGACTCCCATGCCCGCGCCCGCGACGGTGGCGAAGGAGGGCAGCACATGGAGCCGGGACTCCAGTGTGTAGCGCAGCTCGTGGGGGTCCACGGCGGCGTCGGCGCGGTCGGGGTCGAAGCCGGCGCCGATCCCCAGATGGTAGAGCTGTACGTCCTTGTGGTCCCAGCCGATCCGGGTGGAACGGGGTTCGGCGGCGAGAGCCTTTTCGGCATCAATGGGCATGGGAGAGCTGCTCCTTGATGGTGGGAAGACCTCGGCGCGGCCGTCCGCACCGTCGGCCGCACCGAGGTCGCGCGGGACCGGCCGCAGCGCCCGTTCTAGAACGCGTTCTAGCCGATGAACCCATGTATAACGCAGCACCCGGCAGTTGGGAAGGGCGCTGCTGACGTGGCGTCAGATTCATCCATGGGCCGAGGTCCGGCCATGACATATGTCATGGCGAAGTCCGTACACACACATCTGCCGGGGACCCCGGCCGCCTCCGTAGCGTCATGTCCATGAAGCAGACAACGGGGAGCGGAGCCGCGGTGGTCCTCACCGGGGCGGTCAGGACCTTCGGCCGGGCGGGCGGCGGTGTGCGGGCCGTGGACGGGATCGATCTGTCCATCGGCCGCGGCGAGACCGTCGCCCTGCTCGGCCGCAACGGCGCGGGCAAGTCCACCACCATCCGGCTGCTGCTGGGCCTGGACCGGCCGGACTCCGGCACGGTGCGGGTGCTGGACCGCAGCGCCGAGCGCGCGGTGCTGGACGGACTGGTCGGCGCCATGCTCCAGGACGGGCAACCGATCCAGCGGGTCACCGTCCGCGAGCTGATCACCTTCGTCGCCTCGACCTATCCGAAGCCGATGCCGGTGTCCGAGGCGCTCTCCCTCGCGGGCGTGAGCGCGTACGCGAACCGGCGCGTCGACAAGCTCTCCGGCGGCCAGACCCAGCGCGTCCGCTTCGCCGTCGCGCTGGCCGGCAATCCCGAGCTGATCGTGCTGGACGAGCCGACCGCCGCCCTGGACGTGGAGGCGCGCCGCGCGTTCTGGGAGTCGATGCGGGCCTACGCCCGGCGCGGCAACACCGTCCTGTTCTCCACCCACTACCTGGAGGAGGCCGACGAGAACGCCGACCGGATCGTCGTCGTCGACCGGGGCCGGATCGTCGCGGACGGCACCGGCGACGCGATCAGGAGCTCGGCCGGCAGCAGTCTGGTCTCCTTCGACCTGGCGGGCGGGCCGACCGAGGGGCTGGAGCTGCTGCCCGGCGTGGTCGCCGTCGAGGTGTCCGGGGACCGGGCGCTGCTGCGCACCGACGACTCGGACGCCACCGTCCGCGAGCTGGCCCGCCTCGACGCGATCCGCGGCCTCCAGGTCTCCCGGGCCACGCTGGAGGACGCGTTCCTCTCCCTCACCGCACCGGCCGCCGCTCCGCCCGCAACCGAATCCGAGAGGGAGAACGCCTGATGTACCGCTACATCGTGCTCGAAGTCCGCCGGACCCTGCGCGACGGCTTCTTCCTGATCTTCGGGACCGGGATGCCGGTGATGATGTACCTGCTCTTCACCAACATCGGCGGCGGCAACGACGTCGACGGGTGGAAGACCGCCTCGATGGTCGGCATGGCCGCGTACGGGGCGCTGGGTTCCGCCATGTCGATCGGTACGGGGGTCGCCTCCGACAAGACGCTCGGCTGGCTGGACCAGCTGCGGGTCACCCCGCTCGCCCCTGCGCAGGCGGTCGTGGGCCGCGCGATCAGCGGTTCGGTGACGGTGCTGCCGACGATCCTGACGGTGCTGCTGGCCGGCGGGCTGCTCAACGGGGTGCGGCTGGACGCCTGGCAGTGGATCACGCTGGCGCTGCTGCTGTGGATCGGCGCGCTGCCGTTCACCCTGCTCGGCCTCGGCAACGGCTACCGGCTCACCCCGCAGGGCACCGGGGTGGTCAATGTGGCCTCCCTGATGGGCTTCGCGATCGTCGGCGGGCTGTGGTTCCCGCTGGAGCTGCTGCCCGGGTGGCTGCGCTCCATCGGCAGGTTCACCCCGGCCAACCGGTTCGCCGACCTGGGCTGGGCCACCACCGAGGGGCACGCGCCCGGCGCCGGCACGATCGCGGTGCTGTGCGGATGGCTCCTGCTGTTCGGTACGTACGCCGTGGTCTCGTACCGTCGGTCCGCGAGAACCGTGTGACAGGAGGGGACATGGCCGGGAACCGGACGGATGCGTGTGCGGACGGGCGGCCGCGCCCGTGGCGGCGCCGGCGCGGTAAGGGCGAGGAGCGGCGCCCCGGCCCGCCGGGACCGTACACGATGCTGCCCTGGCTGCTGATGGGGATGGGCGCCTTCTCCAATCTCTTCCAGGGCGAGGCGCCCAATCCCTGGCTCGGCGGTATCGGACTGTTCGCCTTCAACTCCCTCTACGTCTCCGTGGTGTTCCGCGGATTCGACAGGAAGAAGCGCGAGAGCCCGGTGTCGTACTGGCTGCTCGCCGCGATGACGGCCGTCACCCTCGCACTGGCGATCGGCTACGGCGGGAGCTGGCTGCTGTTCTTCCCGCTGCTCTCGCTGGCCTGCGGCTCCATCCTGCGCGAACGGCAGCTGGCGTTCGGGGTGCTGGGGCTCGCCGCGGTCGCGACCCTCGTGGCGGTGTGGCGCGGCCACGGCAGCTCGGACCCGTGGACGATCGGTTACGGCACCTTCATCTCGGGTGCGGTGACCGCCGCGATCCTCACCCTCGCGGAGACCGTGATGGAACTGCGCGCCACCCGGCAGGAGCTGGCCCGCACCGCTGTCGAGAAGGAGCGGCTGCGCTTCTCCCGCGATCTGCACGACCTGCTGGGCCACACCCTCTCCGTGATCGTGGTCAAGTCCGAGGCCGCACGCCGGCTCGCGCCGCGCGACATGGACGCGGCGCTCACCCAGGTCGCCGACATCGAGTCCGTCGGCCGTCAGGCCCTCACCGAGATCCGCGAGGCCGTCACCGGCTACCGGGAGGGCAGCCTGGCCACCGAGCTCGACCGGGCCCGGTCCGCGCTGACCGCCGCCGGCATCGAGCCGGTGCTCCGCCGCTCGGGACCACCTCTCGCCCCGCAGACGGAGGCGCTGCTGGGCTGGGTGGTGCGGGAGGCCGTCACCAATGTCGTACGCCACTCCCACGCGACCACCTGCTCGTTCGTGCTCGACGGCACGGCCGAACGGGTCCGGCTGACGGTGACCGACGACGGCAGCGGCCCCGATCCGGACGCCCCGGTCACACCCGGTATCGGCGGCACCGGGCTGACCGGGCTCACCGAGCGCCTGGCCGCGTCGGGAGGCAGCCTCCGGGCAGGCCCGGGGCCGGGAGGCGGCTTCGTGGTCACGGCGGAACTCCCGGCGGACGGGCCGGGCCTGGCGGACGAGGACACCGGGACGCCGCAGGATCACCGTCCGGCCCGGATGCCGGGGTCATGAGCGGGTAATGATCGAGGACCGCGACTGTCACCGGAGCCGGGAGCGGTGCATGATCGCACCTTGTGAAGGACGACTCGGACGTCATATGCCCCCGGTGCGACGCGGTGCTGACGACACCGGACGACCGGTTCAGCACCTGGTGCGCGGCCTGCGACTGGAACGTCGATCCGATCGGCCCCGTCGGCATCCCGAAGGACAGGGCCCGCGAACTGGCCCGCCACGAACGCGCGTTCCGCCGGATGGCGGCTCACGGACCGGACGCCTCGCCCTCGGGTGCCGCCGTGTACGGCGCACTCGTGCTCGCCACCGCCGTCAATCTGGCCACCGCGGCTCTGGTGGCAACCGGGGTGTGGCTGCTGATCACCGGCACCCTCCCGCAGCGGATCCTGGGCGCCGTCGAGCTGCTGGCCACCGTGATGCTGTTCCCACGCCCGGCACGGCTGCCCAAGCACACCGTCGACCGCGCCACCGCACCCGCGCTGCACGCGATCGTCGAGCGGATCAGCGGCGAACTCGGCACCCGGCCACCCGACTTGATCGCCTTCGACGCGCGGTACGGGGCCCGCTGGGCAGCCGTCGGAATGCGTCGCCACCGGGTGCTCGTTCTGGGCCTGCCGCTCTGGGAGACCCTCGCTCCGGATCAGCGGATCGCCCTGCTCGTCCGTGAACTCGCCCACGCGGCGGCCGAAGCAGGGCCACGCTCCCGCTGGATCCGGTCGGCTCTGGACTCGCTCGCGGGCTGGGAGAGCCTCCTCCGTCCCGATCCCGCGCGGTCGGACCTGGTTCCCGACGCGCACCACGCCGTCACGGGCGGCCGACAGGCGAGCAACATCGCCCATGTGGGCGAGATGCTCGCCCGACCGCTGCTGGGGCTGCTCGCCCAGGGCGCCCAACTCCTCCACGCGCTGCTGCGCAGGCTGGACGGTCGCTGCGTAGGCCATGCATACCGGGCGGACCGGACGGCCGCCCGGATCGCCACCGCCGGCTCCGCGGAGAGCCTGCTGCGGGCCCTGCTGCTGGAGGAGCCGGCCCTCCTCGCTCTGGAGCGCCTCTCCCGGGGCGGCGACGACCTGTGGGAGATGCTGCGCGGTTACCTCGCGTCGGTCCCGGACACCGAGCGAGCGCGTCGGCTCCGTCTTTCGGAACTTCGGGGCGACACGTCCGGCAGCGGGCAGCCGCCCACCTGCTTGCGCATCCGGTTCGTCCAGGCACTCCCCCGCACGGAGCCGGTCCTCACCATGACCGGCACCGAGGCCCGGACGGTCGACCTGGAGCTGGCGCCCGTCCGGTCGTCGATCGGCAGGGAATGCCGGCAGAGGCCGTAGCCGGGCGGGGACGAAGCTCCGCGATACACCGTGTGCCCCGGGCCACGCCCTAACCTGTTCTCCGTGAACGAGATGCCGCAGGATCACCGCCCCTCCGCGTCCGTACGGGTCCTGCTCGCCGAGGACCAGGGCATGATGCGCGGGGCGCTGGCCCTGCTGCTCGGTCTTGAGCCGGACATCGAGGTCGTGGCGCAGGTGGCCGCCGGGGACGAGATCGTGGCCGCCGCGCTGGTGTCCCGCCCCGACGTGGCGCTCCTGGACATCGAACTCCCGGGCCGCAGCGGGCTGGACGCCGCCGCCGATCTGCGCGAGGAGGTGCCGGACTGCCGGGTGCTGATCCTCACCACCTTCGGCCGCCCCGGCTATCTGCGCCGCGCGATGGAGGCCGGGGCGGCGGGGTTCCTGGTCAAGGACGGTCCCGTCGAGGAGCTGGCCACCGCGATCCGGCGGGTGCTCGCGGGCGAGACGGTGATCGACCCGGCGCTGGCCGCCGCCGCGCTCGGCGCCGGGCCGAGCCCGCTGACCGCGCGGGAGCGGGACGCGCTGAACGCCTCGGTGGACGGGGCGACGGTCGCCGACATCGCGGCGAAACTGCATCTGTCCGAGTCGACGGTGCGCAACTACCTGTCGTCGGCGATCGGCAAGACGGGTACGCGCAACCGCATGGAGGCGGTGCGGGCGGCTCGGCAGCAGGGGTGGCTGTAGGGCGTGCGGCCCCTCGCCTCAGCGCCGGTCCGCCCGGTGGCGGGGCAGCCAGAGCGACATCAGCAGCAGCCCGCCGATCAGGACCGTGCCGGCTGTCCGGAAGGCGAGGGCGTAGCCGGCCGTGAGTGCCTCCGGGCCGGTGCCGCCC
This sequence comes from Streptomyces sp. NPDC048295, assembly GCF_040652135.1. NCBI lineage: Bacteria > Bacillati > Actinomycetota > Actinomycetes > Kitasatosporales > Streptomycetaceae > Streptomyces > Streptomyces sp. NPDC048295. The sequence goes on from NZ_JBEZLL010000007.1 coordinate 211,409, forward strand.
GCGGTGCGTGCCGCCGCGACGGTGGAGAGCACGGCGAGACCGAGCGCACCGCCCATCGTGCGGGAGGTGTTGACGAGACCGGAGACCAGACCGGCCTCGCCGGGGGCCGCGCCGGTGAGGGCCAGCGAGGCGAGCGGGGTGGACGCCAGCCCCGTACCGGCCATCATCAGGACGCCGGGCAGGCAGACCGAGGTGAGGTACGCGCCGTCGGCGCCCATCGTGGACTGCCAGCCGAAGCCGGCCGCGCCGATCGCCGTGCCGATGAGCGCCAGGTTCTTCGCGCCGGTCACGGCCATCACCCGGGGCGCGCACTTCGAGCCGAGCACGACGGCCAACGACGTGGGCATCAGGGCGAGTCCGGCCTCCAGCGGGGTGTAGCCCAGCACGGCCTGGGCGTACACGGTCATGAAGTACCACATCGAGAACGTCGCCGAACCGATCACGAGCATCGCCGCGTTGGCCGACGCCACCGCCCGCGCCCCGAGCACCCGGAGCGGCATCAGCGGTTCCGCCGTCCGGGCCTCCACCGCCACGAAGACGCCCAGCAGGGCCACCCCGCCGAGCAGCGGTGCCAGGGTCGCCGTCGCGGTCCACCCCGCCACCTCGGTCTGCACGATGCCGTAGGCGACGCAGGCGAGGCCCACCGTGACGAGCACCGCACCGGGGAGGTCGATCCGCCGCCGCCCGCCGGTCCGGCCCTCCACGAGCCGGACGGCGGCACCGGCCAGGACGAGTACCCCGATGGGCACATTGATCAGCAGGACCCAGCGCCAGGAGAGCAGGTCGGTGAGGACTCCGCCGATCAGCCCGCCGGCCGCGCCGCCGCCCGCGCCGACGGCCATCCAGGTGCCGATCGCCTTCGCCCTGGCCGGGCCCTCGGGGACGGCGGTGGTGAGCAGGGTCAGGGTGGCGGGGGCGAGCACGGCGGCGCCGAGTCCCTGCGCGGCCCGGGCGGCGAGCAGCTGCCAGCCCTCCTGGGCGAGCCCGCCGGCCAGGGAGGCGGCGGTGAACAGGCCGAGGCCTATGAGGAACATCCGCTTGCGGCCGTATATGTCCGCGGCGCGTCCGCCGAGAAGCATGAATCCGGCGAAGGCGATCGCATAGGCGTTGAGCACCCACTGGAGTCCTGCCGCGCTCATCCCGAGGTCGGAACGCATCGACGGCAGGGCGACGTTGACGACGGACACGTCGAGCACGACGAGGAACTGGCCGACGCAGGCGGCGAGCACCGCCGCCCAGGTGCGGGTACTGGTCCGCTGTCGCGGCGGCGCGGGCGTCTTGACGTCGGACATGCCCGTCATACTCGCACCCGCGCCGCGCCCCGTACATCGGAATTCGGGCGTCGCTCCGCCCCGCGATGCGCCGCGTCCGACGCCGCACGCCGGTCCACCAGGGACGACGGGAGAGCACCTACCGCCGCAGCAGCGTCACCACCGCCGCTCCGCCGAGCCCGATGTTGTGGGCCAGGCCGACCCGGGCGTCCTTCACCTGCCGGTCCCCCGCCTCGCCCCGTAGCTGCCAGGTCAGTTCGGCGGTCTGGGCGATTCCGGTGGCGCCGAGCGGGTGCCCCTTGGAGATCAGCCCGCCGGACGGGTTGACCACCCAGCGGCCGCCGTACGTGGTGGCGCCGGACTCGACGAGCTTCCCGGACTCGCCCTCGCCGCACAGTCCGAGCGCCTCGTAGGTGAGGAGTTCGTTGATGGAGAAGCAGTCGTGCAGTTCGATGACGTCCAGGTCGGCGGCCGAGAGCCCCGAGGCGTCGTAGACCTGCCGGGCGGCGGCCCGCGACATCGGCAGGCCCACCGCGTCGATGCAGGTCCCCGAGGCGAAGGAGTCGCCGGTGTCGGTGGTCATGGCCTGGGCGACGATCTCCACCGCCCGGTCGCCCAGGCCGTGGCGCTCGACGAAGCGCTCCGACACGACGACGGCGGCGGCCGCGCCGTCGGAGGTGGGTGAGCACTGGAGCTTGGTCAGCGGGCTGTGGACGGGCTTCGCCGCGAGTATCTCCTCGACCGTGTACGGGTCCCGGAACTGGGCGTACGGGTTGTTCACCGAGTGGCGGTGGTTCTTGGCGCCGACGGCGGCGAGCTGCGCCTCCGTCGTCCCGTACCGCGCCATGTGCTCGCGGGCCGCGTTGCCGAAGATCTGGGCGGTGGGCGGGTTCATCGCGAAGCCGTGGGCGGCGGCCATGACCCCGTAGTGCCGGGCCACGGGCGAGGTCTTGAAGTCGGCCGCACCGCCGTCCGCGCCACCGCCGCCGAGGGCGCCGCGCGTCATCTTCTCGAAGCCGAGCGCGAGGACGCAGTCGCTGCCGCCGCCCTCCACGAACTGCCGGGCCGTCATCAGGGCGGTGGAGCCGGTGGCGCAGTTGTTGTTGACGTTGTAGACGGGGATCCCGGTCAGGCCGAGTTCGTACACCGCGCGCTGGCCGGCGGTGGAGGGCTGGAAGCAGTAGCCGACGACGGCCTGCTGGATCTGCCCGTACGCGAGGGAGGCATCGGCGAGCGCGGCCGTGCCGGCCTCCTTCGCCATGTCCCAGTACTGCCAGTCGCGTGTCTCGGGCTTCTCGAACTTCGTCATCCCGACACCGAGGACGTACGCCTTCATGAGCTTCATGGGCTTCGCGTGCTGGGTGGGCTTCATGGCAAGTCCCTTCAATCGCGCGGGAGGCCGAGGATGCGCTCGGCGACGACGTTGAGCTGAACCTGGGTGGTGCCGCCCGCGATGGTCAGGCAGCGGGACATCAGGAAGCCGTGCAGGGCCCGCTCCGCCGGCCCCTCGCCGGCCGCGCCCGCCGGGCCGAGGAGTTCGAGGGCGAGTTCGGCGACCTTCTGCTGGTGGGTGGTCTGGACGAGCTTGCGGACGGAGGCTCCCGCCCCGGGTTCGAGACCGGAGACCTGCCGCATCGTGGTCCGCAGCCCGATGCAGCCGAGGGCGTGGGCCTCGGCGGCCAGCGCCCCGATGCGGGCCCGGCAGGCGCCGTCGAGTTCGCCGGAGCGGGCGATCAGCGCCTCCAGGCCGGTGTCGAAGGTCATCTGGTCGGCCATGTGGACGCGTTCGTTGCCCAGGGTGTTGCGGGCGACCCGCCAGCCGCCGTCGGGCTCGCCCACGACGGCGTCGGCGGGCAGCAGGACGTCGTCGAAGTACACCTCGTTGAAGAGGCTGTCGCCGGTGATCTCCTTCAGCGGCCGGATGTCGATGCCCGGGGTGTTCTTCATGTCGACGAGGAAGTAGCCGATCCCCTGGTGCTTGGGGGCGTCCGGGTCGGTCCTGGCCAGCAGGATCCCGTGGTCGGCCCACTGGGCGGCGCTCGTCCACACCTTCTGGCCGTTGATCCGCCAGCCCTCCTCGGTCCGTTCCGCCTTCGTGCGCAGCGAGGCGAGGTCGGACCCCGCACCGGGCTCCGAGAACAGCTGGCACCACAGGAGTTCGCCGCGCAGGGTGGGCAGCAGATAGCGCTCCTGCTGCTCGGCCGTGCCGTGGGCGATGAGCGAGGGCACCACCCAGGTGGCGATGCCGAGATCGCTCAGCTTCACCCCCTGCTCCGCCAGCTCCTGCTGGATGGCGAGTTGTTGCACGGGGCCGGCGCCCAGGCCGTAAGGGGCGGGGAGGTACGGGGCGGCGTAGCCGGTCGGCGCGAGGACACGGCGGGCGGCCCTGGGGTCGAGGCCGCGGGCGGCAGCGACGGCCTCGCGCGCGGCGGCCCGGTGGGCGGCGGCCCCGGCGGGGAGTTGTTCGAGGGCAAGCCCGCGGCGTGCCCCGCCCTCGGCCAGCCGGACGGCCCGCAGCCGGTGGGTGTCGCCGGTCCCCAGCAGCTGCCGGGCCACCAGGGCCCTGCGCAGATACAGATGGGCGTCGTGCTCCCAGGTGAAGCCGATGCCGCCGAGGATCTGGACGCAGTCCTTGGCGCAGCCGTACGCGGCGTCGAGGGCGTCCGACGCGGCGAGGGCGGCGACCATGGACCGTGCGTCCGCATCCGTCTCCTCGTCGGCGGCGCGGGCCGCGTCCCACGCCAGCGCACGGGCCCGCTCGACCCGTACGAGCATGTCGGCGCAGAGGTGCTTGACGCCCTGGAACTGCCCGATGGGGCGGCCGAACTGTTCGCGGACCTTGGCGTGTTCGGCGGCGGTTTCCAGCGCCCTGGCCGCGGTTCCGCAGGCTTCCGCGGCCAGGAGCGCGGCGGCGAGGTCGCGGACGCGCGTGGTGTCGGTCCGTACGAGCCGGGCGGCGGGGACGAGCACCCCCTCGGCGTGGACCCGGGCGGTGGGCCGGGTCGGGTCGGCGCCGTGGTGCGGGCGGGCGGTCAGCCCGTCGGCGGCGGCGTCGACGGCGAACCAGAGGGTTCCGGTGGCCGATTCGGCGGGCAGGAGGAGGAGATCGGCGTCGGCGCCGGAGAGGACGGGCGGTGCGGTGCCGTCCAGTAGATGGCCGTCCTCGCTCTCGACGGCGGTGAGGGTGCCGGGGCCGAGGGCGACGGCGCCGATGCGCGTTCCGTCCGCGAGCCCGCGCACCAGCTCGTGCGACCCCGCCGCGTGCAGTACGGCGGAGGCCAGGGAGCTCGACAGGTACGGGCCGGGGAGCGCGGCCCGCCCCGCCTCTTCGAGGACCACGGCCAGGTCGAGGAGCCGGCCACCGCCTCCCCCGTGTTCCTCGGGCAGATGGACGGCGAGCAGCCCCTGTTCCGCGAGACCGTCCCAGTACCCGGGGCGTACGCCGGGGGCATGAGGGGCGTCCGCGTCGAGCAGCTTGCGGATCTCCTGCGGCGGTACGGCGCGCGCCAGCCAGCCTCGTACGGACTGCGCCAACTCCCTGTGTTCTTCGGTGATTCCGATGCCCATGCGGATCCTCGCCGGTCGCAGCCACTGGAACGGCGCAAGAGTAGAACACGTTCCATTCTGACGGAAGGTCAGATACGGACCGGATCTCCGCACCCGCCGATCCGAGTGCGCCGTCGTGCCCCCGTTCGCACCTCGTTCACCGGAATACCGCGAACACCTGGAAGGTTTCAGCCTGCACGCAGTTGGCGGCCGGCGCAGCCCGCCCGCCGCACCCGCACGCCTCTTCACACCCTCGATCACGCCGCCCGGAGGCCGCACGCATGCCAGAGACGACGAACGGACAGCACACCGGGGAGCTCCCCGATCCGCGGCCGCGCAGGGCGGGCGGCGGTGTCGTCCCCGTGCTCGCCTTCGCGGGCATCACCGTCGCGGTGATGCAGACCCTGCTCGTCCCCGTCATCAAGGACCTGCCCGCCCTGCTGCACACCGACCCGTCGAACGCCACCTGGGTGATGACCGCGACACTGCTCGCGGGAGCCGTCGCCACCCCGATCATGGGACGGCTCGGCGACCTCTACGGCAAGCGGAGGATGCTGCTCGCCAGCCTTGCCGTGATGGTGGTCGGCTCCTTGATATGCGCCTTCACCGACACACTCGTGGTCATGATCTCGGGGCGTGCGCTCCAGGGCTTCGCCATGGGCGCCATCCCGCTGGGCATCGGCATCATGCGCGACGAACTGCCGCGCGAGCGGCTCGGCTCGGCGATGGCGCTGATGAGCTCGTCGATCGGGGTCGGCGGCGGACTGGCGCTGCCCGCCTCCGCGCTGGTCGCCCAGCACGCCGACTGGCACACCCTGTTCTTCGGCGCGGCCGGGCTCGGCGTGCTGTCGATGGCGCTCACCGCCCTGGTCGTACCGGAGACCACGCTGCGCGCCCCCGGCCGGTTCGACGTGACCGGCGCGCTGGGGCTCTCGCTCGGACTGGTCTGCCTGCTGCTGCCGATCACCAAGGGCAGCGACTGGGGCTGGACCTCGGGCAGCACGCTCGGGCTGATCGCCGCCGCGCTGGTGATCCTCGTCCTGTGGGGCCTGTTCGAGCTGCGCAGCCCGGCCCCGCTGGTCGATCTGCGGACCACGGCCCGGCGCGAGGTGCTGCTCACCAACCTCTCCTCGATCATGGTCGGGGTCGCCTTCTACGCCGTCTCGCTCGTCCTGCCGCAGCTGCTCCAGCTGCCGGCCTCGACGGGGTACGGGCTCGGGCAGTCGATGGTGGTCGCCGGGCTGTGCGTGGCGCCGCTCGGGCTGACGATGATGCTCGTCGCCCCGCTGTACGCCCGGCTCTCCGCCCGCCGGGGCCCCAAGGTCTCGCTGATGCTCGGCATGCTGATCATCGCGATCGGCTACGGGGCCGGGCTCGGGCTGATGAGCGCCGCCTGGCAGACCGTGGTGATCGCGGTGATGCTCGGCGCCGGCATCGGGCTCGCCTACTCCTCGCTGCCCGCGCTGATCATCGGGGCCGTCGACCCGTCGGAGACCGGCGCGGCCAACGGCCTCAACACCCTGATGCGGTCGATCGGTACGTCGGTGTCGAGCGCCGTGATCGGCATGGTGCTGGCGAACACCTCGGTGCACACCGGCGGGGCCGTGCTGCCCTCGATGGAGGGGTTCCGCATCTCGTTCCTGATCGCGACGGGTGCGGTGGTGATCGGTCTGGTGCTGGCCTCGTTCCTGCCGTCGCGGCGCGAGGCGATGCGCCCGGTGCTGCTGGCGAGCAGCGACGAGGACGCCCCGGCGCCCGCCGCCTCCCGCCCCGTCGCCCGCTCCGACGGCTTCCGCGGCCGGGTGCTGGACGGGGACGGCGCCCCGGTGGCCCGCGCCAATGTCACGCTGATCGACCACCGGGGCCGGCAGGCCGGTCTCACCGTGGCGGACGAGGACGGCCACTACACGCTGGCCGTCCCGCACGGCGGCAGTTTCGTGCTGGCCGGGTCGGCCACCGGGTACGCGCCGAGCGCCCGCCCGGCCGTCCACCCGGGCGACGGCCTGCCCGTCGGCACGGACCTGGTGCTGACGGTCAGCGCACTGGAGCGTCGAACCGCGGTGTCGTCGTGAGCAGATGAGAGACGTCCGAGCCCGCCGGGAGCTCCTGCGGCTGCGCGCCGCGGGTGAACAGCCGGGCGGGCCGGGCGCCCTGCACCCGGGCCTGACGCCCGTCGACCCGCAGCCACGACCCCTCGCGCAGGCCGAGCACCGGCACGTCGTTCTCCTCCAGGAATTCGGTGAGCCGCTCCTCGCGGGTCTCGCCCTTGTGGGTGCTGGCCGGGTCCGGGTCCAGGTAGTGCGGGTTGATCTGGAACGGGACGAGGCCGAGCGTCTCGAAGGACGGCGGCTGCACGATGGGCATGTCGTTGGTGGTGCGCAGGGTGGGCGCCGCCATGTTCGTCCCGGCGCTGGCCCCCATGTACGGCAGCCCGCTTCGCACCGCCTCGGTCACGGCGTCCCGCAGACCGGTCCGGTACAGGGCGCTCAGCAGCCGGAAGGAGTTGCCGCCGCCGATGAACACGGCGTCGGAAGCGGCGAGTTCGGCGACCGGGTCGGCGTTCTCATGGACCCCGCGCACGGTGATCCCGGACGGCGCGAGGGCCTCGCGGACGCGTGCGGTGTACGCGGTGTAGTCGGCGAGCGCGTAGGGGACGAAGGCCAGCCGGGCGCCGGAGGGCAGGAACGCGGTGACGGTGTCGAGGGCGTGTTCCAGGTAACCCCGGCCGTACTGGGTGGAGTTGGAGAGCAGCAGCAGATTCATGGGGTTCCTCTTGGTTCTCTTCCGGGTCATCGGTCGGTACGGGGACGTCGGGTGCGGGGTTTCGGGCGCTGCGGAGGGTGGGTGAGCCGCTTCTCCAGCAGCTGCGCCGCGTGGCGCAGCGCGTCGAGCCGGTCGTGCGGCGCGCCCGCGAAGAGTTCCTCGGCGCCGCCGAGGCTGAGGCTGCCGTACGGTTCGCGACCGAGGAAGACCGGTACGGCGACGGTCGCGATGCCGGTGTCGTACTCGCCGACCGTCCAGGCGTAGCCCTGGGCGCGGACCTTGAGGAACTCCTCCTCCAGCCGGTCCGGGTCGGTGACCGTCCGGTCGGTGAACCGGGCCATCGGGCGGCCCCGGAAGAGCCGGTGGCGCTGCTCGTCGGGGAGGTACGCGTAGTACGACTTGCTGGTCGCCCCGGCGTGCGCCGGGTAGAGCTCGCCGACCAGGGGGTAGTAGCGCAGCGGCCCGGCCACGCCCTCCTCGGCGGCGACGCACCGCATGTGGAAGCTGTCCGGCAGGCAGAAGAGCACGGTGTCGCCGGTGACCCGGCACAGCTCCTCCAGGACCGGCCCGGCCAGCAGCTCCAGGGATCCGGAGCGCTCCCAGAGCCTGCCCAGGCGCAGCACGGCGGGGCCGATGCGGTAGCGGCGGGTGGCCGGGTCGGAGACCAGGAAGCCGCGGCCGGCGAGGGTGGCGAGCAGCCGCTGGGCCACCGAGGTGTCCCAGCCGAACTCCTCGGCGACCTCGGTGACGCCCCAGTCGGGTCTGGTCCGCTCGAAGGCGAGCAGCACGAGGAGCGCCCGGTCGACGGTTTGCAGGGCTCCGGCGGGGGTGCGCCGGTCCAGATCGAAGTCCGCCATCGTCATCTCACCATTCAGACCTGAATTGCAAATAACGGGAAACAGTTGCGTTCAACGCTATCCGATCCCGAATGTGGCCTCAGCACCCCGCCCCGCGCTTCCCCAGTCGAGGGCCTCGGCCCGGGTGCCCGGATGAGCGAGAAAGTAGGGCCCCCATGTTGAAGTACGTGCTGGACATCGTCGATCTGCTGGACGATCCCCAGGTCAATGGCAAGACGGTCGTCGAGTACCTCGACTCCGTGAGCGGGACCGAGGGCTCGTCCGCGAAGGTCACCACGGTCGCCGGCGAGCAGGGTTCGACGGACTTCGTGATGGTCCGTATTCCGGGCTCCCACGGGCGTACGTCCGGTGGCAGCGCCCGCACGCTGGGCGTGGTGGGCCGGCTCGGCGGCATCGGCGCCCGGCCCGAGGTGACCGGCCTGGTCTCCGACGCCGACGGCGCCGTCTCGGCCATCGCCACCGCCGCCAAGCTGCTCGACATGCGCCGCCGCGGCGACGTGCTGCCCGGCGATGTGATCGTCGCCACCCACATCTGCCCGAACGCGCCGACCGAGCCGCACGACCCGGTGCCGTTCATGGGCTCGCCCGTGGACATCGCCACCATGAACCGCCACGAGGTGACCGGCGAGATGGAGGCCGTGCTCTCCATCGACACCACCAAGGGCAACCGGATCATCAACCACAAGGGCCTCGCCCTGTCGCCCACCGTCAAGGAGGGCTGGGTGCTGCGGGTCAGCGAGCAGCTGGGCGAACTGCTGGCCGTGGTGACCGGTGAGCCGTTGGTCACGTACCCCGTGACCACGCAGGACATCACCCCGTACGGTAATGGGGCACACCACATCAATTCGATCCTGCAGCCCTCCACCGCGACGGCCGCCCCGGTCGTCGGTCTGGCCGTCACCTCGGCCGCCGCGGTGCCGGGCTGCGGTACGGGCGCGAGCCACGAGACGGACATCGCGTCCGCCGCCCGCTACGCCGTGGAGGTCGCCAAGGCCTACGGCAGCGGCCAACTGGACTTCCACGACGCGGTGGAGTTCGACAACCTCGTCAGCCGCTACGGGTCGCTGACGCACCTGCAGACCTTCGGCCGTACACCCCAGGAGTCCTGATGGCAGCCACCCCGCAGGCCGAGGCCGTGGCCCCCGAGGCCAAGAACATCGGCAGCGACGACTACGCGCTCTCCCGCGTCCCGCGCGACAAGCGGTTCGGCTTCTGGTCGATGCTGCTCCAGTGGCTCGCCCAGTCGGGCTCGATCTCGCAGTTCACCCTCGGCGCCACCATCGGCGTCGGCATGACCTTCGGGGACGCCTTCCTCGCCTTCACGCTCGGCGCGGTGATCCTGGAGATCGTGATCTTCGCGATCGGCCTGGCCGGTATGCGCGAGGGCCTGGCGACCCCGATGCTGACCCGCTGGGTCGGCTTCGGCCGCAACGGCTCGGCGCTGGTCAGCTTCGTCATCGCGGTCAGCCTGGTCGGCTGGTTCGGCGTCCAGAACACGATCTTCGGCAACAGCGTCTCGGCGCTGGTCGGCGGCCCGTCCTGGATGTGGTGCGTGCTGGCCGGTATCGCCATCACCGCGCTGGTGATCTTCGGCTTCAAGTACATGGCCGTCTTCGCCAAGATCGTGACGCCGCTGTTCTTCGCGATGGTCGCCTGGTCGATCGTCTCGACGCTGAAGGACCACTCGCTGAGCGAACTGATCCACTCGCCGCCGCCCGGCCAGACCATCCCGCTCGCCGTCGCCGCCACCGCCATCGCGGGCGGCTACATGACCGGCGCGATCGTGTCCCCGGAGATGACCCGGTACAACCGCAAGGGCTCGCACGTCTTCCTGCAGAGCGCCTCGTCGATGATCCTCTCCGAGTACATCGTCGGCCTGACCGGTGTGCTCCTCGGCCACCTGGTCAAGAGCAACGAGGTCTCGCACATCGTGCTCTCCACCTCGGGTGCCTTCGGTGTGATCGTGGTCCTGATGTCCACCGCCAAGATCAACGACTGGAACCTGTACGGCTCCTCGCTCGGCGTCGTCAACTTCTTCCAGGTCGTCTTCGGCAAGCGGATCCACCGCGGCGCGGTCACGATCGTCCTCGGCATCGCCGGCACGCTCCTGTCCGCGGTCGGGATCATGACCCACTTCACCGAGTTCCTCTCCATCCTCGGCGTCGCGATCCCGCCGATCGGCGGCATCATCGTGGCCGAGTACTGGGTCGTGAAGCGGATGCGCAAGCCGCTGGACGACACCCGGGAGTCCGAGACCCTGCCGAAGACCTCGCCGACCTGGGTACCGATGTCCATCGCCATCTGGATCGCGGCGTTCTGCGTCGGCAAGTTCTACGAGGGCGGCATCCCGGCCCTGAACTCCCTGGCCACCGCCTTCATCCTGTACAGCGTCCTCGGCCTGCTGGGCTGGGTGAAGCCGTACGGCACCTCCACCCTGGACGACGAGGACGCCGCCCCCGCCGCCCGTGCGACAACCACTGTGGGAGCAGCATGACCACCCCCGACCCCACCACCTCGTTCGTCCCGGCCTCCGACGAGGCGCAGGACGAGGTCGTCGAACTCTGCGCCGAACTGATCAGGTTCGACACCTCCAACCCCACCAGCGACGAACGGGCGAGCGCCGACTGGGTGGTGGGCCGCCTCGCCGAGGTGGGCATCGAGTCCGAACTGGTCGAGTCCGCCCCGGGCCGGGCCAATGTCATCGCCCGGATCGCCGGTACCGACCCGGAGCGCGGTGCCCTGCTGGTCCACGGCCACCTGGACGTGGTCCCCGCCGACGCCTCCGAGTGGCAGGTCCCGCCGTTCTCCGGCGAGATCCGCGACGGCTACCTGTGGGGCCGCGGCGCGATCGACATGAAGGACACGGTGGCCGTCATGCTGGCCACCGCCCGCCACTTCGCCCGTACCGGCACCAAGCCGTCCCGCGACCTGGTCCTCGCCTTCCTCGCCGACGAGGAGGCGGGCGGCAAGTTCGGCGCCCACTGGCTGGTCGAGCACCGCCCGGAGCTGTTCGCCGGGGTCACCGAGGCGATCGGCGAGGGCGGCGGCTTCTCCTTCGCCATCGACGACACCCGCCGTCTCTACCCGATCGAGAACGCCCAGCGCGGCATGGCCTGGATGGAGCTCACCGCCACCGGCCGGGCCGGCCACGGCTCGTCCCCCAACGACGAGAACGCGGTCACCGACCTCGCCGAGTCGCTGGCCCGCATCGGCCGCGAGACCTTCCCGGTCCGCCTGATCGAACCGGTCCGCGCCCTGCTCGAAGAGGCCGCCCGCCTCTACGGCGTCGAGTTCGACGAGAACGACATCGAGGGCAGCCTGGAGCGGCTGGGCCCGGTCTCCGACTTCATGCAGGTGGTGCTCCGCAACTCCGCGAACCCCACCATGTTCGACGCCGGCTACCAGACCAACGTCATCCCCGGAAAGGCGACCGCCCGGGTGGACGGCCGCTTCCTGCCCGGCCACGAGCAGGAGCTGGTCGACACCATCGACAGGCTGCTGCTGCCCTCGGTCACCCGCGAGTGGGTCAACCACGACATCGCGATGGAGACCACGTTCGACGGCCCGCTGGTCGACGCCATGTGCGAGGCCGTGCGCGCCGAGGACCCGGACGGCCACCCCGTCCCGTACTGCAACCCGGGCGGCACCGACGCCAAGGCATTCACCCACCTCGGCATCCGCTGCTTCGGCTTCAAGGGCCTCAAGCTCCCGCACGACCTGGACTACGGCCGCCTGTTCCACGGCGTGGACGAGCGCGTCCCGCTGGAGGGCCTGCGCTTCGGCGTCCGCGTCATGACCCGACTCTGGCAGAGCTGCTGACCTCCATATCGCATCCCTGCCAGGGGCGCCCGACCCGGGCTCACCCCTCGTACGCCCCCGCCGACACCTTCGGCGGGGGCGTACGGCACGATGGGGCGCCGTCGAACGCGTAGCGCTCATCACCGCCCCCACCAGGAGGAACCGTGCCCGCCGAGTCCGCCGTCGAGCCGTCGCCCGAGATTCTCGCCGCCTTCCGGGCCGCCAAGGGCTTCATGCCGGAGGGCGAGGGGCTCGCGCTGTACGCGGCCGCCACCGGGGCCGCCGCGCTGGGACTGCCGGTCCTGGAGGTCGGCACGTACTGCGGGCGCTCCACGATCCTGCTCGCCGACGTGGCGCGGGCGGCCGGGGTGACGGCGCTCACCGTCGACCACCATCGCGGCAGCGAGGAGCAGCAGCCCGGCTGGGAGTACCACGACCCGACCGTGGTGGACCCGGAGGTCGGCCGGATGGACACGCTGCCGACCTTCCGCCGGACCCTGCACGCGGCGGGCCTGGAGGACCACGTCGTGGCGCTGGTGGGACGGTCCCCGCAGGTCGCGGCGGTCTGGGGCGGGAAGCTCGGCTTCGTCTTCATCGACGGGGGTCACACCGACGAGCACGCGAACGGCGACTACGAGGGCTGGGCGCCGCATGTCGCCGAGGGCGGGCTGCTGGTGATCCACGACGTCTTCCCGGACCCCGCGCACGGCGGCCAGGCGCCGTACCGCGTCTATCTGCGGGCGCTGGAATCAGGGGCTTTCACCGAGGTCTCGGTGACGGACTCGCTGCGGGTGCTGCGGCGCACGGGCCCGGGAATCTGAGGCGGGCCCCGGACCGCCCGGATAGCATCGCGTGGTGCCGTACGACGAGAGTGTTCCCCCCATCCGGCGCCGCCGGTCCCTGCTCGCCGCCACCGCGCTCACGACCGTGTGCCTGAGTGCCGCGGGCTGCGGGGCGGGCGATGTCGGTGCCGGAGCGCCGGCCCGGCCCGGCCCGAGCGGCGGTTCCGCCACCGTGTCGCCGTCGCCCTCGCCCTCGGCCCCGCCCCCGAAGAGCGCTCCGACGCCGGCGCGGACGTCCCCCTCCCCCACCCGGTCCGCACCGCCCGCGGGCGGCAACTCCGGTCCGCTGTCGGGCAGGACCGTCGTCATCGACCCCGGGCACAACCCGAACAACCACCTGCACACCCGCGAGATCAACCGCCAGGTGGACATCGGCACCACGCACAAGGAGTGCGACACCACCGGGACGTCGACCGACTCCGGTTACGCGGAGGCCCGGTTCACCCTCGATGTGTCGCACCGGCTGCGCACACTGCTCCGGGCGCAGGGCGCCAAGGTCGTGCTGACGTACGACAACGACCGCCCGTACGGGCCGTGCGTGGACGAGCGGGCCCGGATCGGCAACCAGGCGCGGGCCGACGCGGTGGTGTCGGTGCACGCGGACGGTTCCGCGGTCGGCAACCGCGGTTTCCATGTGATCCTCCCCGGGCCGGTGCGGGGCGGGGCGGCGGACACCTCGAAGATCGTCGAACCCTCGCGCGACCTCGGCACCCGGATCGCGGGGCTATTCGTCCGCGCTACCGGAAGTGCGCCTTCCAATTACGTCGGCGGCAATACCGGATTGGATGTTCGCAAGGACCTGGGCGGACTTAATTTGTCGACCGTGCCCAAAGTGTTCATCGAATGCGGCAATATGCGTGATCCGAAGGATGCCGCCCTGCTCACCAGCGCGGGCTGGCGCCAGAAGGCGGCACAGGGCATTGCCGATGGCATCAGCAGCTACCTCAACGGGTAGCAAGAGGTTGTTCTGAGGCGAAATTGGGGGGATGTGCGTCCGGCCTCCGGGCAGGGACACAACCCGCCCGGGCAGACGATAGATTCATCCGTACGATGGGGGCCGCCCCCGAGCTTCGTGCCGTGCCCGCCGCACCCGTGCAGGCGGCAGCGACGACCGCCCCGACGAGACGACCGACTAAGGACCTTCACGTGAATATCCGCTCCCTCACTCGAGGCGACGGCGTGGTGATCGGAGCAGCGGTGGTGCTGTTCATCGCCTCCTTCCTCGACCGCTCCGGCTACGACTGCCCCGCGGGCATCAACTGCTCCAACTTCAACGCCCCGAACGCCTGGGACTCGCTCGGTCTCCTGATGAGCGTCTTCCTGGCCGGGATCATCGGTGCGGCCCTGGTCGTCGTCGGCCGCGCGATGCCGGCCCGGAAGGTCGTCGGCCTCGACCTCGGCCAATTCGGCGCCGCCTTCTGCGTCTTCGCGCTGTGGACCGCCTTCTGGACGACCATTGACGCCCCTGACGCGGGCGCCGGAATGGTCCTCGGCCTGCTGGCCACGATCGCCCTCGCGGGCGGCGCGATCGCCACCCCGCTGATCCCCGCGCTCAAGGCCCAGCTGGTCAGCGCCCCAGCCCCGAGGGGTGCACAGGCCCCGTTCGGCGGTCAGCCACAGCCCGGCCAGGGATACGGCTACCCGGGCGGCCAGCAGCCCTCGTTCGGCGGTCAGCCCGGTCAGCAGCAGCCGTACGGTGGCCAGCCGCAGCCCGGCCAGCCGGAGCCGCAGGGCCAGCAGGCTCCCGCCGCGGGCGCGCCGGCCGGTGACTTCACGCCGTTCTGGTTCGCGGTGCCGGTGGCCCGCCCGCTGTACGGGGAGGACGGTTCACCGTCGCCGATCGCCGAACTGGCGCCCGGCACCTGGTACCTGGCGGTGGAGCAGCGCGGTGCGAGCCTGATCGCCCAGACTCAGGACGGCCGTCGCGGCGTGCTCCAGGACACCACGGGTATCCAGCGCGGCTGAGCCCGGCACACGCTCCACAACAGCGGCCCTCCGCCCCTTCCGGGCGGGGGGCCGCTGTCGTACCCTCCGTCCGTACTAAATTTCTGACGTAGCGTCAGAACTACTGAGAGGCGTCGGACATGCGGCTCGGACTCGCGCTCGGATACTGGGGCCGCGGCCCGAACCCCGCCCACCTGGAGCTGGCCAGAGAGGCCGAGGCGCTGGGATACGCGTCGGTGTGGACGGCGGAGGCCTGGGGGTCGGACGCGTTCACCCCGCTGACCTGGATCGCCGCCCACACCTCCCGGATCCGGCTGGGCACCGGCATCGCGCAGATGGCGGCGCGCACCCCGACCGCGACCGCCATGCACGCCCTCACCCTGGACCATCTCTCCGGCGGCCGGATGATGCTCGGTCTCGGGCTGTCCGGGCCGCAGGTGGTGGAGGGCTGGTACGGGCGGCCGTTCCCCAGCAGCCCGCTGACGGCGACCCGGGAGTACGTCGACGTCATCCGCCAGGTGCTCCGCCGAGAGGCCCCCGTCGAGCTGGACGGCCGGTTCCACTCCCATCCCTACGGCGGCCCGGACGCCACCGGTCAGGGCAGGCCGCTGAAGCCGATCACCCATCCGCTGCGGCCGGAACTGCCCGTACTGCTCGGGGCGGAGGGACCGAAGAACATCGCGCAGACGACCCGGATCGCGGACGGCTGGCTACCGCTGTACTGGTCACCAATGCGCACCGACGTCTACGAGGCGTCGCTCACGGAGCTGCCCGACGGCTTCATGATCGCGCCGATGGTCCGGGCCCTGGTCTGTGACGACGTCGCCGAGGGGCTGCTGCCGGTGAAGGCGATGCTCGGCTTCTACATCGGAGGGATGGGCCACGCGGCCCGCAACTTCCACGCCGATCTGATGGCACGGATGGGGTTCGAGGAGGAGGCGCGGCGGATCCAGCGGCTGTTCCTGGAGGGGCGCAAGCAGGAGGCGGTACTCGCGGTGCCGGACGCCTTCGCCGACGAGATCTCGCTCGTCGGACCGCGTCAACGGATCGCGGAGCGGCTGGAGTTGTGGCACAAGGGCCCGGTGACCGACCTCCTGGTCACGGCACCAGACCCGCACACGCTTCAGGTGCTGGCGGAACTCAACGGCTAGGACAGGCCCCTGAGCGCTGTCAGTCAAACGACGCCCGCTCCAGCCAGAAGTCCAAGAGGTCCGCGTCTCCCAGGAGCTCCACACGGGTGCTGGTGGAGGCCAGGCAGCGGTGGAAGAGCAGCATGAGGTCGGCGAGCGTGCCGCATACGGCGACCTTCGCCTTCTCGTGGGTGTGGGTCCAGGTGAAGGCGTCCTCACCGAAGGTGATCAGCCATTCCGCGCCAGCTACGTCCGTAGCGTGGAGGTGCAGGGAGCGGCCGCCGCGCAGTTCGGCGGCCAACGGGTCGCCGTCGCGGTCGGCGGCGGCGACGATCTCCAGCCACTCCTCGATGGTGTCGGCCGCCAGCTCGGGTGGCACCTCGTAGCCGGCCCGGGCTGCGAGGGCCGCGTCCGCTCCGTGAACAGCGGTCTCGTGTGCCATGCGCCGGGCCCAGAAGGCCGTCCGCTGCTCCCTGGTCCCTCGAAGCCGGGCACCCGTTCCTCGGAGACGTCCTCGATGGCCCGGGTGCCGACTATCCCGGTGACCCAGCGGTGGGCGCTGCCGACGTGGACGGCCAGGGCACGCAGGCTCCACTCGGAGCAGGTGGGGACCTTCGCACCCAGGTCCGCATCTTGAGCACCGCTCGCACCGCGTCGGTCTGGGCCAGGATCTCGTCGCAGTAGCGGTCGTACGGGAGGAGAAGGGTCTTCTCCTCACCCCACAGAGCAATCACCGCTTGATGATCAGCGACGCAGGACCTGTCATAGAACACACACCACGCCCCCGCCACATCAGCCAATACTATTGACAAAAGGCAGAAATAGGCCCAAACATGGGATTTTGGTTACCGAATCCCCTTTCCTCCTATTCGCGAGTGCCATAAATCACAGCCCAGGTTGACAAGAAAGGCCGTTCGAAGACTCCACTCAGGGCATAAAGTTGCGAACTGTATACACTCATCTAATTCAAGCAGGGGGATCGGTGACGCGAAAGTTCAAGTTAGCTCAGTTCACTGCAGTGGGCGCTCTCGTTATGGGCACCTCGCTGCTGTCGGCGCCACAGGCAAGCGCGAATGGCGGGGATACGGGCGTCGCGGTGCGCCTGTACGACTGGTCCCCCAACATCCACGCGACGGGTGGATTCGGTTCGTACGGCGATCAGTTGACCGTCTGTGACACCATGCCTGACGGCAACAGCGCATGGGCCGGCCTCTACAAGTTCGTCTACAACGGTAAAGGCACATTCATTAAGTCCGCCTCTGCTGGCGGAAATGGGAATTGTTCCACTAATTCCTCGAACGTGGCAGAGGGAACAGTCGTTTGGGTCAAGGCGTGCGTCAGGAGGGACGGCGTGAACCTCCGCTGCAAGTGGTCCAATTCTGGCTATGCGTAAACTTTCTCATGCCAGCGGGCCCCGCTTGAGAAGCCTATGGCTACGCATGCACTGATCCGTCAGCGCCACAGACCCTGCGCCTGCGGCATCGCGCGCGGCAGCGATCAGGCCTCTGCCTGGACATGAAGCAGACCGTCCGGCCAGGTGTTGTCGTGACGCAACACCTGGCCGCACTGCCTTGTCCAAGCGCATCTTCACCGGTCTCAGCTGCGGCGAATCGACCTGCCCGCAGTCCTCGCCTGCTGCGAGGAGCTCGCAATACTCGCTACATGAGACATCCTCCAAGCTCGTCCTAATCCAAGCGTGGGTCCGAGCAGGTAATTCATAAGATCGACGGGCCCGGGGGTTCTGGGTGTAGCTGTGAGCTTGTCGCCTTTGGATGACTCAAAGAACTTGGCCACCCGGAGCCCCGCGACGACTCGACCGCTAATTGGGATACGCGACTTGATCGCTTCGTAGGACAACGTCGGCGAGGTCGTCTGCGGGACTGTGTTGGACGACGAGCTGGCGGAGGTGACCGTGCCCTAGATCTGGTCCGGAGTACACATCGGCAAGAAACATCATCACTGCGTGGTACTGGCCCCCCAGGGCGAGCGTCTGCTTTCACGCCGAGTCCTCAATGACGAGACGGCTCTGCTGGAGCTGATTTCAGATGTGCTGGCGCTCTCCGGCGAGACGCTGTGGGCGGTGGACATCAACCACGGTGGCGCCGCGTTGCTGATCGGCCTGCTACTCAGCCACGACCAGCCGATGGTCTATATCACTGGCCTGGCCGTGCACCAGGCGTCGACCGCGTATCGGGGCCAGGGCAAAACGGATGAGAAGGACGCCTTCGTCATCGCCGACGGCTGGCTGCCGCTGTACTGGTCGCCGATGCGCACCGATGTGTACGAGGCCTCGCTCACCGGCCTCCCCGACGGCTTCATGATCGCACCGATGGCCCGGGCGCGGGTCTGCGACGACGTGGCCGAGGGGCTGCTGCCGGTGAAGGCGATGCTCGGCTTCTACATCGGGGGGATGGGCCACGCGGCCCGCAACTTCCATGCCGATCTGATGGCGAGGATGGGGTTCGAGGAGGAGGCTCGGCGGATCCAGCGGCTCTTCCTCGAAGGGCGCAAGCAGGAGGCGGTGCTCGCGGTGCCCGACGCGTTCGCGGACGAGATCTCGCTCGTCGGTCCACGCGAACGGATCGCGGAGCGGCTGGAGTTGTGGCGCAAGGGACCGGTCACCGATCTGCTGGTGACGGCACCGGATCCGCACACCCTGCGGGTGCTCGCGGAACTCAACTAGGAACCGGGCGGGCCGGATCGGTCGGCCAGGTCCCGGTGCCGGCCGGGCGGGTGCCTTGCCGGGAGGCGGTGCGCTGCCAGGGCTGGGGGTCGGGGTACGTCAGGAGCTGCAGGGTGCTGCCCCACGGGGTGCGCAGATACGCGAACCGGTTGTGCTCCCCCGACTCGGGGCCCGGCAGCGGCTGCGCCTCGGCGAGCAGCGAGGCGCCCGCGGCCACACAGTCCCGTACGGCCGCGTCCAGGTCGTCGGCGTACAGCGCCACATGCTGCCAGCCGAAGTCGCAGGGCAGCACCGGGGGTTCGCGGCGGGGGCCCTGGAACTCGCACAGCTCGATGCCCGGCCCGCCGCCGGGCAGCGCCAGCATTCTGACCGCCAGCTGCTGGGTGCCCGCCGGGACGCCGAGCCGCTGCTCGACGCCGGGTCCGCCGTTGGGTCCGTCCTGGCGGCGCAGGGTGTCGTAGAGCACCTCGGCGCCGAAGGCCCTCGCCAGGAAGAGGGTCGCGGTCTCCAGGTCGGGGACGGTGACCCCGATGTGGTCGATGCCTCGCACGCTTGTGGCCGTCATGGCTTCACCGTTCCTGTCCCGGGGCCGCGCCGACGGCCCCGTCCGCCCCGGAGCGGGCCCGCTCCGGGGTCGTTCCCGCGTGCGACCAGGCCAGGAGCCGCTCGGCCGGCCAGGTGGTGACGACGCGTTCCGCCGGGACCCGGCACTCCTCGGCGCGGGCGCAGCCGTGGATCTGCCAGTCCAGCTGTCCGGGTGCGTGGGCGTCGGTGTCGATGGCGAAGAGGGTGCCCGCCGCGACGGCGCGGCTCAGCAGGCGCCGGGGCGGGTCGAGCCGTTCCGGCCGGCTGTTGATCTCCACCGCCGTCCCGGCCTCGGCGCACGCGGCGAAGACCGCGTCCGCGTCGAAGCGGGACTCCGGACGCCCGCGCTCTGCGATCAGCCGCCCCGTGCAGTGCCCGAGGACGTCCGCCCGAGGGTGGCGGACGGCCGTGACCAGGCGCCTTGTCATCGGGGCCGGGTCCATCCGCAGCCGGGAGTGGACGGAGACCACCACGATGTCCAGCTGTTCCAGCAGCTCCTCCTCCTGGTCGAGGGAGCCGTCGGGGAGGATGTCGCACTCGATGCCGGTGAGCAGCCGGAACGGCGCCCACCGTTCGTTGAGCCCGGCGACCGCGTCCAGCTGCCGGCGCAGCCGGTCCGGGGAGAGGCCGTTCGCCACGGTCAGCCGGGGCGAGTGGTCGGTGAGGGCCGCCCACTCGTGGCCCAGCTCCGCGGCGGTGCGGCCCATCTCCTCGACGGGGCTGCCGCCGTCCGACCAGTCGGAGTGCAGATGGCAGTCGCCGCGCTGGAGGGCGAGGAGGCGCTCGCCGCCCTCGGCGGGGCGGGCGGCGGCCTCCTCCTCCAGGCGTTCCAGATAGCCGGGCACCTTCCCGGCCACCGCCTCCCGGACGACCTGCGCGGTCTTCGGCCCGATGTTCCTGACCGCCTCCAGCGAACCGGCCGCCGCGCGCCGGGCGACCTCGCCGTCCGGCATGGCGGCCACCGCCTCGGCGGCGGCGCGGAACGCGTGCACACGGTGGGTGTCGGCCCTGCCGCGTTCGAGCAGGAAGGCAATCCGTTCCAGGGCGCGGACGGGCTCCATCGGCACCTCCACGGGGCCGCCGGACACTATGTGCTCTCCCCTCCAGCTTCGCTCAGCCCGGCCCGGCCCGCACAACGGCACCGGGTGTCCGCTCAGCCGAACGCGGCGCGCTCCAGCCAGAAGTCCAGCAGCTCCGCGTCACCGAGCACCTCGACCCGGCCGCTGTCCGGCGCCAGACGCCGGTTGAAGACCAGCATGACGTCGGTGAGCGGGCCGCGCAGCGCCACGGTCGCCTTCTCGTGGCCGTGGCTCCAGGCGAAGCCGTCCTCGCCGAACTCGATCAGCCACTCGGCGTCCGGCGCGTCCGTGGCGTGCAGATGGATGGAGCGCCCGGCCCCGGTCAGCCCGGCGGCCCGCTCGTCGCCCGCGGCCCGTGCGAAGGCGACGATCTCCAGCCACTCCTCGATCGTGTCGGCGGCCAGCTCCGGCGCGACCTCGTACCCGGTGCCCGTGGTGAGCGCCGCGTCGGCGTGGTGGACGATCGTCTCGTGCGCCATCCGGCGCGCCCAGAAGCCCGTGCCCCGCTCCCACGCCCAGGACCACACCTTCTCGTCCGGTCCCGCGGCCCGCAGCGCCTCGGCGGTCCGCGTGGCGCCCTCCTCCAGCCAGGCGTCGAGCGCGGCCGCGTCGTCGCTCCCGGGGGCGCTCTCCGGCACCTGCTCGAACGGGACCGCCTCGGTGGCGCGGGTGCGCATGATCTCACCGACCCAGCGGTGGGCCCTGCCGACGTGGAGGACCAGCTCGCGCAGGGTCCAGTCGGGGCAGGTCGGGACGGTGGCGGTGAGGTCCGCGCCACGGATCGTGGCCCTCAACGCGTCGGTGCGGGCGATGATTTCGTCACAGTAACGGTCGTGCGTGAGTCGGCTCATACCACGCACCCTAGTTCGATCATGAGCCGAACCCCATCGATTACCCGCCGAGTTGGGAGGCGCTGGGCACCTTGTCCTTCACCTCGGCACCCGCACTGCTGCCGGCCGACTTGATGCCGTTGATCACGCCCTCGAAGGCACCGACGTCGCCCGCGCCCGCCTCGCCCCTGCGGAGCTTGTCGCCGAGCCCCTTGAGCGATTCGATGCCCGCCGTCAGCGGCGCGACCGCCTTGGACAGCAGCGGGTCGCCCTTGGCGTTGGCCACCGCGGCCTTCAGCCGGTTGTAGGTGAAGCCGCCCGCGAGCCCGGCCTTGACCAGGGCGAACTTCCGCCCGTCCGCGCCCTTCTTGAACTTGCCCGCCCGGTACGGCTTCACGATCCACTGGTACGTCGCACCGGCGGCGAGCCCGGCGTTGGCGACGAACCGCGTCTTGGCGAATTTCTGCGCCTCGGCCGCCGACGTACCGCTCGGGGACGCGGAGCTGCTCGCACCGCTCTTGTCACCCCCGCCGCACCCGGTGACGCCCACGATCAGGGCGCAGCACAGCAGCAGCGGGGCGATCAGACGGCGAAGCGGTGCGGAACCGGTCACGGCGGATCTGGGCACAGCGGGCCTCCCTGGCCGGGAACATCGGGGCGGTCTCTACGGTGAGTGACGGCATCCGCCACCCTCGGTAAGGTTCGCCCGGCCCGGGACGGCGTGCCACTCGGGAAACGCCGTCCGGGTCCACCGCCGCCGGCCGGCCGCTAACAGCAGCAGTCCGGTTCCAGCCCGCGCGGCAGGTGTTCGCCGCCGAAGACCTCCGCGGTCGCCTCGTCGCCGCCGAGCGCAGCGACCGCGAGCAGCAGCGATCCGGCGGTCCAGGTGGTGAGCTCCTGGGGCCAGAACGCCCGGTCGCCCTCGAAGACGTACCCGGTCCAGTACAGGCCGCCCTCGGCGCGCAGGTGCTGGATGGACTGGAGGATCTCCAGCGCCCGGTCGGACTCGCCCATCACCCAGAGCGCCAGGGCGAGTTCGCAGCTCTCGCCGCCGGTCACCCACGGGTTGGGCAGCACGCAGCGCACCCCGAGGCCGGGGACCACGAAGCGGTCCCAGCCCTCCTCGATCCGCTCCTTGGCGGCTGCTGCGGTGAGCGCGCCGCCGAGGACCGGGTAGTACCAGTCCATCGAGTAGCGGCTCTTGTCCAGGAAGCGTTCCGGGTGCTTGCGGATCGCGTGGCTCAGCGCGCCCGTCGCCAGTTCCCAGTCGGGCTGCGGCTCCTCGCGCCGTTCGGCGATGGCGAGCGCGCAGCGCAGCGCCTGGTGGATGGAGGAGCACCCGGTCAGCAGCGCGTCGTCGACGGGCGTTCCGTCGGCCTCGCGCTTCCAGCCGATCTGGCCGCCGGGCCGCTGGAGCCGCAGCACGAACTCGACGGCGGCGTAGACGGTCGGCCACATCCGGTCGACGAAGGCGTCGTCGCCGGTGGCGAGGTAGTGGTGCCAGACGCCGACGGCCACGTACGCGCAGAAGTTGGTCTCCAGCGAGCGGTCGGTCGGCCGGTCCGGGTCCCCGTCGTGGTAGGCGGCGTACCAGGAGCCGTCCTCGTTCTGGTGGCGGGCCAGCCAGTCGTACGCGCGTTCCGCGGCGGCGTGCTCGCCCGCCGCGTCTAGGGCCATGGCCGCCTCGGTGTGGTCCCACGGGTCGAGGTGGTGGCCGCGGAACCAGGGCAGGGCGCCGTCCTCGCGCTGCACGGCGAGGAGGGCGGCTACGGTCTCGGTGGCCTGCTCGGCGGTGAGGACTCCGGGCAGTACGAGGTGTTCGGTCTGCTCGGGAACGGTCACGCCTCGGCCTTGGTGAGGTCCTCGGCGGCGGCCGCGGGCAGGTGCGGCTTGGTCGCGTACGCCACGAAGCTCTTGCCGACGACCGGGTTCAGCAGCTGCTCGGCGACCCGGGTGGCCATCGGCTTCTTCATGATGTCCCAGACCAGCAGCTTGTGGTAGGCGCGGACCGGCAGCGCCTTGTCGTTGTCCACCCCGAAGGCGCACTTGAGCCACCAGTACGGCGAGTGCAGGGCGTGGGCGTGGTGGGTGCCGTACGGCTTGAGGCCGGCGCCGCGGATCTTGCCGAGCAGCTCGTCGGCCTTGTAGATGCGGATGTGGCCGCCCTCGACCTCGTGGTAGGCGTCGGAGAGGGTCCAGCAGACCTTCTCGGGGCCGTAGCGCGGCACGGTGATCGCGATCCGGCCGCCGGGCCTGAGGACCCGGACCATCTCGGCGAGCACGCCCTTGTCGTCGGGGATGTGCTCCATGACCTCGGAGATGATCACGACGTCGAAGGACTCGTCGGGGAACGGCAGGTTGAGCGCGTCGCCCTCCATCGCGGTGGCGGTGGCACCCTCGGGGGCCTCGCCGGCCTCCTTCATCGCGGCGAACCACTTCGCGACCTCGCGGATCTCCTCGCCGTTCTGGTCGAGGGCCACGACCTGGGCACCGCGCCGGTAGCACTCGAAGGCGTGGCGTCCGGCGCCGCAGCCCAGGTCGAGCACTCGGTCACCTGCGGCGAGCGGGAAGCGGGTGAAGTCCACGGTCAGCACGAATGCCTGCTTTCGCGGTCGAGGGGGTCAGGGGGCGGGGACGACGGGAACGGGCGGCGGGGTCAACGACGGCTGCCCGGGCGCGTGGCGCCGGACCGGGCGGCGATCGCCTCACGGTAGAGGGCGGCGGTGCCGATGGCGGCCTGCTTCCAGGTGAAGCGGGAGAGCACCCGCTCGCGGCCCGCGGCGCCGAGCCGGGCGCGCAGCTCCGGGTCGCCGAGCAGCCGGGCGAGGGCGTCGGCCAGTGCGCCGGCGTCGGCGGGCGGGACGGCCAGGCAGGTCTCGCCGTCCGGGCCCGCGACCTCGGGGATCGCGCCGCCGGTGGTGGCGACGAGCGGGGTGCCGGTGGCCATGGCCTCGGCGGCGGGCAGTGAGAAGCCCTCGTACAGCGAGGGGACGCAGGCGATCTGGGCGCCGCGCACCAGGTCGACGAGCTCGGCGTCGCTGATGCCCTTGACGAACTCGACGGCGTCCTGGAGTCCGTGCCGTTCGATGGCCTGGGCGACCGGTCCGTCCTCGGCCCGCTTGCCGACGACCACGAGGTGCGCGTCCGGGTTCCCGGCGCGGAGCTTGGCAAGTGCGTCGACGAGGTGGACGAGGCCCTTGAGCGGTACGTCGGCGCTGGAGGTGGTGACGATCCTGCCGGGCACCTCGGCGACCGACGGGTCCGGCGACCAGAGGTCGGTGTCCGCGCCGATGTGCACGACGTGGATGCGGTCCCGACGCACCCCGAGGTGCTCGACGATCTCCTGCTGGGAGGAACCGGAGACGGTGAGTACCGACGGCAGCCGGCGCGCGACCCGCTTCTGCATGCGGGTGAAGCCGTACCAGCGGCGCACGGAGGCGCGCCGGCGGCGGTTCTCCGCGGCGTCCAGGTCCAACTGCCGGTCGACGGTGATGGGGTGGTGGATCGTGGTGACGAGCGGGGCGCCGAGGTCCGCCAACAGCCCGTAGCCGAGGGTCTGGTTGTCGTGGATGACGTCGAACTCGCCGCGCCGGGCGGCGAGATGGCGCCGGGCGCGGAGGCTGAAGGTGAGCGGTTCCGGGAAGCCGCCGGTCCACATGGTGGCGACCTCGGCGGCGTCGATCCAGTCCCGGTACTCGCCGCGCTTCGGGGTGCGGAACGGGTCGGGCTGGCGGTAGAGGTCCAGGCTCGGCAGTTCGGTGAGCGGCACGCCCTCGTCGAGCACCGGATAGGGCTGGGCGCCTATCACCTCGACGCTGTGGCCGAGCCGGGCGAGCTCGCGGGCGAGGTGGCGTACGTACACGCCCTGGCCGCCGCAGAAAGGATTTCCCTTGTAGGTGAGGAGTGCGATGCGCAACGGACGGTCGCCGGCACTGCCGGACAGGTCGCCGCCCGCGCGGGGGCCCGACTCTATGGCCTCAGCGGTCACACTCGGCCCCCTTCTCACTGCGTGTTCGCCGGAGCGTAACCGCTCACGCTAATCTAGAACAAGTTTCAGACTGGATCGTTCAATGAGCTACGAATCTACCGGCAGGTAGCGTCGGTGCAACGGCCGGATCAGGTGATTCGCGCCACCACCGGGCACGCTGGCATGCTGTGCGCCCGCGGGGGACCGAGCGCCTCCCGCCGGTCGCGGACAGAAGCCATGGATGGGGACACATGACAGCGGAAGCCAAGCCGGCATCGCCGCCCCTGACCGAACGGCAGGAGGCCCGTCGCCGCCGCATCCTGCACGCCAGCGCCCAGCTCGCCGGCCGGGGCGGCTTCGAGGCGGTGCAGATGCGCGAGGTCGCTGAGGAGGCCGGGGTCGCCCTGGGCACGCTGTACCGCTACTTCCCGTCCAAGATCCATCTGCTGGTCGCGACCATGCAGGACCAGCTCCAGCACATGCACACGACGCTGCACAAACACCCCCCGGCCGGCCAGGACCCGGCACAGCGGGTCGCCGACACCCTGATGCGGGCGTTCCGCGCGCTCCAGCGCGAGCCGCACCTGGCGGACGCGATGGTGCGGGCGCTGACCTTCGCGGACCGCAGCGTCAGCCCCGAGGTGGACACCGTCTCGCGGATCACGACGGCGCTCATCCTGGACGCGATGGGGCTGGAGCATCCGACGCCGGAGCAACTGTCCGCGGTCCGGGTCATCGAGCACACCTGGCACTCGGCGCTGATCACCTGGCTGTCGGGGCGGGCGTCGATCGCCCAGGTGAAGATCGATATCGACACCGTGTGCCGACTGATCGACGTGACAAAACCCACGGAAGCCCGCTAGCACATACGGACCCCGTTTCGGGGCGTTTTCATCACACTCCTCTCACCCTTCTGACCGAAAGGGCCACAAGCGGCTCTTTAACATGGTCATGACCAGCACCGATGGAGAGGAAGTCATGACTGACCAGGCAGGTATCGCAGACGGCACGAGCGAGACGCCGGCCCCGGGTGGACCGGGATACGGCGCTCAGCCGCCGGCCGGCTACGGGTACCCCGGTGGCGCCCCGCTGCCCAGCGGCAAGGCCACCGCCTCGATGGTTCTCGGCATCCTCGGCCTGGTGCTCATCCCGATCATCCTGCCGATCATCGCGCTGTGTCTCGGCATCTCGGCCAAGCGGATGGCCGACCGGGGCCAGGGCGGCGGCCGCGGCCAGGCGGTCGCGGGCATCGTGATGGGCTGGGTCGGCGTCGCGTTCGCGCTGCTCGGCGTGATCGTGGCGACGGTGCAGGCCATCAGCTTCATGTGACGGGCCATCGCCCGCGACACACACTGAGCACCGGGCCGCGCCGCCCGGAACCGTACACTCCGGTTCCAGGCGGCGCGGCTTGCTCTTTCGGCCCATGTGCGGCACCCACATGCGCATCGCGCCAGGTGAGGTGCCCTGCACCATGTCGACGGCTCCACAGTGTTCATACGGTTCGGCGACATCACATGAACACGCCGAGGAGCCGGTCACCATGCGTCGCAGAGCCACGGGCACCGTCCGTCACCGCAGATCCCTCTCCACCGCCGCCGTGCTGACCGCCGCCGGTCTCGTGCTGGCCGGGTGCACCGCCGCCGGGAAGGCCGGGGGGAGCGACTCCGGCGGGGACTCGAAGGACGGAACCGTCAAGGTCGGTCTGGTGTACTCCCGGACCGGGCTCCTGGCGGACTACGGGAAGCAGTACCGCGACGGGTTCATGGCGGGCCTGGACCACGCCACGAAGGGCACCCGCGAGGTGGCCGGGCACCGCATCGAGGTCGCCGAGCAGGACGACGCGGGCGACCCGGGCAAGGCGGTCTCCGCCGCCAAGAACCTGATCGGCAAGGGCTACAAGGTGCTGGCCGGCACCACCGATTCCGGCGTGGCGCTCCAGATGGCGCCGCTCGCCGCCCAGAACAAGGTGCTCTACATCAGCGGTCCGGCCGCCACCGACGCCGTGACCGGCATCAACGACTACACCTTCCGTTCGGGCCGGCAGTCCTACCAGGACATCCTCACCGCCGGGACGATGCTCGGCGACGCCAAGGGCAAGAAGGTCACGGTGCTGGCCCAGGACTCCACCTTCGGCCAGGCCAATGTCGCCGCCGTGAAGGCCGTCCTCGGTGCCGGCGGCGCGAAGGTCGGCTCCGTACTGGCTCCGCCCAGCGCCACGGACCTCACCCCGTTCGCCCGGCAGGTGAAGGCGGGCGGGCCCGATCTGGTCTTCGTCGCCTGGGCCGGCTCGACCGCGCCGGCGCTCTGGACGGCGCTGGACCAGCAGGGCGTGCTGGAGGCGGGCAAGGTCGTCACGGGCCTCGCCGGGACGGCCTCGTACCCGGTCTTCGGCGACGCCGGGTCCAAGGTGTCGTTCCTGGCGCACTACTTCCCGGGCGCGGGCGGCGGCAACGCCGTCGAGAAGTCCATGCTCGACTCGGTCACCAAGGCCGGCGGCACCCCGGACCTGTTCACCCCCGACGGCTTCACCGCCGCGCAGATGGTGGTGCGCGCGATCGAGAAGGGCGGCGCCACCGACACCGCCGCCATGGTGAAGGCCCTGGAGGGCTGGAGCTTCGACGGGGTGAAGGGCAAGGAGCAGGTCCGGGCCGGGGACCACGCCCTGGTGCAGCCGATGTTCGTCGCGAAGCTCAAGGGGAAGGGCGCCGGGGCCCGGCCGGAGCTGGTGACCACCGCGCCGATGGACGAGGTGGCACCGCCCGCGAAGCCCTCGGCGGGCTGACCGGTGGCCGCACCGGACACCACCGCACGGCGCACGGCCGGGGCACGGGGCAGTGCCCCGGTGCTCCAGCTGACCGGTCTCGGCTGGGGCGTCGGCGGGGCGACGATCGTCGAGGACGTCACACTCGGCGTCCACGAGGGCGAGTTCCTGGCCTTCATCGGCCCCAACGGGGCGGGCAAGACCTCCCTGTTCAACCTGATCAGCGGGCTGACCACGGCCACCTCCGGCACCATCGCGCTGGACGGCACGGACATGACTGCCGATCCCGCGCACGCACGGGCGCGGCGCGGCATCGGCCGCACCTTCCAGACGTCCAGCCTCTGGCCGGCGATGAGCGTGGCCGACCACGTCCGGCTGGCCGCCCAGGCGGCCCGGGGCGGCTCCTACCGGCTGTGGCGGCGGGCGTCCCGGTACACCGCCGAGGTGGACGGCGTACTGGAGCGCACCGGTCTGGGGCACCGGGCACGGGCGACGGCGGCCGAACTGTCGCACGGCGAGAAGCGGAAGCTGGAGCTCGCGGTGCTGCTGGTGGGCGAGCCGCGCCTCATGCTGCTGGACGAGCCGATGGCCGGGGTCAGCGCGGAGGAGGTCCCCGCGCTGACCGAACTCATCCGCACCCTGCACCGGGACGAGGGCCGCACCGTCCTGATGGTCGAGCACCACATGGACGTCCTGCTGGGGCTGGCGGACCGGCTCGCCGTGATGCACCACGGAAGGCTGCTGGCGCTGGACACCCCTGAGGCAGTGACCGCCGACCCGACCGTCCAGCAGGCCTATCTCGGGGAGGGACTGTGACGAACGGGCCCCTGCTCGCCGTACGGGACCTGCGGGTCCTGATCGGCGGCCGGCACATCCTGCACGGCGTCGACCTGGACGTCGCCCGGCACGGCGTGACCGCGCTCCTCGGCCGCAACGGTGCCGGGAAGACCACGACCGTGCGCGGTGTGCTCGGCCTCGTCCCGCGCACCGGCAGCGTACGGCTGGACGGCGAGGAGACCGTGCCGCTGCCCACCCACACCGTGGTGCGGCGGGGCATCGGGTACGCGCCCGAGGACCGCGGCGTCTTCGCCGGACTGACCGTCGCGGAGAACCTGCGGCTGGCCGAGCGGCGCGGCGCGGACCGGCCCGCGTACGGACTCGTCCATGAGCTGTTCCCCGAACTGAAGCTCCGGGAGCGGCAGTTGGCGGGGACGCTGTCCGGCGGGCAGCAGCAGATGGTGGCGATCGGCCGCACCCTGCTGAACGGCAACCGGCTGATCATCGCCGACGAACCCACCAAGGGCCTGGCGCCCAAGGTGGTCACCGAGGTCGCCCAGGTGCTGGAGCGGGCCGCCGAGGCGGTGCCGGTGCTGCTCGTGGAGCAGAACCTCGCCGTCGTACGGCGCCTGGCCGAGCACTGCGCGGTGCTCGCCGACGGCCGGACGGCCCACCAGGGACCGGCCGCCGAGCTGCTGGGCGACGCGGAGACGGCACGGCGACTGCTGGGTGTCGGACACGGCCCGGCCACCCGAGCACCTTCCGTGGAGGCGGATTCCTGATGTCCACCGTTGTTCTGCTCACCATGACCGGACTCGGTCTGGGAGCCCTCTACTTCCTGATCGCTTCGGGACTCTCGCTGATCTTCGGCCTGATGGACGTGCTGAACTTCGCGCACGGGGCGCTGCTGTCCATCGGCGCGTACGGCACCTGGTGGGCGGCGTCCGGCCATCTGCCCGGCGCCGGTCCGGGCGGGGCGGGCTTCGTCCTCGCGGTCCTGTTCGGTACGGCGGTGGGCACCGCGGCCGCCGTACTGCTGGAACTCGCCGTCGTCCGCCCGCTCTACACCCGGCCGCGCGAGCAGGTGCTCGCCACGGTCGGGGTGGGGCTCGCCGTCCCGGCCCTGCTGTCGGGCATCTGGGGTTCGGACGCCCGTACCTTCCCGGGCCCCGAGGCGCTGTCCGGCACCTTCGGCCTGTTCGGTGCCCAGGTGCCGGTCAACCGGCTGGTCCTGGTCACGGCGGCCCTCGTCGTGCTCGTCGCGCTGCGGCTCTTCCTGGGCCGTACCCGGCACGGTCTGGTCGTGCGGGCCGGGGTCGAGGACCGGGCGATGGTCACCGCGCTCGGCATCGACGTGCGGAAGGCCTTCACGCTCGTCTTCGCGATCGGCGGCTGCGTGGCCGCGCTCGGCGGGGCGCTCGGCGGCCTGTACTTCGGCTCGGTCGACCCGCGCCAGGGCACCTCGCTGCTGATCTTCGCGTTCGTCGTGGTGGTCACCGGCGGCATGGGATCGGTGAGCGGCGCCGCCGTGGCGTCCGTCGTCATCGGCCTGGTCCAGCAGTTCGCCAACTACTACACCGCAGCGGGCCTCGGCGACCTGGCCGTCGTCGTCCTGCTCGCCGCGCTGCTGCTCGTACGGCCGCGCGGACTGACCGGGAGGCTCGCGTGAGCACCGCCACCGAGACACACCACCGCACCGGCGAGGACCGGACGGCCGCGCGGGCCCCCGGGAACACCGCCCGGCTGCTGCGCCGCTGGTGGCCCGCCGCCGCCCTGCTGGTCCTGGCCCTCGCCCCCTTCAGCGCACTGCCGCTGCCGGGGCTCCTGGACGGTCCGCTGGGCAGTCCGGGGAGCCTGCAACTCCTCGCCACCTGCCTGCTGTTCGGCGCGCTGGCGACCGGTTACGACCTGCTGCTCGGCCGCACCGGGCTGCTCTCCTTCGGGCACGCGCTGTACTTCGCGGCGGGCAGCTACGCCACGAACACCTTCCTGCTGGAGGCGGGCCTCCCGTTCGCCGTGTCCGCGCTGCTCGGTGTCTGCTGCGGGATCGTGCTCGCGCTGGTCCTGGGGTCGGTGAGCCTGCGGGTCACCGGCATCGGCTTCTCCATGGTGACGCTGGCCTTCGCCCAGGCCGGGTCGATCCTGGTCTCCCGCAACCCCGGCGGCCTGACCGGCGGCGAGGAGGGCAGGGCCGCCCCCGCCGAGCTGCTGCCGTCCGGGCTGGTGGGCATCGAGAACACCGCGAACCTCTACTGGCTGGCCCTCGCCTACCTCGTCCTGACACTCGCCGTCGTCCACCGGGCGGTCAACTCCCCCACCGGACGCGTCTGGGAGGGCATCAAGGAGAACGAACGCCGGGTGGAGGTGCTGGGGCTGAAGCCGTACGGGTTCAAGCTCACCGCCTTCGTCCTGGCGGGCGCCCTGGCCGCGCTGGGCGGTCTGGTGCACCTGCTGCTCACCGGTGGCTCGACCCCCCAGACGACCACCTCCGACTTCACCCTGTCCCTGCTGGTGATGGTGGTGCTGGGCGGATCCGGCACCCGGTGGGGGCCGATGGCCGGCGGCATCCTCTACACCTGGGCCGATCACCGGCTCGGTGATCTGGCCGGATCGGGCGCGGTCGCCGAACTGCCCGCGGTGCTGCGGGTGCCGCTCTCGCAGCCGCTGTTCCTGCTCGGTGTGCTGTTCGTGGCCGTGGTACACCTGCTGCCCGGTGGCCTGGCCCGGCTGCCGTCCCGGCTGGCCGCGGCACGCCGCGGACCGGCCGGCCCCGAAACGCCCGCGGAGAGCAAGTCCCGGAAGGAGAACGGACGCCCGTGATCGCCTGTGAAGAGGTACGAGTCCCCGTGACCGGGGGCGAGTCGACGGTGCTGCGGTGGCCGGCCCGGGAGCCCGGGGCGCCGGTCGTCGTCGCCCTGCACGGCATCACCGCCAACGCCCTGTCCTGGGGTCCGGTGGCGAGGCTGCTGGACGGGCGCGTCACCCTGGTCGCGCCGGATCTGCGCGGCCGGGCCGGGAGTTCGGCGCTGCCCGGTCCGTACGGGATCGCCGCGCACGCCGACGACGCGGCCGCCGTGGCCACGGCGCTGGGGGGCTCGGGCCGGGTGGTGCTGGCGGGCCATTCGATGGGCGCGTTCGTGGCGGCGCTGGCCGCGGTGCGCCACCCGGAGCGGTTCGGGCCGCTGCTGCTGGTCGACGGCGGCATCGGCTTCCCGGCTCCCACGCACCTGTCCCCGGACGAGCTGATGACCGCCGTGATCGGTCCGGCGATGGACCGGCTGTCGATGACCTTCGCCGACCGGGCCGCGTACCGCTCGTTCTGGCAGGCGCACCCCGCGTTCGCGGATTCCTGGTCGGACGAGGTGGACGCGTACATCCAGCGCGATCTGACCGGGGACGAGCCCGCCATGCGCTCCACCTGCCGGATCGAGGCGGTGCGCACCGACGGCATCGGCCTCTTCGACGAGGAGGTGCTGACGGCGGTACGGAAGCTGCCCGTCCCGGCGACGCTGCTGTGGGCGCGGCGCGGCCTCATGGACGAGGAGCAGGGGCTGTACGACGAGGACCGGCTGGCGGCGGCGGACCTCGAAGGCACCCGGGTGACACCGGTCGCGGTCCCGGACACCAACCACTACACGCTGCTCACGGGGGACGCGGGCGCCAAGGAGATCGCGCGCCGCCTGGTGGAGCTGTCCGGCGCCTGAGGGGTGGCCTTCGCCGGGGCGGCCGGGGGTTCCTAGCGTTCCCGGCCGCCCGTCAGCAGGTGCAGTCTCAGGGCGAGTTGCAGCTCCAGGGCGCGGCCCGGCTCGTTCCAGTCGCGGCCCAGCAGCACCTGCACCCGGTCCAGCCGTTGCACCACCGTGTTGACGTGCACGTGGAGTTCGTCCTTGGCGCGGACGAGGCTGCCGCCGGACCCGAAGTAGGCGCCCAGGGTGCGCACCAGGTGGGTGCCGCGCTGCGCGTCGTACTCCAGCAGCGGCCCGAGCGTCGCGGAGACGAAGCCGTCGATGTCCTGGGCGTTGCCCAGGACCACGCCCAGGAAGCCGAGTTCCTCGACACAGGCCCCTTCCCCGGCGCGCCCGAGGACCCGCATCGCGCGCAGGCAGCGGGCGGCCTCCTCGTACGCGGCGGCCAGTTCCCGGGCGCCGCGCGCCGGGCCGGTGGCGGCGACGGTGACAGGGGTCTGGGCGAGCCGGCCGAGCTGGGCCGCGGCCGCGCGTGCCGCTTCGCCCGCGGCCGGTCCGCAGTCACCGGCCGCCACCAGCAGCACCACGGTCCCGGCGTGTTCCGCGCTCACCCCGTGGATGTCGCCGCCGAACAGATAACGCACCGCGGCGGGGGCCAGCCGCTCCCGGGGGCCGCCCTCGGCGACCAGCAGCAGATGCGGGCGGTCCAGGTCGACGCCCAGACGCCGGCCGCGTTCGGTGAGTCCGGCCGGGTCGCGGTCCACGTCGGTCAGCAGATCGGTGATCAGCTCGCCGCGTATCCGGTTCTCGGTCTCGGCGACGGTGCGCCGCAGCAGCAGAAGCAGTCCGGTGACCACCGAGGCCCGCTCGAACAGCCGCCGGTCGGAGTCGTCGAGCTGTCCGCGCCGGTGCAGGACCAGTCCGGCCAGGAGTTCCTGCCCGGCGAGGACCGCGCAGATCCACCGGCCGTCGCGGTGCACGGCGCGGGCGCCGGTACGGGATTCCTCGGCGGTCTCGGCCAGCCATCCGGCGTCCATGCTGTCGGCGGCGAAGTCCGTGCCGTCGGGCCGGACGGCCGCCAGGGGCCGCCCGCCCGGGTCGTGGATGGTCAGCGGGGAGTCCAGCAGTCCGGCGACCGCCGCCGCGACATCCGTGACGTCCCGGCCGCGCAGCACCAGATCGGTCAGCCGGTCGTGGGACTCCTCGGCCCGCCGCATCGCCGCCGAGTGCGCCCGTACCGCCGCGTTCGCCTCCGCCAGCTCGGCGTTGGCCCCGGCCAGTTCGTCCAGTGCGGAGCGGGTGTCGGCGAGCGCGCGGGCGGTGTCGATGGCGATCGCGGCGTGCGCGGCGAGCGAGCAGAGCAGCGCGACCTCGTCGGGGCTGAAGACCCGGGCCGCGCGGTCGGCGGCGAAGAGGACGCCGATGACCTTTCCGGTGCCGCCGCGGCTGGAGCCGAGCAGCAGCGGTACGCCCAGGATGGCGACGAGCCCCTCGTCCAGCACTCCGGCGTTGATGTTGCGGGTGTGGTGGAAGCGGTCGTCGGTGCGGTAGTCGGGGGTCGCGTACGGGCGTGCGGTCTGCGCCACCAGGCCGCCCAGCCCGTGGCCGAGCTCCAGCCGCAGCCGCTGGAAGACCACCGACACCGATCCGTCGGTGACCCGCATGTAGGTGTCCCCCGCCTCCTCGTCGGGGAGGGTGAGATACGCCGTGTCCGTGCCGAGCAGCATCCTGGCCCGGCGGACGATCGCCTTGAGCACCTCGTCCAGGTCGCGGGAGGCGGCCAGGTCGCCCGCGGTGTCGAAGAGCGCGGTGAGCTGGAGCTCGCGGCGGCGGTGCTGGCGCAGGGCGCCCCTGATCCGCAGGGCGGTGGCGGTGGCCCGCTCCACCTCCGCCAGATCGCCCGCGGGCACCCCGGCGGCACGGGCCTGCGAGGAGACGGCGCCCAGCGCCTCGGCGGGGGCGTCGTCGGCCAGCAGGTCGAGCAGGCGCCGCAGATGGGGCGCGGCGGAGGCGGACGGTTCAGACATGGGCGGGCCGGCAATCGTAGGGGGCGGGGATCAATTGGCGGTCCAGCCGCCGTCCATGGAGAGCGAGGTCCCGGTGATGTGCCCGGTGCGCGGCCCGCAGAGCCACAGCACGGCCTCGGCGACGTCACCGGGCTCGATCAGCCGCTTGATCGCGCTGCGTTCCAGCATGACCCGGCCCACCACCTCCTCCTCGGAGATGCCGTGCGTACGGGCCTGGTCCGCGATCTGGTTCTCGACCAGCGGGGTGCGTACGTAGCCGGGGCAGACGCAGTTGCTCGTCACCCCGTGCCCCGCCGCTTCGAGCGCCACCACCTTGCTGAGTCCCTCCAGTGCGTGCTTGGCCGTCACATAGGCCGATTTGTAGGGGCTGGCCCGCAGTCCGTGCACGGACGAGATGTTGACCACGCGCCCCCAGCCGCGTTCGTACATGCCCGGCAGGGTCCGGCGCAAGATGCGGAACGGGGTCTCCACCATGACGCGCTGGATCAGTGCGAAGCGCTCCGGCGGGAATTCGTGCACGGGCGCGACGTGCTGGAGCCCGGCGTTGTTGACCACGATGTCCACGGAGTCGGGCAGGGTGTCCACCGCGTCGGGGTCGGAGAGGTCGACCACCCACGCCGTCCCGCCGATCCCCTCCGCCAGGCTCTTCGCGGCTTCGGCGGCCTTGTCCACCACGTGCACATGGGCGCCGGCCGCCGCCAGGGCCTGGGCGCAGGCCCGCCCGATCCCGCTCGCGGCGCCGGTCACCAGGGCGGTGCGCCCGGCGAGCTGCGGGTTCGCGGGCGGCGGGACGGTGAGCGGGGCGGGCCCGGGGTCCGGGCGCTGAGGAGTCTCCATGGCCGTCACCGTAAGGAGGCCGGGGCCCCCGTCACACGGGGCCGGTGCACACACCGTCGTACCCCGGCATGGCGGTGGCCCACATGGTGCGGGTCCGGCGGCGGGCCGTCAGTGTGCCGCGTCGAGCGCCGCCCGCTGCTCCGCGGTCAGCTCCAGGTCCACCGCGGCCAGGCTCTCGTCCAGCTGCGCCACCGAGGAGGCGCCGACCAGCGGGACGAACGGGATCTCGCCGCCGATCAGCCAGGCGAGGACCACCTGGTTGACGGTCGCGCCGGTCTCCTCGGCCACCGCCCGCAGCGCGGCCTGTCGGGCGCGGGTGCCCGGGTGGTCGAACTCCGGTCCCAGCGGCTTGTCCGCACGGACGTAGGCCCCGGCCAGCAGCGGGGAGTAGGCCACCGGGACGAGCGCCGGCTCGGCCCGCAGATAGCTCAGCAGGTCCCCGGAGGTCACGCCCTCCTGGCCGTCGGGCGAACGCCAGGAGGGCTGGTCCGTGCGGCGGCGCAGATAGCTGTGGTGGTACTGGAGCACCTCGTAGCCCGGCACCCCGGCGTCCGCCGCGATCCGGCGGGCGCGGTCCACCTGCCACGCCCAGTGGTTGCTCACCCCGAGCAGTCCGACGGTGCCCCCGGCGACCAGCTCCCCGAAGGCCCCGACGGTCTCCTCCAGGGAGACGTCCCGGTCCTGGACGTGTGCGTACAGCAGGTCCAGCTTCTCCACGCCGAGGCGTTCGAGGCTGCGTTCCGCGGACTCCCGGACCACCTCGGCGGAGAGGCCCACGATGCCCTTGGTGAAGTCGGTGGCGGGGACGTCGGGCCGGGCTCCGAGCTTGGTGGCGATGACGATCTCGTCGCCGATGCCCCGGCTGCGGCGCCAGCGGCCGAGCAGCTCCTCGCTCTCCCCGCCGCGGGTGCCGTTGACCCAGAACGCGTAGTTGTCGGAGGTGTCGATGAAGGTGCCGCCCGCCTCCGTGTACCGGTCGAGGATCGCGAACGAGGTCGCCTCGTCGGTGAGTGTGCCCATCAGCATGGCGCCGAGGCTGAGCACACTCACCTCCCTGCGGGTGTCGGGGTTGGTGCCGATGGTGCGGTAACGCATGGCGGGTCCTCTCCCCATGGCCCGTCTCCGTGCGGGCGTCGACCGGGAGTCTGCATGTTGGAGTGCACTTCATGGCAAGCGTCGGAGTGCACTTCATGGCGAGCGCACGCAACGGCCGGGCCGCACACAGCCGGGTCCGGGGTGTGTCCGCCGGGCCCATGGGCGCGGCCGTCCCCACCTCCTAGGGTCCGCCCCACAGCTCGCCCGAAGAGCCGGAACGGCCCCGCTCCCCCCATCCAGGAGGCACCCGTGCGCCCATCGATCCTGCGACGCCTGCTGCGGCGCGTCGCCGCCACGGCCGCTCTCGCCCTCGTCGCGGCGACACTGAGCACGGCCGCCGCCGTGCAGCCGGCCGCGGCCGCCGGCGGTCTGCAACAGGTCACCGGCTTCGGCTCGAACCCCGGCAACCTCCAGATGTACGCGTACACCCCGGCCGCCCTGCCCGCGAACGCGCCGCTGGT
Source organism: Streptomyces sp. NPDC048295 (assembly GCF_040652135.1). Taxonomy (NCBI): domain Bacteria; kingdom Bacillati; phylum Actinomycetota; class Actinomycetes; order Kitasatosporales; family Streptomycetaceae; genus Streptomyces; species Streptomyces sp. NPDC048295. Next base: position 248,348 of record NZ_JBEZLL010000007.1, read on the forward strand.
CGTCGCCCTGCACGGCTGCACCCAGACCGCGAACGACTACTACGCCTCCTCGGGCTGGCCGAAGTACGCCGACCTGTGGGGCTTCGCCGTGGTCTTCCCGCAGACCACGTCCGCCAACAACGCGCTGTCCTGCTTCGGCTGGTTCGATCCGGCCGAGGACGGCAGGGGCAGGGGCGAGGCCGCCTCGATCGTGCAGATGGTGGAGTACGCGAAGCAGCGGTACGGCTCGGACGGCCGCCGGGTGTACGTCACCGGCCTCTCGGCGGGCGGCGGCATGACGGCCGATCTGCTGGCCGCGTACCCGGACGTGTTCGCGGGTGGCTCCGTGGCCTCGGGGCTGCCCGCCCAGTGTGCGACGAGCCAGGCGGGAGCGTCCGGCTGCCAGACCGGGCCGCAGAAGCTGACGCCCGCGCAGTGGGGCGACAAGGTGCGCGGCGCCTACCCCGGGTACTCGGGCCCCTGGCCCCGGGTGGCGATCTGGCAGGGCACCGCCGACTACACCGTGTACCCCGCCAACGCCACGGCCCTGCGCGACCAGTGGACGGACGTCTGGGGCATCGGCCAGACCCCGTCGGCCACCGACAGCCTCCCCGGAGGCACGACGCGCAGCGTGTACGACGACGCCTCCGGCGATCCCGCGGTGGTGACGTACTCCGTCTCCGGGATGGGGCACGGTCTGGCCGTGAGCCCCGGCTCGGGCACCGATCAGTGCGGGGCGACGGCCGCGTACTTCCTGAACACCATCTGCTCGACGTACCACACCGGGGTCTTCTGGGGCCTGGACCAGGGTGTTCCCGGCGGCGGGCAGCTTCCGGCCCCGTCCGGGCTGCGGGTCACGGGCGTCACGGCGGACAGTGTCTCGCTGTCCTGGGACGCGGTCGCGGGCGCGGGCTCGTACGCGGTGCACCGGGACGGCGCGAAGGTCGCCACCACCGCAGCCACCGCGTACACGGACCCGGGTCTCACCGCCGGCACGGCGTACCGCTACACCGTGGCGGCGGTCGACGGATCGGGCACGCCCGGCACCGCCTCGTCCCAGGTGACGGCGACCACGACCGGCGGCGCACCGGCGCGGTGCTTCACGGCGACCAACTACGCGCAGGTGGCGGCGGGCCGGGCGCACACCACCGGCGGTTACGTGTACGCCAATGGCTCCGACCAGAACATGGGCCTGTACAACGTCTTCGTCACCCATACCCTGAAGGAGTCGCCGTCCGGGTACTTCGTGATCGCGGACACGGGGTGCACGGCCTGAGGCCGGTCCGGCGCGCGGGCCCGTCCGGCGCGGTCAGGTCTTGCGCAGGTCGGGGGCCGGTACACCGATGAGCGACCGGCGCAGGGCGTCCCAGGCGGTGCGCATCGCCCGGGTCAGCGCGGGCGGGTCGCTGCCGACGATCCTGACCCACGCCCCGCAGTCGTCGGGCAGGGTGCTCACCCCGAAGGCCAGGCCGGTCGGGGCGAGCGCCTCGTGAAGGGTGTCGGCGACCCGGTCCGCGGCGGCGAGCGGGGTGACCGCGTACAGGGTGGCCATCAGGTCGTGGTCCCCGAAGACGGCGGGTCCGGTGACCGGGCCCGGCCCGTGCGGATCGAGGCGGACGGTGTCCACGGCCAGGAGCGTCCCGTCGGGGCGCCGGATCTCCAGGTCGCTGAAGAGCAGACGGTAGGCGTGCCGTTCGCCGCGGGCCAGCCGCCCGGCCGCGATCGTCTCGCCCAGCAGCACGGTGGCGGTCGGGTCGACGGTCACCCGGGTGTGCTGGTAGAGACGCGCGTCCCTGAAGGGGATCAGGGAGTCCGGCAGGTACTCGACGTAACTCCCCTCCCCCGCAGTGAGGTTGACGACCTGGGTGGCGTGGTCGAACTCCATCCGGTGCACCTTGGTCGCCGCCTGTGTGGTCAGGTGGACGGAGGTGCCGGGGCCGCAGTCGATGTCGATCCGGTTGCGGTCGGCCTGGATGATGCCGCCCCCGGTCGACATCAGATAGGTCACCGGGAGGTCGGGCCGCGACGGGTCGATGTACAGCGGGCGCATGATCTGCAGCGGTGACTTCTGGTACCGGTCGACGAGTTCGGTCCGCCCTCCCACCCGTGCGTAGCGCAGTTCGAGCAGGCCGACCTTGCCCGGGCGCCCGGCGGCCAGGGTGTCCGGGGTGCCGGTGAGGCCGAGCATCCGGGCCGGTACCCGGCGGGGTTCGTAGTGCGCGGGATCCAGCCGCGCGGGCGCCTCGGTCATGCGGAGGCCGTCTCCTGGGCGGCTTCGTGGGACAGCAGGAAGTCGGTGACGGTGCCGAGGCCCTCACCGGTGAGCGAGTTGGTCAGCACCACCGGCCGGCCGTCCCGGACTCGGTGGGCGTCCGACTCCATGACGCCGAGATCGCACCGGACGTAGGGGGCGATGTCCACCTTGTTGATGACCAGCAGTTCGCACTCGGTGATGCCGGGCCCCCGCTTGCGCGGCATCTTGTCGCCCTCGGCGGTGTCCAGCACGAACAGGAACAGGTCGACCAGCGCGGGGCTGAAGGTGAGGGTCAGGTTGTCCCCGCCGCTCTCGAAGAGCAGGGTGTCCACCTCGGGGAAGCGCTCCAGGAGTTCGTCCGCGGCGGCCTGGTTCATCGTCGGGTCGTCACGGACGGCGGTGTGCGGGCAGGCACCGGTCTCCACGCCGACGATCCGGTCCGCGTCGAGGATCCCGGCCAGGGTGCGGCGCACATGGGCGGCGTCCTCGGTGGTGAAGATGTCGTTGGTGATGACGGCCGGGGTCCGGCCGCGCTCGATCAGCAACGGGACGAGCGCCTCGATCAGGGCGGTCTTGCCGGAGCCGACCGGTCCGGCGACCCCGACGCGCAGTACGCCGTCCTTCGGCCGCCGCATGAACTCGTCGTGGTCGTGGTGGTGGTGCCTGGCCTGCATGGGGTCGTGCATGGTGATCCTGTCCTGGTGATGTGGGTGCGGTGGAAGGGGTACGGAGGCGGGGAACGGGACAGCCCTTAGCTGGCGAACAGCCGTGCCTCGGCGCGCTCGTGGCGGCCGGCCATGACGTCGGCCACCGGGACGCAGCCGCCGATGTCGGGCAGTTCCCGGCCCAGGGCCGCGTCGACGGTCTCCTCGACGACCGCGGCGGCCCCGTGCAGCACGACCTGCGCCCGGCGGTGGTCGGTGAGCCGCAGCCGCATGGCGGCCCCCACGAAACTGGCCGCGAAGGCGAACAGTTCGCAGGTGACCGCCTGGCGGACGGGCAGCCCGTTGCCGGCGTGGACGACGGCGGCGACGACCGGCTGGCAGCCGCGCACCGCGCCGTCCCGGTACAGGCCCCGGTACCGCTCGATCGGCGCGGTGCCGTACACCTCGCCGGCCAGGTCCAGCAGCTGCCGCCCGGTGCGGACGGCGGCCTGCCGGGCCTCGCGGCCCAGTTTGGTGGCGTGCAGCCGCTGTTCCACGGCCACCACCTCGTCCCAGTCGTCGGCGGTGACCGCGCGGTGGGCGAGCGCGAGGGCGGTGGCGTCGGCCGGGCCCACGCTGTGGCGCAGCAGGTCGTGCAGGAGCGCCGGCAGGCCGGACGGGGTGACCGCGCGGGCCTGCTGGAAGCCCTCCAGGCCGTGGGAGAGGGTGTAGTAGCCGCTGGGGAAGGCCGAGTCGGTGAGCTGGAGTCCGCTCAGCAGGGCCGGGATCGGTATCGGGTCGTTCACACCGGGTATTCCGTTCGGGCGGTTGGCCGTCCGGGCCGGGTCCGGGCCGGGCACGGCCCCGGGGGCGGGACGGTCAGACGATGTAGAAGAGGTGGTTGAGCGGGAGCCGTTCGGCCGGCTCGATGGTGGCGGGCTCCCCGTCGACGGTGACCTTGTACGTCTCCGGGTCGACCTCGATGCGCGGCAGCGCGTCGTTGCGCACCATGTGCTGCTTGCCGATGGTCCGGCAGCGCTGCACGGGTTCGATCCGCCGTTGCAGCCCCAGTTCGCCGGGGACCCCGGCGGCGATGGACGCCTGCGACATGAACGTCACCGAGGTGCGCTGCTTCGCACGGCCGTGGGTGCCGAACATCGGCCGGTAGTACACCGGTTGCGGCGTCGGCAGGGAGGCGTTGGGGTCGCCCATCAGGGCCCAGTTGACCATGCCGCCCTTGATGATCAGCTTGGGCTTGGCGGCGAAGGAGTGGATCGGCCAGAGCACGATGTCGGCGAGCTTGCCGGGCTCCAGGGAGCCGATCACGTCCGCGGCGCCGACCGCCGTCGCGGGGTTGATGGTCAGTTTGGCCAGGTAGCGCAGGACCCGCGCGTTGTCGTTGCGGGAGCTGTCCTCCGCCAGCGGACCGCGCATCTCCTTGCAGTGGTGCGCGGTCTGGAAGGCGCGGAGGAAGGACTCGCCGACCCGGCCCATGGCCTGGGAGTCCGAGGAGAAGATGCTGATGACACCGAGGTCGTGCAGCACGGTCTCGGCGGCGATCGTCTCGGCGCGGACCCGGCTGTCGGCGAAGGAGACGTCCTCGGGGATGTCACGGGACAGGTGGTGACAGACCATCACCATGTCCAGCAGCTCGTCCACCGCGTTGACGGTGTACGGCAGGGTCGGGTTGGTGGAGGCCGGCAGCACGTTGGCCTCGCCGGACACCCGGATGATGTCGGGGGCGTGACCGCCGCCCGCGCCCTCGGTGTGGAAGGTGTGGATGGTCCGGCCGTCGATCGCCGACAGGGTGTCCTCGTAGAAACCGCCCTCGTTGAGGGTGTCGGTGTGGATGGCCATCTGTACGTCGTGCTCGTCGGCGACCCGGAGCGCGGTGTCGATCGTGGCGGGGGTGGCGCCCCAGTCCTCGTGCACCTTCAGCCCGGCGGCGCCCGCCTCGATCTGCTCACGCAGGGCCTCGGGGAGGCTGCCGTTCCCCTTGCCGAGCAGTCCCACGTTGACCGGCAGGTCCTCCACGGCCTCCAGCATCCGGTGGATGTTCCAGGGGCCGGGGGTGCAGGTGGTGCCGTTGGATCCGTCGGTGGGGCCGGTGCCGCCGCCGAAGAAGGTGGTGATGCCGTTGGAAAGGCCCTCCTGGGCCTGCTGGGGCGCGATGAAGTGGATGTGCGTGTCGACGCCTCCGGCGGTGGCGATGAGGTGCTCGCCGGATATCACCTCGGTGCCGGGGCCGATGACGAGCTTGGGGTCCACGCCGCTCTGGAGGTGCGGGTTCCCGGCCTTGCCGACGCCGACGATCAGGCCGCCGCGGACCCCGATGTCGCCCTTGACCACGCCGAGGACCGGGTCGAGGACCACGACATTGGTGATGACCAGGTCCAGGGCGCCCTCGCGGTTGAGGGCGGACGGGTCCTGGGCCATGCCGTCGCGGATGGCCTTGCCGCCGCCGTAGACGGCCTCTTCGCCGTAGGAGCCGGCGTTGTGGTCGTACTCGACCTCGACGATCAGATTGGTGTCGGCCAGGTGGAACCGGTCTCCCACCGTGGGGCCGAACAGATCCGTGTACTGCTTGCGCGGGATGATCGCCATCAGTTGCGCTCCTCTTCGTTCTTCTCGGTTGCGGACCCGGGCTGTACGAAGCCGAGTTCCGCGGCGCGGCGGAGCGCGTCGCGCCGGGTGTCCGGGGCGGACAGGCCCCCGTTGACGAGTCCGGCGAAGCCGTTGAGCCGGCCGGTGCCGGCGAAGGCGCACAGGTCCACCTCGCGGGTGTCGCCGGGCTCGAAGCGCACGGCGGTCCCGGAGGGGATGTCCAGGCGCATGCCGTAGGCGGCCTCGCGGTCGAACCGCAGTGCGCGGTTGATCTCGAAGAAGTGGTAGTGGGAACCGATCTGGACGGCACGGTCACCGGTGTTGGCGACGGTGAGCCTGGTCCTGGCCCGGTTGGCGTTGATCTCCACGGGGTCGTCCCCGTAGAGGTAGTGGGCTCCGCCCGACATCTGTGTCTCCTCGGTCTCTCAGGCGCTGATCGGGTCGTGGCAGGTGACCAGCTTCGTCCCGTCGACGAAGGCGGTCTCGACCTGGAGGACGGTGAGCATCTCCCGTACGCCGGGCATCACGTCGTCGCCTGTGACGACCCTGCGGCCCAGCTCCATGCACTCGGCGACGGTGTGGCCGTCGCGGGCGGCCTCCAGGACGGCCTCGGTGATCAGGGCGGCGGCTTCGCTGTAGTTGAGCTTGGTTCCCCGGTCGCGGCGGCGGCGGGCCAGGTCCGCGACCACGTAGACATGGAGCTTGTCGATTTCCCGCGGTGCGAGGTTCATGACGTCACGTCTGCTTTCTCGAAGATGCGTGTCCGAAGGAGAGCCCGGGACGGTCCAGAGCCGGAACCGCCGCCAGGAAGAGCCAGGTCGTCACGGTGAACGGCCAGGTGAAGGGGGTTGTGCCGGACGACTGGGCGAAGGCTTCCCAGGCAGCGGCGAAGGGGACCGAGGCCACGGCGGCGAGCGCGGCGTACCCGGCGGTCCAGGGGGTGGGGGTCAGGAAGACGGCCGTCAGCGCGATCGCGCAGAGCACCGCGTTGTAGCCGTAGAGCCCCTCGGTGATCGAACCGACGGGCAGTCCGGCCGCACAGGCCGTCACGAGTGACACGGCGCTGGCGCCCATCGCCGCGAGGGCCGCGGCCCGGGAGGCCACGAAGATCCCGGCCAGCACGATCAGGCCCGCGTACCACTTGTCGAGGAAGAAGATCTGGCCGATGCCGTCGCAGAACGCACGCCCCGCCTCGGCGGCCGTCAGTTCGGTGAACCCGGGGACACGGGCGGCGGCGCCCGCGGTGACCGGGCCGTGCGGCAGAGCGATCGTCAGGGCGCTGACGACCAGGCAGTAGGGGGCCGTCAGCACGGGCAGCCCGAGCGGGGTGAGCAGCCGGCCCGCGGCGCCGCTCAGCACCGCGCAGACCGCCGCCCCGAGCACGGCCAGCACCGCGGTCTGCCACGAGGCCCCGAGCCGGACGACGAGGGCGATGCCGGTGAGACAACCGCAGTAGCCCTGGAGCCCCTGCCCCACGCCCTTCCGGTCGGCACCCAGCAGGACCGCCGCCCCGGTGGACGCGACGGCACCGAGCAGGCCGAACACGCCGGGACGCCATCCACCGACGAACAGGGCGACCGCGAACAGCAGTCCGGACCACGGGCTGGAAACGAGTACGACCTGAGCGATGCCGCGCAGTGGTACGCGCAGCCGCACCAGCCCGGCACGAGGAGAAAGCCGGCCCTGCGCCTGCGCGGCCGGTTCCGATGCGGGCACGTCTTCTCCTTTGAGACATGACGAATGAGGGCATGCCGAATTAACCCGCATCTCCCGCATTCCGCAGGGATGTGGATCTTGGTCAACAATCTGTTGAGACGGTACGCCCGGAAACAGCACGGAAACAGGGACGAGAAAGTGACACCGGGAGCCATTGCGCGACCACTTGCAGTCACATTCCCAGCTCAGAAGCACAGCGGATCGACACCCGACAGGCACCGCGAATCCCTCCACCAAGAAAATCTTGGTCAGAGGTTGAACATTCCGTACCTGTCATTTGACCGAACGAGGGGCTGCATCAAGGCATTTCGCGCCTTTCGCGCGAACTGCGAGCACTCGCCGCCCACGACCATTGCGACGCATTCGCCTGTACCACACACGTATAAATTCCGACAAGAAACATCTGGATAATTTCAGGCACATGGGAGCCATCCCGGCACACCCCACCGGGGGACGGCGTACGCTGCGCCCCGCCGAACTCGCCCCGGTCGTCCCGCCGGTGCTCGAACCGATCCGCGGCCGGCTGCCCCGCACGGAGCGGCGGCCGGGGCACGCACCTCGGTTCCGCACCCGGCCGGAACCTCGGCGCGGAGCTCGGCCGGCGACCGGAGGGCGTGCTCGCGGTCCTGCTTCAGCGTGCCTGGTCCACGCCGTCGACGGTGACCAGGCACGGCCCCTTGCCGTCCTGGAAGCGCCCGTTGACGTCGGCGAACCCGTTGTCACCGAGCACTGCGGCGACCGTTTCAGGCTTCAGGCGTTGACCGCACCTCTTGTTCACGCCCTGGGCCGACGCCCTGGTCACCGGAGGGCCGGACTCGCTCCACCCCCTCCGCCACACCCGGTCGGGAGCAGTGACATCGAGGCCGGCCCGGCCCAGGCAGCGCCTGCGACACATCTCCGCCCCCTGCCGCCCCGGCGCTCCGCCGCCCCCGCGCATGGCACCAAGGCATCAACAGCAGGGCCGCGCAATCGGGTTGACCCGCGATGCCGCGATCGCGGGTGGGCCCCGCTCCTAACGGCGGCCCGGCCGTGGCGGCCCCGGCCACCCGGCAGCCGGACCTGGCTGCCGGGTGTTCACCGGGTCCGTAACCGGCCGGGCCGGCCACGGAGCCCCGGCCCCTAACCGGGCAGGTTGCCGTCGCCGCCCAGGTTGGCGACCATGCGGCGCAACACGTTGACCGTCGTCACGAAGTCGACCGCGTCGATGCCTTCGTGCACTTGCGCCTGCACCTTCGAGACCCGCTCCTTGGCCCGGACCCGCCCGGCCTCTCCCGCCTCGGTCAACGTCATGGCCCCGGCGCTCTCCGTGACCCATCGACGGGCGACGAGGTCGTCGAAGACCCCGTCGAAGCCGAGGCCGAGCTCGTCGTACTTCTCCAGCCGCGCGGTCAGTGCCGGGCGGGTCCACTTCCCCGGATCCCTGGCCACGTGGTTCAGCGTCCACCAGTGCGGCTGTGTGAGGTCCTCCGTCGCCAACTCGGCACGGATGGCCCCGACCACCAACCGACACGTCTCACCGGTCCAGGCCCCAATGGGCTGGCCGGCCAACTCCTCGTGCGTGTACTCCCTGATCGCGCCGCTCATGCCATTCCTTCCAAAAAATCATCAGGACGTGGCGACCGTAGGACCTCAAGTCTGGTTGAGGTCAAGGGAGTAGCCGGGCCGGCGCATGCCGCCGGGACCGCCCGGCCCGCCGCCCAGGGCCTTTCGTCCGGATCACGCCGGGCTCGCTCGCGGGGACCGGCCCGGTCCGGACGAAGCGCCCTAGTCCTCCGGCGGGAAGACGACCTCCCCCGAGCCGGTCAGCGTGATCGTGATCGCCTCGACCGGGCAGCCCTCGGCCGCCGTGAGGACCTGCTCGTCGGCGTCGGTCTCCGGGACCACCGGGCGCGACTGCCGGGCGGAGTCCAGGGCGAAGCGGCCCGGTGCGTGGTTCAGGCACATCCCGGAGCCGATGCAGATCCCCCGGTCGACCTCCACGGCCCAGCGGTCCCCCATCACGCCCCCTCGTATCCGGCCGGCAGGTGGATCATCTTGTGCTCGAAGTACTCGCCGTACCCCTCGGGGCCGAACTCCCGCCCCAGACCTGAGTTCTTGTACCCGCCGAACGGGCCGAGCATGTCGAGACTGAAGGTGTTCACGCTGTACGTACCGGTCCTGACCCGGCGGGCGATGTCGATGCCGCGTTCGGTGTCGGCGGTCCAGACGCTGCCGCTGAGGCCGTAGTCGGAGTCGTTGGCGATCCGTACGGCCTCGTCCTCGTCGCCGTACGGCAGCAGGCAGATGACGGGGCCGAAGATCTCCTCGCGGGCGATGCGCATGGAGTTGTCGACGTCACCGAAGAGGGTCGGCTCGACGTACCAGCCCCGCTCCTGGGAAGCCGGACGGCCGCCGCCGGTGAGGATCTTGGCGCCTTCGTCCTGCCCGATCCGGATGTAGTCGAGCGAACGCCGCTGCTGGCGCTGCGCGACCAGCGGGCCGAGTTCGGTGGCGGGGTCGAGCGGGTCGCCGACCTTCAGCGCACCGGCCGCCGCGGCGAACGCCTCGGCCGTCTCGTCGTAACGGGAGCGCGGGACGAGGATGCGGGTCTGGGCCACGCACGCCTGGCCGTTGATCATCCAGGCGAAGGGGACGATGCCCGCCACGGCGGCGTCCAGATCGGCGTCCGGCAGGATGACCGCGGCGGACTTGCCGCCCAGCTCCAGGGTGACCCGGGTGAGGTTGCGCGAGGCGACCTCCATCACCCGGCGCCCGGCGGCCACGGAGCCGGTGAACGACACCTTGTCGACGCCGGGGTGCCCGACCAGGTACTCGCTGACCTCCCGGTCGGCCGGAAGGATCGACAGCACCCCCTCCGGCAGCCCGGCCTCGGCGGCGATCTCGGCCAGGATGTAGGCGTCCAGCGGGGACTCGGGCGAGACCTTGAGCACGGCGGAGCAGCCGGCCAGCAGGGCGGGCGCGAGCTTGGCGGCGGCGGTGAACTGCGGAACGTTCCACGGCACCACGGCCGCGACCACCCCGACCGGCTCCCGGCGCACCAGCAGCGGCCCGAGCGCCCCGGCCCGCCGCTCCTCGTACGGGAAGTCGCGGGCGACGGTGATCGCCGCGTCCCACACCATCATCGCGGCGAGCGCCTGCACCATGACGCTCGACGTGTACGGGGTGCCGTTCTCCGAGCTGATGACCCGGGCGATCTCCTCGTACCGCACGGCGAAGCCGTCCTTGATCCTGGTCACCACCGCGATCCGCTCGTCCAGGCCCATCCGCGCCCAGGGCCCCGCGTCGAACGCCCGCCGCCCGGCCTCGACGGCCCGGTCCACATCCGCCTCACTCGCGTGCGGCACCCGGCCGATGACCTCTTCGGTGTGCGGCGAGACGACCTCGATGGTGTCCCGGCCCAGCGGATCGACCAACTCCCCGCCGATGAACAGTTTTCCGTGTTCGACAAGCTCGGTCATGACTGCTGCCTCCCGCGGCCCGGCGCGTTGCCCGGCTCAGTATCCGACCCGGCATCTGACTCCGTGTCAGAACTGATACCAGTTCCAGTTCCAGGAGTCCACGTCCGCGACACCGTTCGACATGCACGCGGACGGCTTCGGCGTCGCGCGGGACACCGCCGCCCCACGAAAGGCCGAGCCCATGGCCCGGACCAGATGGTCGACCAGGGCTACTACTGGAACAAGTTCTCGTTACAGTGGGGGCGACGCACCGGAGCCGCAATTCCGCACGTTGTCTGGAGAGATGGGGACCTCATGACGCAGGTGACCGACCACGGCGGGGGCGTGCACAGCATCAAGGTGCCCATCCCGGACAATCCGCTCGGCCATACCCTCGTGCACGTCCTGGACACCGACCGGGGGCCGGTCCTGATCGACACCGGGTGGGACGACCCCGAGGCGTGGGACACGCTCGGCGCCGGGCTCGCCGCCGTCGGTACGGGGGTGGCGGACATCCACGGGGTGGTCATCACCCACCACCACCCCGACCACCACGGGCTCTCCGGGCAGGTGCGCGATGCCTCCGGGGCCTGGATCGCCATGCACGCGGCGGACACCGCGATCGTGCGGCGTACCCGGGAGTCCCGGCCCGGTACCTGGCTGGCGTACCTCGCGGCCAAGCTCACCGCGGTCGGCGCGCCCGAGGAGCACCTCGCGCCGTTGCGGGCCGCCGCGGCCGGCGGAGGGCGGGCGCGGGCGCTGCCGGGGCTGCGGGCCGCGCTGCCGGACCGGGAGATCGTCCCCGGTGAGCTGCTCGATCTGGCGGGGCGCAGGCTGCGGGCGATCTGGACGCCGGGGCACACGCCGGGGCATGTGTGCCTGCATCTGGAGGAGGAGCATCCGGGGAACCTGCCGGGCCGTGGGCGGCTCTTCTCGGGTGACCATCTGCTGCCGGGGATCAGTCCGCACATCGGGCTGTACGAGGACCCGGACGACGCGACGGTCGGCGATCCCCTCGGTGACTACCTGGACTCGCTGGAGCGGATCGGCAGGCTCGGGGCCGCCGAGGTGCTGCCCGCCCATCAGTACGCCTTCACCGATGCGGCGGGACGCGTGCAGGAGCTCATCGGCCATCACGAGGAGCGGCTGACCGGGCTGCTGGGTCTGCTGGCACAGCCGCTGACGCCGTGGGAGCTGGCCGAGCGGATGGAGTGGAACCGGCCCTGGGAGCAGATCCCGCACGGCTCCAGGAACATCGCCGTCTCGGAGGCGGAGGCGCATCTGCGGCGGCTGGTGAAGCTCGGGCGCGCGGAGGCGGTGCCGGGCAGCGAGCCGGTGAGGTACACGGCGGTGTGAGTGCGGGGCGGGCCGCCCCGCCCCGCACCCTTCAGCTCACCGGCCGGGCCTCACTGGCCCACCCGTCCGTCGATGCACTCGCGCAGCAGGTCGGCCTGCCCGCAGTGCCGGGCGTACTCCTCGATCCTGTGCACCAGCAGCGACCGGACGGAGACGCTGTCCTTCCCCAGCCGCTCGCCCAGGTCCGCGTGGCCGGCCAGTGCGGCGTCGGTCGCGGCCTGCTCACGCTCCAGATCGGCGTAGGCGGCGTCGACCACGGCCTGATCGGCGACGGCTCCGTCGAAGTCCGCGTCACGTCTGCCGTACAGCTTGGGCAGCGGCTCACCGTCGGTGATCCAGTTGCGCCAGTCCCGTTCCACCTCGGCGAGGTGGCGCAGGAGGCCGAGCAGCGACAGCGTCGACGGCGGGACCGAGCGCCGGGCCAGCTGCTCCGCGTCCAGGCCCTCGCACTTCATCCTCAGGGTCAGCCGGTAGTCGCGCAGGTACTCCTGGAGCGTCGGGAGCTCGCCGTCCGGACCGGCACCTTCCGAGTTGCGGGGGTCGTCGTCCGGGTCCGCCCACATGTCGGGGTAGACGGTCGCCTGGGTCCAGCGTGCGGGTTGATCACTCATGCGGGACATGGTCGTCCGTTCGGGGCCGAACTCGCCAGTGGGTTTCCGGCGTTGCCCGCCAGTGGGTTTCCGCACCGTCGGTGGGCCGAAGCCGCCCCGGGCCCGGCCGGGCCCGCCCGGTAGAGTGTGCGGGTCGTCATCATGCCCGTTCAGGGGGAAGCCGGTGCGAATCCGGCACTGACCACGCAGCCGTGAGCCGTCGTCGCAGACGGTGAGTCGGAATGCCCTGTCCGCGGTCGTGACCGGCTCGGACCACCGGACCCACCGGAGGTCGGCACCGTCGAGGTATACGGAGCCGGAGCCTGGTGCCTGAGCGTGCCTGTGCCCGGTTCACCCCGCAGGAGAGGCCCCGCCCGCCATGACCGTACGCCGCAGCGCAGCAACGCTCGCCGCCACCGCCGCCGTGCTCTGCTCGGCCGCAGCGCCGGTCGCGGTCGCAGCGCCGTCCCCCTCGCCCTCGCCGTCCGCCGCACTGCCCGCCGGGCTGTACGGCACGAAGGACCCCACCTACGACGGGGTGTGGCGGCAGTCGATGTCGTTCCTCGCCCAGCGGCTGGAAGGGGTCACCCCGGCCGCGAAGTCGGTGGACTGGCTGGTCTCCCAGCAGTGCGCCGACGGCTCCTACGCCGCGTTCCGGCCCGATGTCTCCGCGCCGTGCGACGCGAAGACGGTGCGGGACACCAATGCCACCGCGGCCGCCGCCCAGGCGCTGGTCGAGGTCGGCGGGCACCGGGAGACCGTGAACAACTCGGTGCGCTGGCTGAAGTCCGTGCAGAACGAGGACGGCGGCTGGGGCTACACCGCCGGCACGCCCAGCGACGCCAACTCCACCTCCCTGGTGATCGGCGCCCTCGCCCGGCAGGGGCAGCGGCTCGCCGACATCACCACCCCCGGTGGGAAGACCCCCTACGACCCGCTGCTCGCGCTCGCGATCCCGTGCGGCGGCAAGGACGGCGGCGCCTTCGCGTACCAGCCCGACAAGAAGGGGAAGCTCGCCGCGAACGCGGACGCCACCGCGGCCGCCGTGCTCGGCACGATGGGCAAGGCGATGGCCGTCGGGAACAACGCCGCGGGCAAGGCGCCCAGCTGCCACCCGGGCTCCGGCCTCACGCCCGAGCAGGCCGCCCAGAACGGTGCCCACTACCTCGTCGGCGCCCTCGCCGGCAGCAACCACCTGGACCTGGCGCCGATGCCCGGTGCCACCGACACCACCCCGCAGCCCGACTTCGGCAACACCGCCGACGCGGTCGTCGCCCTGTCCGCCTCCGGCCACCAGGACAAGGCGGCCGGGGCCATCGGCTGGCTGAAGAAGAACTCCGCGGACTGGGCCGCCGGGAGCGGCCCCGCCGCCTACGCCCAGCTGATCCTGGCCGCCCACTCGACCGGCGACGACGCCCGGGACTTCGGCGGCGTCGACCTGGTCGCCCGGCTGAACGCGGCCGGCCCCGAGCCCGCCGCCGTCGTGACGCCCGACCCGTCCGCCGACACCGGGTACGAGGCCACCGAGAAGGACCAGGTCCACAGCGGCGACGACGTGATCGGCGGCGTGTGGTGGTACATCGGCATCGGCCTCGTCCTCGCCGCGATCGCGTTCTTCCTGATCAGCGGCCGCCGCAAGAACAGGCAGCCGTGAGGCGCGCGGGACGGGCCACCGCGCTGCTGGTGGTCCTGGGCGCCGTCCTGGCCGTGCTCGGCGCCGGACCGGCCCAGGCGGCCGGCTACCGGTACTGGTCGTACTGGGAGAGCTCCGGCTCCGGCTGGACGTACGCCACCCAGGGCCCGTCCCTGGTCCGGCCGGACGACGGGGCGGTGCAGGGTTTCCGGTTCTCGGTGAGCGAGGACTCCCAGGACTCGGCGAAGCCGCGCCGCGCCCCCGACTTCACGAAGATATGCGCGGACACCCCGGCCGAGGACGGCACCAAGCGGATCGCGCTCGTCATCGACCCGGGCACGGCCGCGGACGCCCCGGCCGGTGAGACACCGCCCACGCCGCGCACCGCGTGCGCGCGGGTGGACCCCGACGCGAGCGCCGCGGAGGCGCTCGCCTCGGTGGCGAAGCCGCTGCGGTACAGCAGCGACGCGATGCTCTGCGCGATCACCGGCTACCCGGCCTCCGGCTGCGGCGAGCAGGTCTCCGGCGACGGGCAGGGCACGCCCGCCACATCCCCGTCCGCCTCCGCCCCGTCCGCACCGGCCGGGTCCGCCGCCTCCTCCGGCCCGGGCGGCTCCTCCGGCCCGTCCGCCGGGGTGCTCGTCGGGGTCGGCGCCGTCCTCGTTCTCGGCGTCGCCGCGGTCGTGCAGTCCCGCCGCCGCCGCGGATGACCGCCCCGACCGGCTCCGCCGTCCTGGCGCGCAGCCGCCCGCTGCGCGCCCCCGAGGCGAACCGGAGCAACGCCCTGCCCGCAGGGGCCTGGTGGCTGTGGGCGCTCGGCCTCGCCACCGCCGCGTCCCGGACCACCAATCCGCTGCTGCTCGGACTGCTGGTGGGGGTGGCCGGTTACGTCGTGGCGGTGCGCCGCACGGACGCGCCGTGGGCACGTTCGTACGGGGCGTTCATCCGGATCGGGCTGTTCGTCGTCGGTGTGCGGCTGGTCTTCTCCGTCTTTCTCGGTTCGCCGATCCCCGGTACCCACACGCTGTTCACGCTCCCCGAGGTGCCTTTGCCCGACTGGGCGAAGGGGGTCAGGATCGGTGGCCGGGTCACCGCCGAGCAGCTGGTCTTCGCGCTGTACGACGGAGCGAAGCTGGCCACCCTGCTGATCTGCGTCGGTGCGGCGAACTCGCTCGCCAACCCGGCCCGGCTGCTGAAGTCGCTGCCGGGCGCGCTGTACGAGGCGGGCGTCGCGGTCGTCGTCGCGATGACGTTCGCGCCGAACATGGTCGCCGACGTGATGCGGCTGCGCACCGCACGGCGGCTGCGCGGCCGCCCGACCGGTGGCGTCAAGGCGGTCCTCCAGATCGGGCTGCCGGTCCTGGAGGGCGCGCTGGAGCGGTCGGTCGCGGTGGCGGCGTCGATGGACGCGCGCGGATACGGGCGCACCGCCCAGGTCCCGCCCGCCGTCCGGCACACCACGAACGTCCTCACCCTCGGCGGGCTGCTCGGGGTGTGCGCCGGTACGTACTGTCTGCTGGCCGCGCAGGGTGCGGTGTACGGGCTGCCGCTGCTGATCGCCGGGCTCGTCGCCGCGGTGGCCGGGCTGCGGCTCGGCGGGGCCCGTTCGGTGCGTACCCGCTACCGGCCCGACCGGTGGGGTGCGCGGGCCTGTCTGGTGGCGGGCTCGGGTGTCGCGGTCGCGGTGGCGATGATCTGGGCGGGCGGTGCCGACGGGGCGGCGCTGCACCCCGGGGTCGTACCGCTGGTCGCGCCGGTGCTTCCGCTGTGGCCCGCGGCCGCGGTGCTGATCGGGCTGCTGCCCGCGGTGGTGGCACCGGTGCCGCCGCCCGCGGGCGGCCCGCGTTCCAAGGAGATCCAGTGATCCGGTTCGAGCAGGTCTCGGTGCGCTACGAGGGGGCGGCACGGGCCACTCTCCGCGGGGTCGATCTGACCGTTCCCGAGGGCGAGCTGGTGCTGCTCGTCGGCCCGTCCGGGGTCGGCAAGTCGACGCTGCTCGGGGCCGTCTCGGGTCTGGTGCCGCACTTCACCGGCGGCACGCTGAGCGGCCGGGTCACGGTCGACGGGCGCGACACCCGTACCCACAAGCCGCGTGAACTCGCCGATCTGGTCGGCACGGTGGGCCAGGACCCGCTCTCCCACTTCGTCACCGACACGGTCGAGGACGAGCTGGCGTACGGCATGGAGTCGCTGGGCCTGGCCCCCGGCGTGATGCGCCGGCGGGTCGAGGAGACCCTGGACCTGCTGGGGCTCGCCGGGCTGCGCGACCGGCCGATCGCCACGCTCTCCGGCGGCCAGCAGCAGCGGGTCGCGATCGGTTCCGTCCTCACCCCGCACCCGAAGGTCCTGGTCCTCGACGAGCCGACGTCCGCGCTGGACCCGGCGGCGGCCGAGGAGGTCCTCGCCGTGCTGCAACGGCTGGTGCACGACCTGGGAACGACGGTCCTGATGGCGGAGCACCGGCTGGAGCGGGTGGTGCAGTACGCGGACCAGGTCGTCCTGCTGCCGTCGCCGGGCGCCGCCCCGGTCATGGGCGCGCCGGCGGATGTCATGGCCGTCTCCCCGGTCCGCCCGCCGGTCGTCGCGCTGGGCCGGCTGGCGGGCTGGGAGCCGCTGCCGCTCTCGGTCCGCGATGCCCGGCGCCGGGCGGCGGGCCTGCGCGAACGGCTCGCGTCGGTGCGGCCGCCCGCTCCGGAGCCGGTGACCGCCCCCACGCTGCCCGCCCCGGCCCCCTCCCCCGTACGGCGCGGCGCCCTGGCCCGGCTGCTGGGCCGCGGCGCGCGGACGCCCGACGTGCCCGAGCCCGTCGCCGACGCCACGGCCCGGGTCGAGCGGCTCGGCGTACGACGCGGCCGGGTCGAGGCGCTGCGCCGGGTGACGCTCACCGTCGCCCCCGGCGAGACCGTCGCCCTGATGGGCCGCAACGGCGCGGGCAAGTCCACCCTGCTGGCCACCCTCGTCGGCATGGTCGAGCCCACCACCGGCACCGTCCTGGTCGGCGGCCGGACCCCGCACCGCACCGAGCCGCGCGAGATGGTGCGCCGGGTCGGGCTCGTACCGCAGGAGCCACGCGATCTGCTGTACGCGGACACCGTCGCCGCCGAGTGCGCCGCGGCCGACGGCGACGCGGGGGCCGCCCCGGGCAGCTGCCGGGCACTGGTCTCCGAACTGCTGCCGGGCGTGCCGGACGACACCCATCCCCGCGATCTCTCCGAGGGCCAGCGGCTCGCGCTCGCCCTGGCGGTCGTGCTCACCGCACGGCCCCCGCTGCTGCTCCTGGACGAGCCGACGCGCGGCCTGGACTACGCGGCGAAGGCCCGGCTGGTCGTGGTGCTCCGGGGCCTCGCGGCCGACGGTCACGCGATCGTGCTGGCCACGCACGACGTGGAGCTCGCCGCCGAGCTGGCGCACCGGGTGGTGATCCTCGCCGACGGGGAGACGGTCGCGGACGGCGAGACCCGGCAGGTGGTGGTCTCGTCCCCGGCGTTCGCGCCGCAGACCGCGAAGATCCTCGCCCCGCAGGAGTGGCTGACCGTGGCGCAGGTGCGCGCCGCACTGGGAGAGCCGTCGTGAGCGGGCGCCAGGTGCGGCCGGTACGGCTCGGGCCGCGGGCGATCGCCGCGCTCGTCGTCGTCAGCGCGATCGGGGTGGTCGCGTTCGGCTGGCCGCTGCTGGCCGGCCCCGACGCCGGTCTGGCGCACGCGCAGGACGCGCCGTGGCTGTTCGCCGCGCTGCTGCCACTGCTGGTCGGGGTGGTCGTCGCGATGATCGCGGACTCCGGTCTGGACGCGAAGGCGGTGGCGATGCTGGGGGTGCTGGCCGCGGTCGGCGCGGCCCTGCGGCCGCTGGGGGCGGGCACGGCGGGGCTGGAGCCGATGTTCTTCCTGATGGTGCTGAGCGGCCGGGTGCTCGGGCCCGGCTTCGGCTTCGTGCTCGGCTCGGTGACCATGTTCGCCTCGGCGCTGCTCACCGGCGGCGTGGGGCCGTGGATGCCGTTCCAGATGCTGTCGATGGGCTGGTTCGCGATGGGCGCGGGCCTGCTGCCGGGCCCGGACCGGCTGCGCGGGCGGGCCGAGCTGCTGATGCTGGCGGGGTTCGGGTTCGTGGCGTCGTTCGCGTACGGCACGGTGATGAACCTGTACGGCTGGACGATCGTGCCCGGTCTCGGCTCGGGGATCTCGTTCCACCCCGGGGATCCGGTGACCGACAACCTGGTGCGCTTCCTCGCGTACTGCGCGGCCACCTCGCTCGGCTGGGACCTGGGCCGGGCGGTGCTCACCGCGGTGCTGACGCTGGCGGTCGGTCCGGCGCTGCTGAAGGCGCTGCGGAGGGCCACCCGCCGCGCCAACTTCGAGGCCCAGGTCACATTTGACGCTCCCCGCGAGTGAGGGCTCCCACAGGACCTTGGTCCACCACTATCCGGGGCAGTAGCCGCCCCGGGGCCGGGCTCTTTCCCCGGCACCCGCGCCGACCTGCCGCGACGCCCGCCGGGCGGCCGGGGTGGCCCGGGTCCTTCGGGTCCGGGTACCAGGCGGGTTCGTACCCGGGGTCGTTGCGGTGGCCGAAGGCCGCCGCTATCACTGGATGAGTCGCCGAGCACCGCAGGGTCCGCCGAACCGGACCGCGGTCGACGAAGACCGGTCCACCCGCACCACCGCACGATCCGGACCGGCCCGCGACTCCCCCGTACCCGACGTCAGGACTCTCTGTGTCGTTCGCCCGCACCATCCTCGCCAAGCCCCGCACCGCCCGCCGCAAGTCCGCCGTCGCCGGCGCCGCCGTACTCCTCGGCGCCACCGGTCTGGGCCTCGGCGTCACCCCGGCCATGGCCGCTCCGGCCACCGCGCCGACGACGGTCGCGGCGAGCGCGCAGGCCACGGCGAAGTCGATGATCGGCGACGCCGCGCAGTTCCAGTGCTTCAGCAACATCGTCCAGCGCGAGAGCGGCTGGAACCACCACGCGACCAACGCCTCCTCCGGCGCCTACGGTCTCGTGCAGGCCCTGCCCGGCTCGAAGATGGCTTCCGCCGGAGCCGACTGGCGGACCAACCCCACGACCCAGATCAAGTGGGGCGTGGACTACATGAACTCCCGCTACGGCAGCCCGTGCGCCGCCTGGTCGTTCTGGCAGGCCAACCACTGGTACTGAGCCGGCACCTCCGCCTTCCGGACTCCGGCGCGAAGGCCCCGACCACCGGTCGGGGCCTTCGCCATGCCCATGTCCGTACCCGGCCGCCGCCGGGCGAATAGGCCGCTTGATATCACTTGGCCAAGTTATTACTCGTTAGTCCATTTAGGCGCATTTGGCTCGCCCGTCCTTTCCCGGCGGCCACCCGCGCGTTGTGAATCTCGTGGAACCACGAGAATTCTGGGAGAGGAACACCGTCCTGGCGGAAGCTTTCTGCGCCAGCGACGAACGCATGCGCCGGGCACAGGCGTTGCTGGACGAGACGCAGGCGGAGCGGAGCAGAACGCTGGCCGCTTTCGCCGTCACGGTCGGCGACGACGGATCGATCGCGGACCTGATGGGCCTGAACGAGCGTGAAGTGCGATTAGCACGACGCACCGTCGGCCGCACCGACGCACGGTCCCTCGCCGAGAAGCTCCTGAGCCGGTCCTCGCCCCCGGCGGGCGAACCGGCGGGCAAGCCTGCCGCAGCGCCGGAGACCCCCCTGCCGCGCCCGGCCGACGAGACCCCTCCGCCACCGCCCAAGGCCACGCAGCCCACCCCACCACCGGCTGCGCCCCCCACCCCGGTCCCGGCCCCCACCCCGGTCCCGGCCCCCGCACCGGTCTCGGCCCCCGCGCCGGCCACGACCGGGACCCTGGCCTACATCCCGTCGCCGTCCCCGCCCGTCGACATGGAGAGCTCCGTCATCTGGTCGCCGAGCATGGACTCCGTACTGCTGTGGAGCTGGGAGTCCGGTCTCGATCTGCAGACGGTGGCCGCGGAACTCGGCCTGGAGGTACGCACACTGCTGATGCGCGTACAGGAACTCGCCAACAACGGGCTGCTCACTCTCGCGACCCCCGTCGCGGACGTCGGCCGGTCCGGGCGGCACCGCCGCCACCACGAAGAGGGATACGCGGCGCTGTTCAGCCCCACCGCCACCTTCCCCACCCACGTGCCGTACTGAGGCACGCCTGCCGTCGCCCCGGCGACGCGGGCCCCGGCCGGACGACCGGCCGGGGTTCCCCCCACTCCCCCACTCCCCCGCTCCCCACGGGCCCGCCGCGCTCAGCGCCGCGCGGCCACCGTGTCGAACCAGCGGACGATCTGCGGACCCGACTTCATGTACGTGGTGTTGTGGTCGGCCCCGCCCTGGTCGATCACCGGAACCTCGACGCCCCGGGCCGCCAGATCGGCGGCGCAGTGCCGGGCGTTGGCGATCGGGACATCGGTGTCGCCGGACGAGGAGTAGAGCCGCACCGGAACGTCCGGCTTCCAGGCGCAGTTGCCGTCCTGGGCACGCGCCGCCTCCAGCAGACCGCCGGTGAGGTGCTGGAGCCGGCGGTAGTAGTCGTCGGTGAGCAGCTCCTTCAGCGTCGCGGGCAGCGCCGGGATGATCTGCTCCTCGGTGTGATGGGAGTCGAAGAGGTCGTCCACGATCGCGGCGTACGGCTTCCGGAACGCCTCGGACGGGTCCTTGTAGAGCGGGTGGAGTCTGCTCTGCGCGGTGAGGTAGTACGACATGTAGAAGACGGCGCTGGTGTCGTTGACCCTGCCGTCGAACAGGGCGGGCGTCTCCGCGTGCTCGATGTCGAAGGGGCCCGACACGGGCGCGAGGGCCCGGAGCCTGAAGTGCCGGTCCGCTCCGTTGTCGAGGGCCTTGCCCAGGGCCATGGCGACCTGGCCGCCCTGGGAGAAGCCGCTGGCGTACACATCGCCGGTGAGCGGCCGGTCCAGGCGCAGCGCGGCGGTGCGGGCGGCCCGCAGCATGTCGACGGTGGCGGTGACGGAGGACTTCGTGTCCATGTAGGGGTGGCGTCCGGGGCCCTTGCCGAGGCCCAGGTAGTCGGGTGCGGCGACGGCCCGGCCCGCGGAGGCGTGGAGGTACGGGGCGAAGCGGCCGAAGTCCTCGCCGACGGAGGGGGCGTAGTCGCGGTGGGCCATGGTGCCGTGGGTGTCGGAGACCAGGTCGAGCCGGTGGGGGCCGCCGTCGGGGAGGGCGAGGAGGCCGGTCGCCGTGGTGGGTGCGCCCTGCGGGGTGACGGTGCGGTAGGTGAGGCGGTAGGCCCGCAGTCCGTGGCGGACGGTGCCGGTGTCCATGCCGCCCGAGGCGAGGAAGCGGGCGACGTCCGCACGGTCGAGGCGGGCCACGGGGGTGATGCCCAGCAGGGTCCCTCTGCCCTGGGTGGTGGCCTGGTGGTGTGCCCCCGGTGTCCCGGCGGGCTGTTGTGCCACGGCGGGGGCGGTGCCGAGGGCGGCGAGGACCAGCGCCGCGGCTGCTGCCGCCGTCCGGCGGGCGATGCGTCGGCCCTTGGGCGAAGTCTGCTGCGCCGTACGGCTGTTGTTGATTTCCATGACGACGACGCTAGGCCGCCGCGCGCCGCGCCGACATCGGCGTGGGCACCCGGCCCGGGGTACACCTGACAACACCCCGGGCCGGGGGCCCGCCCGCCCCTCAGAGCCGCTGGATGATCGTTCCGGTCGCCAGGGCGCCGCCCGCACACATCGTGATGAGGGCGAACTCCTTGTCGCGGCGCTCCAGTTCGTGCAGGGCCGTGGTGATCAGCCGGGCTCCGGTGGCGCCCACCGGGTGGCCGAGCGCGATGGCGCCGCCGTTGACGTTGACCTTCTCCAGGTCCTGCCCGAACACCTGGGTCCAGCTCAGCACCACCGACGCGAAGGCCTCGTTGATCTCGACGATGTCGATGTCCTTGAGCGACATCCCGGCCTTGCCTAGCACCGCGCGGGTCGCGTCGACCGGCCCGTCGAGGTGGAAGTGCGGGTCCGAGCCGACCAGGGCCTGGGCGACGATCCGGGCACGGGGCTTGAGCTTGAGGGCGCGCGCCATCCGCTTGGAGGCCCACATGATCGCGCAGGCGCCGTCGGATATCTGCGAGGAGTTGCCCGCGGTGTGGATGGCGGTGGGCATGACGGGCTTGAGCCGGCCGAGCCCCTCCATGGTGGTGTCGCGCAGCCCTTCGTCCCGGTCGACCAGACGCCACATGCCCTGTCCGGCCGCCTGCTCCTCCTCGGTGGTCGGCACCTGGACGGCGTACGTCTCCCGTTTGAACCGCTCCTCGGCCCAGGCGACGGCGGCCCGCTCCTGCGAGATCAGCCCGAGCGAGTCGACGTTCTCCCGGGTCAGTCCGCGTTTGCGGGCGATGCGCTCGGCGGCCTCGAACTGGTTGGGCAGGTCGACGTTCCACTCGTCGGGCCAGGGCTTGCCCGGCCCGTGCTTGGAGCCACTGCCCAGCGGCACCCGCGACATGGCCTCGACACCGCAGCTGATGCCGACGTCGATGACTCCGGCCGCGATCATATTGGCCACCATGTGGGAGGCCTGCTGCGAGGAACCGCACTGGCAGTCCACGGTGGTGGCGGCGGTCTCGTACGGAAGACCCACGGCGAGCCAGGCGTTGCGCGCCGGGTTCATGGACTGTTCGCCGGCGTGGGTGACCGTGCCGCCGACGATCTGTTCGACGCAGTCGGCGTGGATGCCGGTGCGGCCGAGGAGTTCTCGGTAGGTCTCGCCCAGCAGATAGCCGGGATGCAGATTGGCGAGCGCGCCCTGGCGCTTGCCGATGGGGGTGCGTACGGCTTCGACGATGACGGGTTCCGCGGCCATGAGCTCGTCCTCTCCTCGCACTTCCGCAGGGGCGTCCCGGCGCCCACGGATGGAACTAGTACGCGTTCTAGTTCTTTAGCAGTCTTATGAGGCTTACCCCCGGTACGCAAGAGTGCTGCACGCTCCTTGCGTCCGCTTCATACCGACCCCACTCACTCTTCACGCAACAGAACGGACCGCCGCTCTTGCCAGTTGTAGAACTCGTTACTACCTTTCCGTCAACATCTGATGGGTCGTCAGGCAACGTCCGTGCGGCCCTCGGACCGACCTGGAGCTGCCGATGTCCTGCCCCCATCTGCCCGAAGGGTTCGACTTCACCGACCCCGATCTGCTCCAAGCCCGCATTCCGCACCCGGAGTTCGCACAGATGCGGCAGACCGCACCGGTCTGGTGGTGCGCCCAGCCCTCCGGCATCTCCGGTTTCGACGACGAGGGCTACTGGGTCGTCACCCGGCATGCGGACGTCAAGTACGTCTCCACCCACCCGGAGCTGTTCTCCTCCCACACCAACACCGCGGTCATCCGCTTCAACGAGTCGATCAGCCGGGACCAGATCGAGGTCCAGAAGCTGATCATGCTGAACATGGACCCGCCCGAGCACACCCGGGTCCGCCAGATCGTCCAGCGGGGCTTCACCCCCCGGGCGGTGCGCTCCCTGGAGCAGGCCCTGCGCGACCGCGCCCGCTCGATCGTGGAGACCGCGCTCGCGGCGGCCGACGACGACGGCTCGTTCGACTTCGTCACCAACATCGCCGTCGAACTGCCGCTCCAGGCCATCGCGGAACTCATCGGCGTACCTCAGGAGGACCGGTCCAAGATCTTCGACTGGTCCAACAAGATGGCCGCGTACGACGATCCCGAGTACGCGATCACCGAGGAGGTCGGCACCGAGGCGGCCATGGAGATCGTCTCGTACTCGATGAATCTCGCGGCCGCCCGCAAGGAGTGCCCGGCCAAGGACATCGTCTCCCAGCTGGTCGCCGCGGAGGGCGAAGGGAACCTCTCCTCCGACGAGTTCGGCTTCTTCGTGATCCTGCTCGCCGTCGCCGGCAACGAGACCACCCGCAACGCCATCAGCCACGGCATGCACGCCTTCCTCACCCACCCCGACGAGTGGGAGCTCTACAAGCGCGAACGCCCGGAGACGACCGCCGAGGAGATCGTCCGCTGGGCCACCCCCGTGGTCTCCTTCCAGCGGACCGCGACCCAGGACACCGAACTGGGCGGGCAGCAGATCAAGAAGGGCGACCGGGTCGGGCTGTTCTACTCGTCGGCCAACAACGACCCCGAGGTCTTCGAGAACCCGGAGGCCTTCGACATCTCCCGCGACCCCAACCCCCACCTCGGCTTCGGCGGTGGCGGTCCGCACTTCTGCCTCGGCAAGTCCCTCGCCGTGATGGAGATCAACCTGATCTTCAACGCGATCGCCGACGTACTGCCCGATCTGCGGCTGGTCGGCGATCCGCGGCGGCTGCGTTCGGCGTGGCTCAACGGGATCAAGCAGCTCCAGGTCAGCACCGCCACGCGCTGACCGCCGGGTTCCGGGCGGCGGGGTCCCACTCCTCACGCCCCGGCCCCCGCCGTCCGTACCGGCACCCGGCTCCGGCCCCATGTCCCGCCGAACCCCCGTGCGGGGGGCGCACAACGGCGCGAGGATCATGACGGGCATGCACGCCCTGTTCTCCGCCTTCGCCCCCATCTGGATGCTCACCGCCATCGGCTACACGGTCGGCCGCAGCGGTCTGCTGGGCGACCGGGCGGAGGTCGTGCTCGGCCGGTTCGTCTTCCATGTGGCCATGCCCGCCGCCCTGTTCACCATGGTGTCCGGGGCGCGGCCGGCCTCCTTCGCCAACTCCTCGATGCTCGCGTTCGCCGCGGGCACCGCGCTGGTCTGCGGCCTCGGGTTCCTGGCGGCCGGCCGGCTCTTCGGCCGCGGCACGGCCGACCGGGCGATCGGCAGTATGACGTCGGGCTACGTCAACTCCGCCAACCTCGGCATTCCGGTGGCGGTCCAGGTGCTCGGTGACGCGTCGTTCGTCGCCCAGATCATCCTGTTCCAGGTGCTGTTGGTCTCCCCGGTGATCCTGACGCTGCTGGACACGGGGACGGGAGCGGGGACGGGGGCGCGCTCCGGGAGGGCCGTGGTGTTCCGGCGGATGCTGACCATGCCGGTCCGCAACCCCGTCATCATGGCCTCGTTGCTCGGGGTGGCCGTGTCCGCGCTCGGGCTGCGGCTGCCGCATGCGCTCGCGCACTCCTGCGACCTGCTCGGCGCCGCCGCCGTGCCGACGGCCCTGATCACGCTGGGGCTGTCCCTGAACGCCCGCCCGGCCGAAGCCGGTTCGGCGGAACCCGAGCCGAACGCGGAGCGGCCGGTACGAACGCCGGGCGCGGGGCACACGGCGCGTGCCGAGGTCGCCGTGACAGTGGCGCTGAAGACGCTGGTCCAGCCCCTGATCGCGTTCGCCGTCGGCGGCCCGTTGCTGCATCTGCCGGAGCACCAACTCCTCGCCGTGGTGCTCTGCTCGGCGCTGCCGACCGCTCAGAACGCCTTCATCTACGCCCAGCAGTACGGACTGGACACCCGGCCGGCCCGCGATGCGGTGGTGGCCTCGACGGTGGTCTCCATGGCGACGCTCTCGCTCGCCGCATGGGCCCTCGGGGCGACCGGCTCCTGAGGTCACCCGGCGGACTCCGGGCCGTTCGGGTGGCGGACCGGCGCCGGAGGGCGGATGCTGGTCAGGCGGCGATCCATGCCGAAGGGGTGCCAGGACGAGGTGTTCGTCCCGGCACCCCTTCGGCCCCCGCGCGTTCTCAGAGCCGCTTGCTGCCCAGCGCCTCGTCCGTCGTTCTCGGTTCCGGTACGGGCGCCGGCGCCGGCCGCTCCAGGCCGTCCCGCGGCCGCGCGGCCGGTACGGTCACCGGCCGCAGCCTCCGCGGCCCCGCCAGCAGATGGGTGAGCCCGAAGCCGAGCGCGACCACGACCGCTCCGCCCACCGCGTCCAGCACCCAGTGATTGGCCGTGGCGACGATCGCGGAGACCGTGAAGAGGGGGTGCAGCAGCCCCAGCGCCTTCATCCACACCTTCGGGGCCAGCGCGACGACGACCACCCCGCACCAGAGCGACCAGCCGAAATGCAGCGAGGGCATCGCCGCGTACTGGTTGGTCATGGCGGTCAGGCTTCCGTAGTCCGGCTTCGCGAAGTCCTGGACGCCGTGGACCGTGTCGATGAAGCCGAGCCCCGGCATCAGGCGCGGCGGGGCCAGCGGGTAGAGCCAGAAGCCGACCAGCGCGAGGAGCGTGGCGAAGCCGATGGTGCTGCGGGCCCAGCGGTAGTCCGCGGGGCGCCGCACGTAGAGCACTCCGAGGATCGCCAGCGGCACGATGAAGTGGAACGTCGAGTAGTAGTGGTCGAGGAAGGCCCGCAGCCGGCCGATCCCCACGACCGCGTGGTTGACCCGGTGTTCGATGTCGATGTGCAGCCACTGCTCGATGGAGTGAATCTGCCGGCCGTGGTGCTCGGCGGTGGCGCGGCCGGCCGTCGCCGCGAGCCTGACATGGGCGTACGCGGAGTACACGACCCTGATCAGGAGCAGTTCCAGCAGCAGGTTGGGCCGGCTCAGCGCCCGGCGCCAGAACGGCAGCAGCGGGACGCGGCTCCAGCGGGCCGGGACGAGGGCCGCGTACTCCGTGGGAACCGGGTGCTGCCAGTACTCCGAAGTGCGCGGCAGGAACGGCACGGCACAGGCCGCGGCGAGCGCGGCGATCAGCAGCACGTTGTCGCGTACGGGGAAGAGCGCCTCGATGTTCGGCAGCAGCACGGTCCCCGGCAGCGTGAGCACGAGGACCACGACCGCGGGCCAGACCAGCCGGTCGCGTGCCCGCTTCCCGACCCGGCCGACCACGGCGAGCAGCACCCACAGCAGCTGGTACTGCCAGGCGGTCGGTGAGACGGCGACGGCGACGCAGCCGGTCACGGCTACGGCGAGGAGCAGCTGCCCGTCACCCGCGTACCGTGCGGCGCGACGCAGCCCGAAGAAGCAGACCGCCGCAGCCAGCACCATGAACAGCGCGATCTCCAGCGGGCCCGTGAACCCGAGCCGGAGCAGGGCGCCGTGCAGGGACTGGTTGGCAAGGCTGTCCGCGTCGCCGCCGAGCCCGGCCCCCGCGACATGGTGCACCCAGTACGTCCAGGAGTCGCCCGGCATCGCGGCCCAGGCGAGCGCCGTGCAGGCGGCGAACGCGGCGCCGCCGGTCAGCGCCGCCCTCCGGCGCCCGGTCAGCCGGAGCAGTACGGCGAAGAGCAGCACGGTCGGCTGGAGCGCGGCCGCCAGTCCGATCAGAAGGCCCGAGGCGCGTTCCCCGCGGACCACGAAACAGCCCAGCAGCACCAGCAGGACCGGCAGGATGCTGGTCTGCCCCAGGTACAGCGCGTTACGGACCGGCAGCGAGAGCATCAGCAGGCTGATCGCGACGGGCGCGGCCAACAGCGCGGTACGGCGGGAGACCGGTCCCGGCAGCGCGCGGGCGGCGACGATGCCCAGCGCGGCGACCAGCAGCAGCGAGCCGAAGGTCCAGGCGACACCCAGGCTCTGTTCGGCGATGCGGGTCAGCGGTTTCAGCACCAGTCCGGCGAACGGGGTGCCGGTGAACCGGTCGCTTTCGTACAGCGGGCCCGTCGTATGCAGGACCCCGCTCCCGCCGATCCAGGTCTCCAGACCGGTGAGCCGTTCGCCCGGCGGCTGTCTCAGCACCACCGCCATCTGCCGTACGGCCAGAGCCGCCACGACCAGCCAGAGCAGAGCCCGGGCCGTCCCGGTCCTCGCCCCCGTCATCACGTCTGTGCGCACACTGTGCTCTGCATTCGCCACGCTGCGCCGACCCTCCCGCCGTTCCGGTACCCGTGCCTCGATCCGGGCGTGCCGTGAAACCATCGCATTGCCCTACGAGACAGTCCCAATCGGTCCTCTCTCCACTTGACCGCCATTCCGCTTTTATCCGAATGGATGTCCGAGCGGGCGGGCGTGCCGGGCCGGCGGGTGCGCATTCATGGCCGGAACCGGAACTCCGGTTCGTACGTCCCCTCCCGTGTTGTCGATCACGGGGGAGGCGGACGACAGATGCGGCACACAAGGGTGAAGCGGAGTGTGCGGGACGAGGGGCGCGCGTGGACGACACGTGCGCTGTCTCTGCTGCTGGTGCTGGTGTCACTGCAGCTGGGGTCGCTGATCAGTCCGGCGTACGCCTGTGGCTGCGGGGCGATGGTCCCGAGCAGGGATTCGCAGGTCGCCGTCGGCCGGGAGACATCGGTGGTCGACTGGGACGGCCGGACCGAGCAGATCGTCATGCGGCTCACGGTCCGCGGGAACGCTCCCGAGGCGGCCTGGATCATGCCGGTGCCGCACCGCGCGACCGTGGAGCTCGGTGATCCCGGTCTCTTCTCCGAGCTCTCGGTCCTGACCGAGCCCGAACTCGTGACCAGGCACTACTTCTGGCCCCGCGCGCACGACTGGCCGTTCGCCGGCTCCGGCGGCGTCGGGGACTCGGCCGCGGCACCGTCGGCCGCGGCACCGTCGGTCCAGGTGGTCGGCCGGGAGCGGCTCGGCCCCTTCGACGTGGCGCGGCTGGCCGCGACCGACCCGGACGCGCTGCAGGGATGGCTGTCGGACAACGGCTTCGAACTGCCCGACCGGCTGGCAACGGCACTGAAGCCCTATGTCGACCAGAAGTGGGAGTACGTCGCGATCCGCCTCGCTCCCCGGGACACCGGCAATCCGCTCATGGGCACGCTCGAACCACTGCGGCTGCGCTTCGCCAGCGAGCGGCTGGTCTACCCGATGCGGCTGTCGAAGCTCGCCTCGACGCCCCAGCAGCTCGGCCTGTACGTCCTTGCCGCACACCGGATGGAGCCGATCGGCCCGATCGGCGGCGACGCACCGGAGGTGACGTACGCGGGCCGGATCGATCCCCGGTCGGTGACGGACGGCACGGGCCACCTCGAAAGACTGACGGGCGGGAAGCCGGTGTACCTCACGGCGATCGAGCAGTCGTTCCCGCACCCGGAGCGGATCGACGGCGATCACGAGCTGCGTGCGGCCGACACCGACACCCCGTACCGGAGGCACATGTACAGGAACGAGCTGCTGACCGTGGGCGGCATGCCCGTCTGGGTGCTGACGCTGCTCGGGGCGCTGCTGGTGGCGGTCGTCGCCGCGGTGTTGCTGGTGCTTGTGGTGCGGCGGAACCGACGGCTGCGGACGGTGCCGCCGGCGGCGGGTGCCCGGTGAAATCGTTGGCCCGCTTGATCGTGCTCGGGTCAGAATGACCGGCATGACCTGGACATTGGCCCCCGAACCGTTCGACTCGCCCGATGCCTCGCTGCTGCGCCGCGACTACTACGACGAGGTCGCCAGCCGCTATTGGGGGCGGCCCGCCACCGCCGAGGAGATCGACGAGGGGCTCACCGACGACGGGGCCGGCCTGCTCGTCCCGCCCACCGGTCAGTTCGTCGTCGGCCGGTTCGACGGGGCGGCGGCGGCCTGTGCCGGGCTGCTGGTGGTGGACGCGGACACCGCGGAGCTGACCCGGGTGTTCGTACGCCCCGAGCACCGCGGCACGGGTGGCGGCGGCCTGCTCCTGGCGGCCGTCGAGGACGCGGCGCGCGCCTTCGGTGTCCGCACGCTCCGGCTCGACACCCGCAACGACCTGGTCGAGGCGCGGGGGCTGTACGCCAAGCACGGCTACCGGGAGGTCCCGGCGTTCCACCGGCGGCAGTACGCGGAGCACTGGTTCGCGAAGGAACTGCCCGCGACGGCCTCGATGTCCGCGAGGCCGTAGCAGAACCCGCCGGACTCAGGCCGCGTGGTCCCGCTTCGGTTCGGGGCTGTGCGGCCGTTCCTTGCTCGACCCGCTCGTCTCGGCGGTCAGTTCCTCCACGAGCCTGACCAGATCGGTCGGGCGGTCCGGCCCCCACCAGTCGCCCAGCAGCTCGGCCATGGACTCCTCGCGGGCCTCCGCCAGCCTCACCACCGCTTCCGCCCCGGCCGCGGTGAGCACCAGTTGCACGCCCACGCGCCGCACCAGTCCGCGTTCCTCCAGCTGACGGGCCGCGTCGCTGATCACCCGCAGCGGCACGGGGGTGCAGTCGGCGAGCATGGCCGGTTCGACCGTGCCGTGCCGCCTGATGCGCAGCAGCATCCAGCTCGCCGCCGGCAGCAGGTCGTACCCCGCCTTCTTGGTGATCTTCACGTAGATCTCGCGGCGCCCCGCACGCGTGGCGAGCACCGAGAGGGCGCGGGCGCATTCGTCGTACGAGGACCGCTCGACCGGGTTCGACGCCAGGGTCTCGGTGGCCTCGGGGGCGGTCACCGAGCCGCGCAATCTGTCCTCCTTGAGGTACCAGGCGAAGACGAAGGCGATCAGCACGACGGGAGCCGCGTACAGGAACACGTCCGTGATCGACGTCGAGTACGCGTGGAGCACCGCGGGCCGCAGCGCGGGCGGCAGTTGTCCGATGGCGCGCGGGTCGGAGGCCAGCCCGTTCACCCCGGCCCCGGGCGGCAGCGGGTGACCGGCGAGCGCGGCGGTCAGTTTCTCGGTGAGCCGGTTGGTGAAGATCGTGCCGAAGACGGCGACGCCGAACGAGGCACCGATGGAACGGAAGAAGGTGGCCCCGGAGGTGGCGACGCCGAGGTCCTCGTACGTGACGGCGTTCTGCACGACCAGCACCAGGACCTGCATCACCAGGCCGAGCCCCGCTCCGAAGACGAAGAAGTAACTGCTCATCTGCCAGGTGCTGCTGGTCTCCGTGAGCCGGTGCAGGAGCAGCAGCCCGATGGCGGTGAGGCCGGTGCCCGCGATCGGGAAGACCTTCCAGCGGCCGGTACGACTGACGATCTGGCCGGAGGCGGTCGAGGTGAGGAGCAGGCCCAGCACCATCGGGAGCATGTGCACACCGGACATCGTCGGCGAGATCCCGTGCACCACCTGGAGGAAGGTCGGCAGATAGGTCATCGCGCCGAACATCGCGAAGCCGACGACGAAGCTGATGACGGCGACGAGACTGAAGGTCCTGATCCGGAAGAGGTTCGGCGGGATGACGGGTTCGGCGGCCCGGCGCTCGACGTGCACGAAGGCGATCAGCAGCAGCACGCTCAGGACGGCGAGACCGATGATCTGCGCCGAGCCCCAGGCCCAGGTGGTGCCGCCGAGCGAGGCGACGAGGACCATGCAGGTGGCGACGGAGGCGATGAGGAAGGTGCCGAGGTAGTCGATGGTGTGCTTCGTGCCGCGGACCGGGATGTGCAGCGCGGCGGCGATGACCAGGAGCGCGACGACACCGATCGGCAGGTTGATGTAGAAGACCCAGCGCCAGCTGAGGTGCTCGGTGAACAGTCCGCCGAGGAGCGGCCCGAGGACACTCGTCGTACCGAAGACCGCCCCGAACATGCCCTGGTACTTGCCCCGTTCGCGCGGCGCGACGATATCGCCGACGATCGCCATCGAGAGCACCATGAGGCCGCCGCCGCCGAGCCCCTGGAGCGCCCTGAAGCCGATGAGCTGCGGCATGTTCTGGGAGAGGCCGCACAGTGCCGAGCCGATGAGGAAGATGACGATGGCGGCCTGGAAGAGCTTCTTGCGTCCGTACTGGTCGCCGAGCTTGCCCCAGAGCGGGGTCGCGGCGGTCGACGCCAGCAGATAGGCCGTGACCACCCAGGAGAGATGCTCCAGGCCCCCGAGGTCGCTGACGATGGTCGGCAGCGCGGTGGAGACGATGGTCTGATCGAGTGCGGCCAGGAACATACCGAGGAGCAACGCCCCCATGGGCACGAGGACCGACCGCGTGGAGCGCCCTTCACCGGGGGCCTGGTCCGGGGCCGGGGGGCTCGGATGATGCTGGGCCATGGAACATCTCCTCGGGTCCGCTACATCCCCATCCTGGCCTTTCCGTACGGTTATGGCCTGCTGGGCAGGTACGGACCGGAAGCGAGCTGCATAATCGCAGGGCAATCAAGGGGAGGGGTCCACCATGACCGGACATATATGCCCGGAGTGCGGTATCGGCAGCAGACCTGACGGAGCGCCCGGCACCGGGCCCGCGTGCGCCTGCGGGCAGCCGGCCGCCGAGCAGCACCTCGCCGCCGAGCGGCACCGGGCCGGGCGGTCGGCGGCCGACCGGGCGGAGATGGCCGCCGCCGAGGACTTCGATCCCCTGCGGATACGGCCGTACGTGACGCTGGGGAACGACACGGCCGCGACGGGGGCCGCCGGGGAGCAGCCGGGGCCGGAGCATCCTTCAGAGGACGCGGCGGCGACGATGCCGCTCTTCCTCGGCCCGGTGACGGCGGGTCCGACGGGCGATCCGGCGGGCGGCCCGACGGCGGGTGCGCTGCCGGACCCGGCCGGCCCTTTCGCCTCTGCCGGTCCTTTCGCCTCTGCCGGTCCTGACGGTCCTGCCGGCCCTGCTGGTCCTTTCGCGCCTGTCATACCTGTCACGCCTGTCACGCCTGTCGATCCCGCCGGATATGAGGAACCCGTTCCGCCGCGCCGCCGCCCCTTCGCGGCCGTCGCCGCGGGAGTGGCCCTGGTCGCCGCGGTGGGCACGGCGGCATTCGCGACCGGGCTCCTCGGCGGGGGCGACAACGGGGACACGGGCCGGCAACGGGCACTGCCCGGCACGGCGGCCGACATCCCGGGGGCGAGCGTCCGGGCGACGGAGCCGGCCCAGGCCTCCCCGTCGCCCTCGCCCTCCGCATCGGCTCCCGCGTCGCCGTCCACATCCGCATCGGCCTCGGCCTCACCCACGGCAAGCGCCTCACCGTCCCCCTCCGCTTCCACCGCCTCCTCACGACCGCCCGCGACCACGCCCTCGCCGACCGCCGACGGTCCGGCCTCGGCCGCACCGCCCGCCTCCCTGGCCGGGCCCGCGCTGCGCCGCGGCGACCAGGGCCCCGAGGTGGCCGAGCTCCAGCGCCGCCTGGAGGAGATCTGGCTGTACCACGGGCGCGACGACGGCGACTACTCGAACCAGGTCGAGCACGCCGTCAGCGTCTACCAGTCGTACAAGTCCATCGAGGGCGACCCCTCGGGCGTGTACGGGCCCAACACCCGCCGCGCACTGGAGGCGGAGACGACGGGCCGGGGACCCTCCTGACCCCGGGGCCAGCCCGTCGGCCACCCGGAGGGACTCGGACGGAAGAGACCGGACGGAAGGGACCGGCCCACCCGGAACGGAAGGGATTGGCTTTCTCGGACCGGTTTTTGTATCGTGATGGAACAAAGTAGCCTCCGCCCGCCACCCCCTGACCGGCGGGCGAGGCTGCTTGTTCCTTTCTTCGCCTCCCCGCGCCCTGGAGCCCGCCCATGCCGGCCACCGTCCTCACCGCTCGCGCCCTCCTTCTGGACATGGACGGCACCCTGGTGAACTCCGACGCCGTCGTGGAGCGCTGCTGGCGGCGCTGGGCGCTGCGCGAGGGCCTGGACCCGGAGGCCACACTCAAGGTCGTCCACGGACGACAGGGGTACGCCACCATGGCGGTGCTCCTCCCGGACCGCCCGATGGAGCAGAACTACGCGGACAACCGGGTCATGCTCGCCGAGGAGACCGCCGACACCGACGGTGTCGTACCGGTCGGCGGCGCACCCGCCTTCATGGACGCGATCGCCGCGCTTCCGCACGCCCTGGTCACCTCGGCCGACGAGGCGCTGGCCCGCGCCCGCATGACCGCGTCGGGCCTGCGGATACCGGAGGTCCGCATCACCGCCGAGAGCGTCGGCGCCAGCAAGCCGGACCCGGAGGGCTTCCTCAAGGGCGCGGCCGGGCTGGGCTTCGCCGCGGCGGACTGCGTCGTTTTCGAGGACTCGGAGGCGGGCATCGCGGCGGGCCGGGCGGCGGGCATGCGGGTCGTGGGCGTCGGTCCGCGCGCCGCGGCGCTCTCCCCCGACGCGCACGTCGAGGACCTGACGCGGATCCGGGTGGAGGCGGCACCCGACGGCTCGATCCTTCTGCACGTCGACGCGCGATAGCCGTATCCCGCAGCTCGGCCCTTCTGCACGTCGACGCACAACAGCCGCACCCCGCAGCTCGGCCCTTCTGCACATCGACGCACGACAGCCGCACCCCGACGGCTCGATCCCCCTGCACATCGACGCACGACAGCCGCACCCCGACGGCTCGCGCCCCGGCCTCAGTCGCGGTGCAGCCGTCCCCGCGCCACCAGTTCGAGCACCGTCGCGACGGCCACCGCCTGCACGGCCATCAGGGCTACCAGCACGAACAGCTGCACGGCCCCCGCCTGCACCGGTGAGGCGCCGCCCAGCAGCATGCCCACGAAGGCACCCGGCAGGGTCACGAGCCCCACCGTCCGGGTCTGATCGAGCCCCGGCAGCAACGCGTCCGACGCCGCGGGCCGGGCGATCTCCATCCTCGCCTCACGGTCGAGCAGCCCGAGCGCCATCCCCGCCTCCACCTCTCCCCGCCGGGTCGTCAGCTCGTCCAGCGCCCGCCGCCCGCCGAGCACGGTCGCGGTCAGCGCACCGCCGATGAGGATGCCGGTCACCGGGATCAGCGCGATGCCCCGGACCGGGAGAAGTCCGGTGAGCAGCAGCAGCGTGACGACCGGCGCGACCCCCGCCGCGATCGGCAGTGCCGCCCACCACCAGGTGCGATTGCGGGTGACCCGGCGGCCCGCGGTCCGCACCGCCACGGCGTACATCAGCGCCACGAACCCGAGCAGCGGCGCCAGCGAGTGGACCACCCAGCCGATGAGCAGGGAGACCGCGGCGAGTTGGACCGCCGCCCGCAGCCCGGCGAGCAGGATCTCGCGCGACCGGCCGAGCGAGGCCAGCGCGGCGACCGTGGCCGCCGCCGCGAGCAGCACGGCGAGCACGACTCCGAGCGTGATGTTGACCGGTAGCAGCACGCCGCAACCCTACGGCCGGTCCGCCCAAGACCACACGCGCGAACCAGCCGCTCACGGCGTCCACTTGTCGCCGGGTCAGCCTGTGCGCCCGCGCAGATGCGGACGTACGCCCCCACGCTCCAGTCCTGTTCGCCAAAACCCTTGATGTGACGTGCCCATGTCGCCACCCTGTTACCTGGTGCCCACCCCACGGAAACCTGGCACCGCCACGATGGCCGGGCCCCACGGGTCACCCGTCCAAGGTCCCCCCACATCAAGGGAGTTCGCATGTCTGGTGTCTACGCGCGTCGCATCGCCGTTGTCGCCGCATCCGCCGCTTTCGCCGCAACCACCGGTCTGCTCACCGCCCCCGCGGCCCAGGCGGCCATGCCCACCCCGGTCTCCGCTTCGACCGCCCGCACCTACCTCAGCGAACTGACGGTCGCCGCGGAGGGTTCGTCGAGCGGCTACAGCCGCGACAAGTTCCCGCACTGGATCACCCAGTCGGGCGCCTGCAACACCCGCGAGGTCGTCCTGAAGCGCGACGGCACCAACGTGACGCAGGACTCCAGCTGCGCCGCCGTCAGCGGCACTTGGTACTCGGAGTACGACGGCGCCACCTGGACCGCCGCATCCGACCTGGACATCGACCACATGGTCCCGCTCGCCGAGGCCTGGCGCTCGGGCGCCAGCAGCTGGACGACCGCCGAGCGCCAGGCGTACGCCAACGACCTGACGCGCCCGCAGCTCATCGCGGTCACGGACAACGTCAACCAGGCCAAGGGCGACAAGGACCCGGCCAAGTGGCTGCCCTCGCGCACCGCGTACCAGTGCACGTACGTACGGGCCTGGGTGCACGTGAAGCACTACTACGACCTGACCGTCGACCCGGCCGAGAAGAGCGCCCTGCAGTCCGTCCTGAACAACTGCTGACCCCAGCACCGGACTCGGGCCGCCACGCCCCCCACCTCGCTCCACACCGTACGGAGCCGCGCATGCCGCGCGGCTCCGTACCCATGTGCGCCACCCGGCGCGGGAGCGGCGCTCCGCCACCGCCCCGCCCCCGGCCCCGCTCCGCCCCTGACCCCGCCCCGAAATCATCGGCACGTTTTCGGCCGAGTACGGCCGCTCGCGGCGGACACCCGCACCGCCGGCGGGCCCGGAGGGCGACGGCGGCCGGCGGCCGGCACCGGGAAGATCCACCGGCCCCGCGAGGAGGCCCCGCCGAACCCGATTCGTACGGCCGCCCCCCGGTCACCGGCCCGCCGCCGCGATTCCTGCCGCCATTGGTCCACCACGCGAAGCGGTGGGGCGTGACACCGCACCCGCACCCGGGCCGGGCGGCGCCCCGG
The DNA here is from genome assembly GCF_040652135.1 of Streptomyces sp. NPDC048295. Classification (NCBI taxonomy): domain Bacteria; kingdom Bacillati; phylum Actinomycetota; class Actinomycetes; order Kitasatosporales; family Streptomycetaceae; genus Streptomyces; species Streptomyces sp. NPDC048295. Next base: position 284,609 of record NZ_JBEZLL010000007.1, read on the forward strand.
GGTCCGCACCGCACAGCCGACCTGCTCACCCGCACGCAGCGCGCTCCCCGCCCCGCCCGGTACCGGCCCCACGCCCCGGCCGGCCCCGGGCGAGGCGGCGGCAAGTGGTCCAGCAACCAGCTCACGCCCCGCCCTCGCATGGCCGGAAAGCTGCGCCGCCATTGGTTCAGGCCAAGACGGCGAAGGGAGGTTCGCAGATGAAGAGGGTGCCGGGCCGAAATCCACTCACCAGCCGTAGGGCGATTTTCAGCCCGTCGACAGAATGTTGAACTTGCAAGCATTGGTGAGGTTTCCCTAATCTGAGGCACTCAATCGGTTCACGTCCCCACCAGACCGAAGGAGCCCTCCCCCCATGCAGACACGCTTGAACCAGGCTCAGCCCTACGCACTCGGCCTCTTCCGGATCGTCATCGGCCTGTTCTTCGCCTGCCACGGCGCCGCCTCGCTCTTCGGCATCCTCGGCGGCGCGATGAACGGCGGCTCCATACCCGTCGGCACCTGGCCCGGCTGGTACGCGGCGGTCATCCAGTTCGTCGGCGGCATCCTCGTGATGCTCGGGCTCGGCACCCGTCTCGCCGCGCTGATCTGCTCGGGCTCCATGGCCTACGCCTACTTCAAGGTCCACCAGCCCGAGGCGCTGTTCCCGCTGCAGAACGGCGGTGAGCCCTCGGCCGTCTTCTGCTGGGCGTTCCTCCTGCTGGTGTTCACCGGCCCCGGCGCACTGGCGCTGGGCCGGCTGTTCGGCCGGAGCGGCGCGGAGTACGACAAGGACCGCGCGCCCGAGCAGGCACCGCCCGTGACGGTCTGATCCGTACGCGATCGCTCCGCCGCCCACGGACCGCTCCGCCGGGGCCGACGCGGGCCGTTCCTCACGTACATCCGGGCGTGCGCCCGGAACCGAGGCTTCCCATTTCCGGGTGTACGTGAGGTTCCCAACATCGCTCGTATTTGTGGATCACCGGATGAACGCCAGGCGTACGCTGTACAGCTGACCCTGCCGCTCCTGCCGCTCCCCTGCGACGTCGCGGCGTTGTTCCGAATCGGGGAGTAGTAGGTGCTTGAGAGTGTGGGCGCGCTGACCGGCAGCCCATGGATCTACGCCGTGGTCGCCCTTTCGGTGCTCCTGGACGTCTTTCTGCCCCTGCTGCCCAGCGGGGTCCTGGTGATCACCGCCGCCACCGCTGCCGCCGCCGGTTCGACGACCGTCGCGGGCGCGGGCGCCGCCGGGCAGGTGACCGAGGTCCCCTCACTGCTCGCCCTGATCCTCTGCGCGGCCACCGCCTCGGTGCTCGGCGACCTCGTCGCGTACCGGCTGGCCTGGCGCGGCGGGGAACGCCTGGACCGGGCCATCGCCCGCTCCCGCCGCCTCACCGCCGCGCAGGAACGCCTCGGCGCCGCCCTCGCCCGGGGCGGCGGCATCCTCGTCATCATCGCCCGCTTCGCCCCGGCCGGGCGCTCGGTGGTCTCCCTGGGAGCGGGCGCCGCCCATCGCAAGGTCAAGGAATTCCTGCCCTGGTCGGCGCTGGCGGGCGTGGCCTGGGCCGGCTACAGCGTGGGCCTCGGCTACTTCGGCGGCCAGTGGCTGGGCGCGACGTGGGTGGGCACGGCCGTCTCGGTCCTCGCCCTGTTCGTGGCGGGCGCCCTGGCCGCGTATCTCATACGCCGCCCGGCGGCGGAGGTGGCCGCCGCACCGGCGGGCGCGACGGCCACTACGGCGTCCTGACCGCGCCCCTGATCTCCAGCCCGTCCAGGAGTCTGACGGTCGCCTCGGTGATCTCTTCGACGGCCCGGTCGAACACCTCCTGGTTGTGCGCGGCCGGAGCTCGGAAGCCGGACACCTTGCGCACGAACTGCAGGGCGGCGGCCCGGATCTCCTCCTCGGTGGCTTCTTCGGGGATGGCGGGCGGACGAAGGGTCTTGATGCTGCGGCACATGTCTCCAGTGTGAACCGCACCACTGACAACCGTCCCGCCTCCGCCCGGTCCGGCCGCCTCCCCCCTCCTCACCGAGTCCGTTCGACGGCGGGCAACGCGTACGTCCCGTCGAGGATCCCGGGCCCCGGTGCGCAGAGCCTGAGCACGAGGCGGAACTCCCCGTCGGGCACGGACAGCCGGTTCGCGTCCGCCGAATCCGGGTCGTCCGGCCGCTCCCGCCCGATGCGCACGGCCGACGGACCTCCCTGCTCCCCGTACACCGGAACGCGCCCCGCCAGGGCCTCGCCGATCCGCCGGCCGGCCAGGTCGTACACGGCCAGGGACCAGCCCGCCGCCGGCGGCGGGCCCTCGAAGCGCAGCACGTAGGAGCGGGCCCCGTCCAGCCGCTCGCCCCCGGCGTCGCTGGAGGTGCGGGCGCACACCGCCTCGTAACCGTGCACGCCCCACAGCGAGCCCCGCGCCGCGACCGCCCTGGTCCGGTAGGACGCCTCCCGGTCGGCGATCCGCCACTCCGGGGAGTCGACGGTTCCGACACCGTAGTGGTCGAGGTTGTAGTCGTGGAGATGCGGATCCAGCGCCCACCCCCCGCGCGCCGCAGCGGCCCGGCCCGTCTCCTCCACCCACGCCCTTCCCCGCGCCGCGCCCTCGGTCAGCGCCCCTACGAGGGCGGGACCGGCGCGGGTGTACGGCGAGGGTCCCTCCTCCAGCAGCCCCAACGGCTGGAACCGGTCCTGGTACGCCTGGTCGGGCGCGGACGGCGGAAAGTCGGCCATCCACACCCTGAGCCGCTCGAAGAACCTCAGCGCCTCCGGGACATCGGGGTCGGGGGCGGGCAGTCCCGTACGGTGCGTGCCCGGTTCGACGTATGTGACGCCCATCTGCTCCTGGAGCGCGCGGCCCCGTGCGGGGTCTTCGGGACCGCCGAAGCCGTCACAGATGTCGCGCCCGATGACCGAGACGACGGAGGTGGGTGCGTCGATCACCCCGAGCACACCGTCGGGCACGCTGCCCGCCCAGCCCGGGGGAGCGATGAACCACTCCCCGGCGCGGGCGTGGCCGGCACGGCGGCCGACGTACGCGAAGTTGTTGGTCCAGGCATCGACGAACTGGAACACGCAGTACGCACCGTCCGCTCCGTCCGTGCGGGGAAGGCGCAGCAGCACCGGTCCACCGGAGAGATCGAGATGGACGACGGAACGGACGGTGTCGTCGGCGGACATGGAGGGCATGTCCGCCGACGACGACCGGTCCGCGTGCGCGAAGTGGTTGAAGGGTGTGGGCGGCAGCGGACCGAAGCCCGTGTGCATGAAGCCCTCGACCACCGACAGATCACGGACCAGCGGACAGCCGTAGACGTACGCCTCGGCGGCAAGAGCGGCGAGTTCCACGTCTGCCTCCGGCCATCGGCACCGTCCGCCGTCCCCGTTCAGATGACCGCCTTCGATTCGCCCGTGCACAGGGCCCAGATCACGAACCCGTCGATGGCGACGGAGACGAGCGCCCAGACCGGCTGGTACGGCAGCCAGATGAAGTTGATGATCAGGCTGATGGCCGCGAGCGCCACACCCGTGGCACGGGCCCAGTCGGCGCCCTTGAGGATGCCCCAGCCGACGACTCCGAGCACGATGCCGAGTACGAGGTGGATCCACCCCCAGGAGCTCACATCGAACTTGAAGGTGTAGTTCCTGACGTGCGCGTACACGTCGTCGGACGCGATGCCGGTGATGCCCTTGATCACTCCGAGGACACCGTCGACGAGCAGCAGGACACCGGCGAACATGATCCCGCCGGCTGCCCAGGGGTTGACGTCCCCCTGGCCGGCGGAACCTGCCGGGGCCGGACCGGGCGCGGGCGCTGAGTGTGCCATCGGAACTCCTTGGCCGGATCGGGACTGCGGAACAGAACCGACCCTGCGTGGCGCCCTCCCGTGCGGCCACTCGGACGCGCCCGTACGGGTGATGCCCCGGGCGGCGGCGCACGGTCCGCGCTCCCGCCCGGCCGGGCACCGCCCCCGGATCGGCACGCTACGACGAAGGAAGCCGCGTCACCTCCGCGACCTTGCAGGTCATCTTGCCCGGAACCTTCCCCAGCCCCTGTGCCTTCTGCACCGACTTCTGACCGGCCGCCAGGTCGGTTGCCGTCGCCAGCCCGGAGGCGCGGCGCGTGCCGTCGCCGTCCACGAACTCCACGGACACGATGTAGGACGCCTGGGCGTCGGAGTGGTTGACGACCTCCACGTCCGCGTCCGGCCACTCGGTCAGCGAGTCCACCTCGCACCGGGTGATCCGCACATCGCCCTCGGCGTCCGTACCTTCGAGAGCCGGCAGCCCGGTGGGCGTGTCGGAGGGCCCGCCCGTCGTGGGCGCCCCGCTCTTCGCGGACTCCGCCGCCGACGGCTTCGACTTGGCCGCCGTCGACGGGCCGCCCCCGCTCGTCACGGCGATCAGCACACCGGCCGCGAGCAGAAGGACCACCCCGCCGATCACGGACAGGGTGACGATCAGCCCGGTACGGGAACTCCTCGGCGGCTGCGGATGGCCGTACGCCCCGGGACCGGGCTGCGGCCACTGCGCATACGGCGAAGGCGGCTGCTGGGGCTGCTGGCCGGGCTGGGGCTGCTGGCCCGGCTGGGGTTCCTGACCGGGCTGGGGCGGCGGATAGCCGTACGACATGTATCCCCCCTGGGACGGTGCTGACGTGAACAAGACACGTTACGGCGGCTCCTGGCTTGACTCTCCCGCAGGGGGAGGCCCGATGGTTACGGGCATGAACGGCGACGCGCTCCTCCCGATCGGGGATCTGGCCAGGCGGACCGGGCTGACGGTGAAGACCGTCCGCTTCTACTCCGACCGCGGGATCGTGTCCCCCGCCACCCGCAGCCCCGCCGGCTACCGCCTCTACGCCCCCGACGCCGTGGCACGCCTCCGCCTGGTCCGGACGCTGCGCGAACTGGGCCTGGACCTTCCCACGATCCGCAAGGTCGTCGACCGCGAACTCCCCCTGCCCGAGGTCGCCGCGGCGCACGCCCGGGCGCTGACGGTGCAGATCCGTACGCTGCGGATGCGGCGCGCGGTGCTGACGGCGGCGGCCAGGCACGGTTCCCCACCTGAGGAGCTGGAACCCATGCACGAACTGGCCCGACTCTCCGAGCACGAACGCCGCCACCTGATCGACGACTTCCTCACCACCGCGTTCGGCGGACCGGACGCAGCCCCGGGGTTCGCCGGAATCATGCGCTCGATGACTCCGGAGCTGCCCGAGAACCCCGCCACCGAACAGGTCGAGGCCTGGATCGAGTTGGCCGGACTGATCCGGTCCCCGGAGTTCGCCGCCCTCGTCCGCCGCCTGACCGACCACGTGACCCCCGACCTCACCCGCCCCGACCCCGCCGCGATGATCCACGCCCGTGTCACCCCGGCCCTGCAGGCGGGCACCGCCCCGACGTCACCCCGGGCCGCCCCGATCGTCGAGGCGATCAAGGCCGAGTACGCCGACACCACCGACCGCCCCCTGCTGCCCTACCTCAAGGCGGTGAACGACCCCCGCCGCAGTCGCTACCTCCACCTGCTCGCCGTGATCAACTCCTGGCCACCCCCGGATGCCCCGACGCCGGCCTTCACCTGGCTCATCGAGGCCCTCACCCACACCGCTGATGCGGCCGACGCGGCCCGGACCTAAGCTGACGGAGGCCCGAAAGCCCCAGGTGAGGGAGGCAGATCATGGCCAAGCGAGGAAACAAGCGCCGCGCCCGCAAGAAGAAGAACGCCAACCACGGCAAGCGCCCCAACGCCTGAACGGCGCCCTGGGAAGCAGCCATGCCTCCCAGGGCACCGAAAGACAGCAGTGGCTGCTCGCTGCGGCAGCTGCCGGGCGTCACACCACGGTGCGCCGGGTACGGCTCCCGCCCGCGCCACACCTCGCGTTCCACATCGGCTGCGCGTTCTTCGCCACCCTTCGCTACCCGGCGCCGCACTTTCGCGCCACTGCCCAGGGCTGTGACCTGCACCAACGCAGAGTCGAAACCGAATCGCCGTGTGCGCGCCATGCCGCGCCGACTTTGGGCATGATCACGCGCCACCCCAGTGACCTGCGAGAACGTGTCAAGGAAGGGTGTCGGCCAAAGCGACGCTTGTACCATCAGCCATGCAGGTCAGCCACTCGCCTCCGAGTGGCGGGCGGCCCAGGACGCCCGCGAAACCACAAAACCCGGCTCCGGAGTCAGCCGAAGCCGGGCTTCGTGTGCGGGACACGGTGTGAGCCCGGCCGACTACGAAGCGGTCGGGCTCACTCCCCCCGACCAATCGTCCGGAACTTCCCCAGTACGGCACTCATTTGCTAGTGCACGAACTGTTGTACACAGCCCGCGATGGCCGTGACCGCCGCCAGCAGGTTCACGAACAGCTGCAACCAGCCGGATCCGTGGTCTAACTGCCGGCGCTTCCTGCACTTCTTCGGTCGAACCATCGTTCAGCACCTTCCTCACATCCTTCCCGAACGCATCGGGACCACTGCTCGGCACGAGCAGAGGAACATGGGCGAGGAGAGGCCGAACTCGGGAAACGTACCGCGCTGATCCGGCGATCAGGCCGAGTACGGGGATTCGCCACTGTTCGCTAGCCCCCGCCGGATGAAGAACCACCCTCAGCCCGGAGGCCACCACCGTCGACCCGCGTGCGCCACCCCGACCGCACACTGAAGCCGCAGCGTCCCGGCTGCGGGTGGCCATGTCCGTTGATGTCAGAAGCAGATGCCAAAGGTCCCAACCATGATCGGCGGATTCCAGGGGCCATCGCACTGGTGGGCGCGGACGGTTTCGGACCGCCGGCATCTGCTTTGTGAGTTCGACCGTGCCATCTGCTCGCCCTGAGGGCAGCAGATTCGGAGAAGGTTCCCCCCTGTTACGTCTGAGCTGCCGTTTCTCCGCTGGTGGGTGCTCTCGGGACGCACCTGTGGGGAAGACGTGCCCCGAGAGGCCGCACGCGGGGCCGGCACGGAGCCGGAAATTCCGTCGCCCGCCTCACGTCGGCAAAGAACAATTCCGGGGTATGGGGACAGACATACACGGGTTCATCGAGTGCCGCTGGGATCGCTGGCTGGACGAGGACGACCGCAGTTGGTTCGGGGCCATCGACCTCGCGCATCTCTACAACGGGCGCTCCTACGTCGCCTTCGGGTCGCTGTTCGGTGTCCGCGACACCACCTTCCGCGCACTTGCCAGTCACCGCGGCCTCCCCCATGACGTGTCACAAGAGGTCCTCGCTCACTTCGAGCCCTGGAGTGATGAGCTGCATGGCGAGTCCTGGATCTCCTGGGCGGAGCTAGCAGCCGCCGACTGGGACGAGGCCGCAAACGAGGTCGATGGCTGTGTCCACGAGTACCGCCGGAGCCCCGACGGCAGCTGGAAGTTGCACGGACAGAACACCGGCCTCAGTCGCTTTGCCGAACTCTCCGGCCTCACCGATGTCCGGCACCTCTACTGCGCGGGCAGCGTCTTCCCCGAGAACACCAAGTGGCCGGACGGCGACCGGCTCTTCCGCATCGGCCGCCTGCAGCGGAAGCATGCCGTGCCCGACGACGAATGGGGTTCCATCTGGTCGGTCATGCGAACGCTGGCGAACCTGCATGGCGACGAGGGCGTCCGCCTGGTCGTCTGGTTTGACGGCTGACTGGCGGTGAACGACGGCGATCGTTGGTGCACTGGACAATGACCAGGACAACGAGTGTCTGAGGGATGCGCTGATTCCGGGCCGGTGCGGTGGTGTTGCCGCCCTCTCCCTTCCTGCGGTTGTCCGCGATGTCAGTCACGGACGTCGGCGCCCCAGGACCCGCCCTGCCGGCGTCGCCCAACCAGATCCCGCACCAGGTCCCAGGCGGTCCCAGCACCGATCACCAGCCACACCACACGCACCCACGCCGCACTGCTGCTACTGGCAGCTCCCCACACAGCCGCGACGAGACGCACCACCGTCCAGCCGTTGCTGTCGAGAAAGGACCGATCCCGCCCCTGCGACACCACCTGCCCCCCTACGCCCAGCCGACGAACGTACCCCTGAATCGGCATGCGAACGCCGACCGTTGCCCCCATCATCCAACAGGCCCCTGAAACGCAAGAGGCCCCGGATCACTCCGGGGCCACTGCCTGGTGCCCCGGCAGGATTCGAACCTGCGACACCCGTTTCAGAAGAGCGGTGCGATGACGGCCCTGCTGAATAGGCACCGAGGCTGAGCCTGGCGCCCGAGCGCAAGTCCAACTCGGTCATCAAGGGGCCCGACGGCCTTCGGCCGAAGGTCTGGTCGCCGTCAGGACGCGCCCAGGCGGCGGGCCGCGAGCTGGATCTCCAGGGGCGTGCCCGGGGGTTCGAGGATCATGAAGCCCGCCTCCTCACCCCGGTGGTAGATCTTCAGGCGCGGCCCGTCGACAGCCAGGCGCAGTTCGGCCCAGGGGTGAGCCCACAGCAGGTTGGAGTGCTCCCAGAGCTGGAGGCGCCGGGAGGTCAGCAGCAGTTGGAAGGGCGGGTTCTCGTACGGGGTCGGGCCCCGCCCGGGCGTGAACGGCGGCCGCACGGTGTAGGTGCTGATCAGCCTCTCACCGGGTCCGAGCGTCTCCGCACTGATGGCGTTCTCGCGGCCGGTCCTCGCCCCCGCCGAGCCGGCGAAGGCACCGCACACCACGGTGAGCGGCACCACGATCAACCAGGGGACGCCGCGGGCGACCCCCGCAACGCCCTTGACGGCGATGAGCGCGGCCGCACAGGTGGCCGTGGTACCACCCGCGATGGCGGCCCGGCGTATCCGCCGCTGTCTTTCACCCTCCGTGGTTAGACGCTCGTTCACTAGCAGGGCCGGGGTCGCCTTGATTGGATCACAGATCGATAACGGCGGGCGATGTCACTTCGGGCAGAGCGTTTTACGCAGCGCGGCGTTCAGCTGCTTCCCCTGCGCGTCCGTCAACGGCCTGCCGTCGTTCCCGAACCGCTGCGCTGCGAGCCAGTCCACCTTGGCGCCGCCACCGGCGAGCGAGGAGCACTGATTCCGGCCGGCGTCGATCGCCTTCTGCTCGTCCACGATGATCTGCGGGTCAACAGCCGCGATTGCGTCCAGGTATGCGTCACGGTCGTTACCGGTCGGGGCCGGCGGAATGCCCGCAGCCTTCTCGGCGGCCGAGTGGTCGACGGCCGTCTCCTTCGGTGCGGGCTTCGTGACGTCCTTCTCCTCGGCCGAGCAGGCGGTCAGGGCGAGCAGCGCGGCAGCGGCGAGCAGGACAGCAGCGGGTTTCACGATGGCACTCCGTACGTAGGTCTGTGCAAGGTGTGACAGATGGGGCGTACGGATGGTTGTACCTGGGCGCGCGCACGACGCTCGGCCCGCCCGGTCGTACGGTTGCGCGTCGTACGGGTGCCGGGGCGACGATAGTGGCCGGTGCGGCGGACGGCGCAGCGTGCGGCCGGGGGTGCTCCCGTGGTGTGGGCAAGGCTTGGTGTGGTCACTCGGCCGAGTGAACTGCCGTGCAGATAGCGCGCGTTCTGCGATGCGTTCGCTGCGAGCCGCTGAGACGGCAGACTGAACAGGTCGGGGAACCCGCCACCCGTCGCCGCGTACGCGTCGCGGCACCGTCGACACAGAAAGGCCCGGGGACCGCCACCCTGAGCCTTTCGCGTTGCCCGCTACGCCTTGCACTGCACCGACTTCAGCGCGGCACGCAACCCGACCGGTTCGGCCCCCGCTCATACCCTCCGGCGGCGAGGCTGCCCGCGGCAGTACGGGCACGACCGGTCAAGCCCAGCAGGGCGCCCGTCGTTCCCGCGGTGGACCGCGGCGTGCTCGGAGCTGCTCCGGAAGTGGCCTGAGCTGCACCGGGTGCCGGCTGATGTGCGTCAGCAGGCGGTCATCACAGCCAGGGGCAGGGATATACGTTCCGGGCGATCGGTGAGCGCATGGGCGTGACGGGGGAGACAGCCGGCCAGATCGCGGCGGGGAAGAACAGGGCGTCGTCGGAGTGACGACGGGCGTCGTCCGGATATCTGCCTGAAGGTCCCCGCAGCGCCCTGCGGGGACCCCGATGCGTCGATGGGTCGGCCACGTATTGCGCAGCCTGTCGGCGAAGGCCGCTAACAGAACCGGTCGAAGCCTCGGTCGTAGCCGTCGCTGTAGCCGTCGGCGTAACCCCGCGCCCAACGATGGTCCTGGTGCTGGTTCTGCTGGAACTCACGCCCGGAACTGCGGTGGCAGTCGTCCCGCGCGTCCGCGAATCCGTTCCGGAAGCCTTGGCGGTAGCCGTCCCGGTAGGAATCGGTGACAACGTCATGCGCGGCAACTGCCTGCGCGGGTTTGGGAGCAGCCGACGCCTGTGAGGTGAGCGCCGGTGCGACTGCCAGGCTGCCGACGACCAGAGCTGAGCCGAGAACCGCGAACACCTTGTTGGTACGCATGGATTTCTCCTTGGATCTGCGAGTACAGGCGTGCCTTTTCAGGGTCCAACGGACGCAGCCTCCCCGCGACCTCACTCCGGGTGGCCTGGGTGATGCGGGCGGTGCGAGCGGCCCGGGTTGAGCGGAGAGGTGTGGCGGCGGGCCGTACGTGTGGTGACCGTTCACAATGTCGTCACGATCTGTCCACTTTTAAGGTTATGCATTCCGGACGGGTCGTACGGTGACCCTTCATGACCCGACCGTCCCATGGGGGGATTCCATGTCGTACCCGCCGCAGCCCGGCCAGCAGCCTCAGCAGTGGCAGCAGCAGCCGGGGCAGTATCCGCCGCAGCCGGGCCCGGGGTGGGGTGCGCCGATGCCCCCGCCGAAGAAGTCGAGGACCGGGCTGATCGTCACCTTGTCCGTCATCGGGGGCCTGGTGGTCCTCGGCGGGTGCGGCGCCGTGGTGGTGGGGTTGGCGAGCATCGGTTCGACGACCGAGGGCAGCGCGACGGGGCACTCCCCTGCCGCGAAGGGCTCTGAGAAGGGCGCCCCGGCGGAGGCGGACAAGGCGGAGAAGCCGGCCGAGAAGCCTGCGGATAAGGGTCCGGAGGGTGATGTCAAGATCACCGGATGCACGGTGAATTCGTCGACTACGTGGCCGGCGGCGGACGTGGAGATCGTCAACCACTCTGACGAGAAGGCGAACTACATCGTGTCCGTGGAGTTCGTGAACGCCAAGGGCGACCGCCTCGGCGAGGGCATGGCCGCGACGAACAACCTGGCACCAGGGCAGAAGTTGGTGACGCAGGCGCAGGGCCTGGACGCGACGTCGGGCAAGGTGACGTGCAAGATCACGGACGTGTCGCGGTACCAGGCCCCGTGACCGTCGTCCGAGCGTGTCGACGCCCCGTCACCGAGTCGGTGGCGGGGCGTCTGTGCTGCGTCGTCAGTGCGGACCGTGCGGGTCGCTACCGTGCGGCGCTCGCACTCGGCCCGGCGGCCGGTCCCGATTTCGTCGAGGAGGAGGCCGGCCGCGGCCCGCTTCTCCTCCTCGGCCTGCTTCGCGGCGTCGAGGGCTGCGAAGTACCGGTCACGGCGGGCGGTCGACACCTCGATGTCGGTGTCGTCCTGGCCGTCGGGCAGGGCCTTGATGGTCTGGTAGGCGGCCGAGTGCCCGTCGATGTCGGGCCGTTCACCGGCTGCGAGGGCCTGCATGAACTCGGCCCCGGCATTCCGCATGGCGAGGGCGTCGGTTCCGTCGTGCTCGACGACGTACTCGGACGCGGACCTGGCTCCCCTCGCGACCCGGGCGGCACCCAGCCTCGTCGCACCGCCCGGGGTAGGCACGGAGACGGCCGGCCAGCTGCTGATCACCGCAGGAGACAACCCCGGCCGGCTCCGGTCCGAAGCATCCTTCGCGCACCTGTGCGGGGCCGCTCCGATCCCCGCCTCGTCCGGCCGGACCAACCGTCATCGCATCAACCGCGGCGGGGACCCCAACGCCAACAGCGCCCTCTACACCATCGTCCCGGTCCGCATGCGGCACGACCAACGAACTCGGGACCACGTCGCCAGACGCATGGCTGAGGGCATGTCCACCAAGGACATCATGCGGTGCCTCAAGAGGTTCGTCGCCCGCGAGGTCTACAGACACATCACGGTCCCGAGCCACGTCAACCCGGCACGGGTGCGCGACGCTCCTGTTCGCCGCAGGGATGCCGGCGCGGGTCGTGATGGAGATCCTGGGGCACTCGCAGATCGCCGTCACCGTGAACATCCACACACACGTCTCCGACGAGCGTCGGAGGGAGGCGATGGGGCACATGGACCGACTGCTCCGCCGGCGCCGTCCCGAGTGAGACTGCCGTCAGCCTCTACCGTCAAAGGCCCCCGCAGCGATGAGCTGCGGGGGCCTTCGCACTGGTGGGCGCGGACGGTTTCGAACCGCCGACATCTGCTTTGTAAGAGCAGCGCTCTACCCCTGAGCTACGCACCCGTGGATGAGGCAACAGCGTACATGGACTGCGGCCCGTGGTCACAAACGATCCCCGGCGGCAGCGGACGGGACGCCGGCCCGAGAGAGGACGGCGAGGCAGAGGGCGGGGCAGAGATCAGGGCGGAGAGCGGGGCAGAGGGCGGGGCGGAAAGGGGCCGTGCGGGGGTTATCCCCACCCCGCGTACGGTAGCCGTCCGGATTCTGGCGGGGGCGGGGCCGTACGTACGGTGAGGGTCGCAGTATCGGAGCATCCGCCGTACGACCTGGGGGAAAGATCATCGTGGCAGTCCGTACCCGCACTCTCATCGCGTCCGGTGGGGCCGTGCTTCTGGCTCTTGTTCTTTCCGGTTGTGGCAGTACGGATGTGAGCGGCGCACCCGCCGAGCACAAGTCCTTCGAGTTGAGCGGGAAGACGCTGACCATCCGTTCCGGGCAGTCCGCACTGGAGCTCGTGCCGGCCGATGTACGGAAGGTCGAGGTGACCCGCCGTGTCGACGGGTGGGTGGCGTTCGGGAACGGGCCCGAGCCGCAGTGGGGGATGCAGGACGACACGCTCACGCTCGGGGTGAAGTGCAAGGCGTTGATCAGCAACTGTGCCGCGCAGCATCAGGTCAAGGTGCCGCGCGGGGTGACGGTGGTCGTGGAGGGGGACGACGGGGAGATCGTCGCCTCCGGCTTCCGTACGCCGCTCACACTCACCGCCGACAACGGCAGGGTGACCGTCAGGGACTCCACCGGACCGCTCAAGCTGGCCAGCGACAACGGTGCCATCGTCACCGAGCGGGTCTCGGCCAAGTCCGTGTCCGCGCGGTCGGACAACGGCAGCATCCGGCTGGGGTTCACGGCCGTGCCGGATCGCGTGGACACCGTGAGCGACAACGGGGCGATCACCATCGATCTTCCGGGCGGCCCCGTGGCGTACGCGGTGGACGCCTCCGCCGACAACGGGCACACCTCGGTGGACGTGCCGCGCAGCGACGGCAGCAGTCATGTGGTGAAGGCCCGGAGCGACAACGGCCACATCACGGTCCGAAGCGCGAACTAACCGGCCCGTGTGTTCGTCCTTACCTGGTGGGAGAATGTACCGGGCAGGGCGAAACGGCACGGGAGAGGGATGTGACGGCGACACACGCGCGGCCGCGGGCAAGAGCGGGTGGGGCTTCCGCCGTCAGGGATGTCGTCGTGCTGGTGCTGTTGCCGGTGCCGCTGCTCGCCGCCGCGTTGCCGGCCGCTTTCGCGGGTGGTGGTACGAGGCGCTGGTTCGGCGGGCGCGGGGAGAGTCAGCGCGCCGAGGCGCAGGCCGCGAAGGATGCCGCCGCGTCGGCCTTCTACGAGCTGGACACGGCCCAGCGCGATCTGCGGATCTCGATCGAGACGATCACCGCGGTGGACAGCTCGCCCTCCGCCCGCAAGGCCGTAGCCGACTTCGACGCCCTGGGGCGACGGATCGACGAGGTCAGCCACACGTACATCACCGCGGTCGACGCCCACGACCTGGACCGGGACGATCTGGAGCCGTCGGTCGCCGCTCGCGCACGGTCGGAGCTGGCCGCGGCCAAGGACGAGCTGGTGCGGGTCAAGACCGAGCTGGACCGGTTCGCGCAGGGGCTCGGTCCGCTGCTGGGCAGCGCGGAGACGCAGCTCGCCCGGCTCGCGCCCGCCGTGGAGCGGGCCCGGCAGGCGCTGCTCGGTGCGAGCAACGCTCTCGACGCGGTGCGTGCGTCCGGGCTGCGGGCGGATGATCTCGCCGCCCGGCTGGCGGCCCTCGCCCCCGAGCTGACCAAGCTCAACCAGGGCGCCGGCCGGCACGGCGTCGCCGAGACCCTGGAGCGTGCCGACCGGGTGCTGCGTGATGCCGAGGCGGTGCGGTCCGAGGCGGAGAAGCTGCCCGAGCGCGCCGCCGAGATCGACCACCGGCTGGTGTCGTTGCGTACGCGGGCCCAGGCGTTGACGACCCGGGCGGGCTCGGTGGAGCCGGTGCTGAGCGAGTTGCGGCGGCGCTTCTCCGCGGCGTGCTGGCAGGATCTCCAGCCCGTGCCCGAGCAGGCGGCCGTCAATGTGCGGCAGGCCGAGGAGAAGCTGAAGGAGGCCGCCCGGGCCCGGGACGAGCAGCGGTGGGCCGATGCGACGTCCCGGCTGAGCACGGTCCGCGCCCTGCTGAACGCCACGGACGAGGCGGTGTCCGCGGCCGGTGACCGGCTGCACCGGCTGGACGAGGTGGCCAAGGACCCGCAGCAGGAGATACAGCGGACCCGGTTCGCGGTCCGCGACGCGCAGCGCCTGGCCATGGACGGCCGCAGCACGCCCGATCCGCGCCACGCCCGTCCGCTGGACGACGCCGTGGCCCGGCTGGACCGCGCCGTCGCCGCGCTCGACGGGCGTCACCCCGACTACTGGCACTTCCTGACCGAGACCGAGGCGGTACGGCGGGCGGCCGCGCGGGTGGTCTCCGAGATCCGTGAGGAGCGCGGGGCGGGCGCCTGAGCCGTACCGGCTGCGCGCCGTGACCTTCCGGGGGCTCTGGTGTGCGGTGCCATCGCCATGGGCGGATCCTGGTAGTACGCCCGAAGGAGGCGACCGGCATGGCCACCCACGTGCTGCACACCACGGGGCGACGGGCCCCTCGCCGCCGCAAGGCAACGCAACTCGACAAGCATCTGCCGGTCGATCACCGGCTCAGCAGCGTCTACCGGGTCGGGGCAGGGCTGATGGGTCTGGTGCTGCTCGCCTTCGGTGTCCTGGGGCTGATCGACAAGATCGGCTTCTTCAACACCGGCGGGGCCACCGTCGCGGGCCTCAACACCAATGGGGCGCTGAGCGTCCTGTCCATCTGCGTCGGCCTGCTCCTGTTCATCGGGATGGTGATCGGCGGCAACTTCGCCTCGTCGCTCAACATGATTCTGGGCATCGCCTTCATCCTCAGCGGCTTCGTCAATCTCGCGCTGCTGGAGACCGACTACAACTTCCTCGCCTTCCGCATCCAGAACGTGCTGTTCAGCTTCGTGGTCGGTCTGATGCTGATGGTGTTCGGGATGTACGGGCGGGTCAGCGGCGGCCTTCCGCACGACAACCCGTACTGGCGGGCGCGCCACCCCGAGGAAGCCGCGCAGGAGATGCGGCTGAGCCGGAGAGCAGCCACGCCGCCGATGCCGGTCGTCCGGCGCACTCCCTGAGCCGGACAGCAACCACACCCCCGATACCCGTCGTCCGGCGCACTCCCTGAGCCGGACAGCAACCACACCCCCGATACCCGTCGTCCGGCGCACTCCCTGAGCCGGACAGCAACCACACCCCCGAG